>NZ_VJZC01000008.1 GCF_009377185.1 Streptomyces spongiae
CACACAGTCGATGAAGACGACCGGGTAGACGCTGTCCAGCGGACGGTTCTGCCACTCCGTCATGCCGGCCATCACGCTGTCGGTGATCGTGGAGATCGTGGACTTGGAGATTTCCGCGCCGTACACCTCGGCGAGATGCGCGGAGATCTCCCCGTGCGTGAGTCCTTTCGCCGACAGTGACAGGACCATCTCGTCCACGCCGCCCAGACGCCGCTGCCGCTTCCTGACCAGCTGCGGCTCGAACGACCCGGACCTGTCCCGCGGCACTGCGATCTCGACCGGCCCCGATTCGGTGATCACCGTCTTGGAGCGATGCCCGTTGCGGTAGTTGTCCCGGCCGCCCTCGGCCCGCTCACCGGGCTCGTGCCCCAGATGATCAGTGAGCTCGCCCTCCAGCGCCGACTCCAGCACCCGCTTCGTCAACTGCTGCAGGAGACCGCCTTCCCCGGTGAGCTTCACGCCACCGGCCTGGGCCCGGGCAACCAGCTCGGCGACCAGCCCGTCGTCCACGGCGCCCGTCCCACTCACAGCGGCCTTCCCGGCCTCGGTGTCACTCGTCACGTCAGTCATCAACTGTCGCTTCCAGCTTGGGAGTTACACCATCCACCGTACAGACCCCCACAGGGGACATGACCCCAGAGTGCGGGGGGTGCCTTTGCCGCAACGCCCGTAGTAGTGGTGGATGAGCAGGATCTGCAGGGCGTCGGCGGTGGGAACGGGTTCGGCGGTGTGATGGCTGTGCGGACTGAACCAGGCCAAGTTGTTGCCGGCGGGGCGCCCGGGCACGAAGACGTTGATGCCGGTGCTGTGGGGGCACTGGGTGCGCAGCGAGGGGTCCTGCAGCCAGGGCCGGACCAGGTCGAAGACGTCCCAGCCGTGCTGGTCGAAGTAGGCGTGGACGGCGTCTGGGTCGAAGCGGCCCTGGACCAGGCAGCGGCGGCGCAGGGCGTTCCATCGGGAGGCTGTGAGTTCGGGGTCGTCCAGGCCGGTGATCCGGGCGGTGATGGCGACCGCGACCCGCAGCAGCGCTGAGGCTGCCGGCGGGTGGGGCAGGGCGAGATCGTCGATGCGGTGGGCGTCCAGGAACAGGGTCCGCAGGCCCACTTGGTCGTACTGGTCACCGGAGCGGACGTCGATCCAGGGGCTGTCGGCTGCGCTGAACGTGGCGGGCGGGGGTAACGAGGGCACGGGGGTGTCTTCCGGAAAGAGGGAGAAGCGTGAGGAGGCAGGGTGCGGGCCGCCGGGACCAGGGCATGTTCTCGGCTAGTTTGCTGCTGCGGGGCAACGCTGCGGCCGGGCCGAGCGCGGCCGGTGCTGTGCAGGGGATATCGCAGCGCCCTTGTGGGGCAGAGCGGTGTGCGATGTGCGACTGGGCGTTCGGTGGTGTGCGGCACAGCGAATCATGTCGCCACAGCGCTTCGCGACCGGTGAGAAAGTCCGACTATCGAAGGGTGGCGTGATGCTTTCAGCCCTGAGTGTTACGTGCAGTGATCATTGATGGTCTTTGCGGTGCAGGAGGCCGAGTTCTTCGTCCATGCGGAGCCAGTGATGGCCGAAACGCTGTTCACTCTCCCGTGTTGAAGAATCAGTGGGCAGCAGCACGGTGTCGGCGAGAAGAGGATGCTTCTTCCAGCTTTCGGGCGGCTGATGCCGGTCGGAAGCGCGGGTGACCCAGGCGGCCGGGACAGGCAGTGTGTGTTCCAGGATGCTGCGCAGGTGGCGCCGGCTGAGGTGTTCCTGGTCCGGGAGCGGGAGAAGGCCGGCTGCGTCGAGGGTCAGGGTGCCCTCGGGGCCGCGGTAGCAGGGCAGCAGGCGGCGGGGCAGGATGCCGGGCCGGGTGGCCGCCTGGGCGGTGGTGAGGTGCTGACGGTGCAGGTCGGCCAGGGACGAGACCCGTATCGCCGGGGGCGCCAGGTGGATCGCGCTGAGCTGCTGCTGACGACTGGTGCGGGTCTGGTGGGTGGCTGCCATCTGCTGCAGACGCGTCGTTTCCCCCGCGAAACCGGAGGTGACACCGTGGACCTGTTCGACGAGGGCCTGGACATCGTCGGGTACAACAAGGGGTTCCTTCTCCAGGGTGAGGAGGAGCCGGGCGGTTTCGTGGAGGGTGACGGCGGGCTCGACCGTGCCCCACCCGGGCGGCAGAGCGGTCGCGCCGCGGGAGTTGACCGGGTTCAGCACCGTCAACGTCGGGCTGTTGTCACGGTCCCACCATGCGGGGCGGCGGTCCTGCCCGGCCCACAGACGGGTGAAGCGGCCCAGGCGCCCCAGGCGCTGCAGCAGGCGTGCCAGAGAAGCGAGATCGCTGACCATCAGGTCGACATCAATGTCCAGGCTCATGTCGAGGAGGCTGGTGGTGACGAAGACGAGGCGCGCCGGGCGCGGGCCGGCGGGCCCCAGCCGGTGGCGGAGGTCTCGCAGCGTGCTCTGCCGTCGCCACCCCCGGACCCGGGCGTGGACGAGGACCAGGTCGTGCGGTGGGCCGGTCCATGTACGGCACAGGTATTGGTAGGTGTCCTGCGCGTCGGCGACGGTCGCGCACACCACGGCCGCGCATCCGCCGTGGCGGACCACCGGCTGGAGCGTGTCGGCGATCATGGCCAGGCGCTCCCCCGGGTCGACAGTGCGGCCGGTCTGTTCGAGGCGCCGGTAAGTGACCGGGCGGATGCGGATGTGAGCGGTCCTGCGCTGGGCGGCCCTTTGCCGGTCCTGGGCCGGTTCGGACATGCGGTGGGCGGTGGCGGTTGCCGCGTCCGCGAACAGCCACCCGGGGTAGCGGGGGGCGAACGAGGCACCGTGGAGACCTGTTTGGCCGGCTCCGGACAGGTACGCCCGTACCAGCTCGGTGGCGGTGGACGCAGGCATCGTCGCCGACAGCAAGACAACCGGACAGTTCAGGGCTCCCAGCCAGTGCAGCAGGCGCAGCAACTGGAGCTGGCTGAACGGGTCCAGCGCGTGGGCTTCGTCGACCACGACTGTCTTGCCCGACAGGGCCAGCATGCGCAGCGCGCTGTAGCGGACGGGGAGGACAGCCATCTGTGCCTGGTCGGTGGTAGAGACGGTGTACTGGGCCAGGAGCGCGTTGTCCCCTCCGCGCAGCCATCGGTCAGGGCCGGCGGTGCCCGGGCCGGACTCCGTCTCGTCGCCAGCCGCAAGATCGTCCGGGTCGTCGGTGAACGGGCTGTCGGGTGGTCCGTCCAAAACGGACATGTCCGCCGGGGACAGGCGCCGGCCGGTGTAGGCCTCGTTGAGGTCGCTGTGGTGGTGCACCAGCATCACGGGGGCGTACTCGGGCTGGTGGGCGCGCACGTACCGGTCCAGGACCTCGTAGGCCTGGTCGGCGGCGGCCGTGGCCGGGAGCAGCCACATCACCCCCTGAGTGCCACAGTGCTCGTTGAAGATCCGCGCCATCTCCAGGGCGGTCACGCTCTTTCCCGCCCCCATGGCATCCATGACCACCGCGATGCCACTCCCCCGCTCGGCGACCAGCCGCGGCAACTCCTCCATCACGGAGGCTTGAAGAGCGTTGGGTTCCTCAAGTCCCGGGTGGGCGGTGGTGAACGGGACCCGGTCCAAAGCGAAGCGGGTAAGGCCGAGCCGCTCGACCTCTTCCTCGGCCTGCTCGCGGGCGTGACTGTAGTGCTCGGCAGCCCCGAAGGACGGAGTGTCCGCGTTGGGCACCCAATACCGGCGCTGGCTCGCGACACGGTCGGCAACCATCGTCAGACCCGTGATCAGCACCGCCGCCTCGACCGACATCCGGTCCGGAGCCTCGTCGACACCGAACAGGTGCCACAGCAGCCGGGTGTAGCGGCGGCGCAGGTCCTGCCACACGGGTCCGCCCAGGGTGGCCTGCACCCGGTGGGCGGATGCCGCCCCGTCCACGTCGAGTTGCAGGAACCGGCCGTGGTGCCCGCCCAGACCCTGAGCAGCACGGACGGCGGGACTGTCGTTACCGCCGACGGCGAATCCCAGCTCGCCCAGCAGATGCAGCCCCGCATGCATCGACGCGCGTGCGTGCGGCACGTGCACCACCAGGCCCATGTCCGCCAGCAGGTCCTCCCCTAGCCGTATGCGTACTGAGGGCTCAAAGGACTGGAAACTCGGAATTAGCTTTCCGATGTCATGCATGGCAGCCAGGAAAGACACCAGCGAACGCGCATGCTCCTGCGAGACATCGAGCCCGGCGCTGATGACCTTACGTTGGCTCGGGGTCAGGAACCGGTCCCAGAGCACCGCGGCCACCGCACCCACATCGATCAGGTGGAACAGCAGCGAATACACCCTCAGCGTCGCACGATCGAACTTCCCGCAGGGACGACGGCTAACACCGTCGTACCGGGCGTCCTCAACAGCTCCCATCTCCACACGCTGCCACCTCGCGGAACCCACGACAACATGATCACGCAAAAGCAGAGCAATCAGCCTCGCGCCCGCTAGAATCCACGCTCTGCCCGTACATCTCGTACGGCCTCAACCTCTGATGTGGCATCATTTTCGTAGCCGGTCGCAAGCAAATGACAGGCAAAGTGCCCAAGAGTGCCCAGGTCGAGAAGGGTAGAGCCCGCGCGAGCGGGAGTGACGCGTCCGGCCGCCCCCTACGCATTTCCACCGGCACGTAGAGCCCGCGCGAGCGGGAGTGACGCGGCGGACGCTCCTGGTGCTCGGATCCGCCGTTTGCAGAGCCCGCGCGAGCGGGAGTGACGCGGCCATCCCACCGACCTCGCCGAGCTCCATGGCGTGGAGCCCACGCGAGCGGGAGTGACTCGGCGATATACTCCAAGTCCACTTCGACGTTCGGGTAGAGCCTGCGTGAGCGGGAGTGAATCGCCCTCCAGCCACACCAGTGACTCCGGCCGATAGTAGAGCCCGCGCGAGCGGGAGTGACGCACCATCCGGGCGTACGACCCGCCCGACATTCCGGTAGCGCCTCGGCGAGCGGGAGTGACCCAGACTTCCTGTCCAGGACGGTAACCGCCGCGTTGCAGCGCCCGCACGAGCAGGAGTGGCCGGCCGGGAGCAGAGCAAGTCCCCTGATTGGGGGAGAAGTTGGAGCCCGCGCGAGCGGGAGTGACGCGATCCTGCCCGGCCTCGAACTGCCGAGGACCTGTAGAGCCCGCGCGAGCGGGAGTGACGCGACCCGGAGGGGATCATTCGCGTTGCTGGCCAGGTAGAGCCCGCGCGAGCGGGAGTAACTGCGTCTCCAGGCCCTCTGTGTTCAGACGCAGGGGTACGGCAGGCGCTGGGCTGGAGTGGTCTCGGGGCCGAGCCCCGGCTGGCAACACCCGCGCCGTAGAGCCTGCGCGAGCAGGAGTGACCCGACCGCCCTGGCCGAACGGCCCGCACGTTCCTGGAGAGCCCGCGCGAGCGGGAGTGACACGCGGTCGCGCAGCTCAGGCGGCAGAGCGCGGCGGTAGAGCCCGCATGGGCGGGAGTGGCCCGAAGCCGTCGCGCCGGGCGAACTTGGGGTAAATCCCGCGCGAGCAGGCGCAACTCCGCTCCCTGGTCCTCTGTCTTCAGACACAAGGGCACGGCCCACACAGGGCTGGAGTATTCTCGAAGCCGAGACTCGGTTGGCAACACCCGTCAAGCCCGCGCAAGCGGGAGTGACTCGATCTGTCGGACGTCGTGGGGATTGTGGTGGACGTATAGAGCCCGCGCGAGCGGGAATGACGCGTCGGCCGCGACACCGGCGTCGCTGGTCACGTCGTAGAGCCTGCGCGAGCAGGAGTGCCCGACCGCCCTGGCCCGCACGTTCCTGTAGAGCCAGCGCGAGCGGGAGTGACTCATACCCCCTGGCGGCACCGAAGTTCTCCTCTCAGTAGCGCCCGCGCGAGCGGGGGTGCCTCGATCGACAACACGGGAGCATGCGGCCCGCGCAAGCCGGAGTGAGTCGTCGTCGATCGGTTCAAGGTGCAGCACATGCGAGCGGCGGTCGCCAGTGCTGTACTCATCGGCCATCGGACAGCCTGCTGACAAGTCTGCGACGGGCGGCACACGTGGACGGAGTGGCGCCACGTGGAGGTCACCTCACCGAACACCTTCAGAGCGAAACAGCAGGTCGCAGCCTTCTTCGTATTGTGATTCTCAGTGGAATGAACAGGCAACTCTCAGATGCCTGCATCAACAGTTCTCATGTCATGTCTGACAGCAATCCCGCATCTCTCCTACCATCTAGCGGGCCATAGAGCCATCTCAAATGACATCGGAATGAGGATCGCCCATGGCGGGGAAGTGAGAGTCAGCACATCGTCGCCGTTCATGCCGTGCAGCGGAACACGCGCGCACTGCGGTCCTAATGCGGCTTCGTCACCTCGTCTTCGGGGGGGGGGGCGCAGCAGGACGGCCGCCATGGCGGCGGTGACGACCAAGCCGATGGCGGCGAGGGTCAGCACGGTGGTAAAGCCCTGATCGTAGGCCTGTTGTGCCGCGCGCAGTAGTGTCTGGGCGGTTTCGGACGGAAGGTGGGCGATGAGGTCCTCGGCGTGCGCGAACGATTCCTCGGCCGTCGCCCGCCCGTCCGGACCGAGCCCCGGTACCTGGGGCAGGCCGGTTCGGTACACGGCCGTCAGGACGGTGCCGAGGACGGCTACGCCGAGGCCCGCGCCGAGTTCGAAGGATGTCTCCTGGATGGCGGCTGCTTCCCCGGAGCGTTCCGGCTGCGCGGCGCTCATGATGGAGTCGGCGCCCAGGGTCATCACGATGCCGGCGCCGTATCCCGCGCCCAGCAACGGCACGAGCAGCACTCCGTAGTGGGCGGTGTCGCCGACGGCGGCCATGGCAGCTAGGGCGGTGGCGAAGAGGGCGAGCGCCCCGGTGAGCGCCCACCGGTTGCCCCACCGGTTCGCGGCCCAGGGCGCTGTGACAGCGCCGATGGCGTTGGCGCCGGCCAGTGGCATCAGTGCGAGTCCGGCGCTCAGCGGCGAGTACTCGCCCACCTGCTGGAGCCACTGGGTGAGGAAGAACAGAAGGGCGACGTAGGAGCCAAAGCAGCCGATGACGCACAAGGTGGCGGTGGTGAAGCGGCGTTCACGGAAGAGGGAGAAGTCCAGCAGCGGCTCGGCGATGCGCCGTTGACGGCGCACGAAGAGGTAGAGCAGGAGGCTTCCGGCGACGGCTGTGATGACGATGACGCCGTTCACCCCGGCGTGCTCGCCGGCCTGCTTGAGCGCGTAGACCACGCTGGCCAGGCCGGTGACGGACAGCGCCACACTGGCCAGGTCCCAGCGGCGGGGAACGGGGTTTTGGGACTCGGGGATGACCCGGGCGCCGACAGCCAAGATGACGACGATGACGGGCACGTTGATCAAGAAGACCGCACCCCAGCCCCACTTCGCGGTGACCAGACCGCCGACCAGCGGACCGATCGTGGCGCCAACGCTGTGGGCGGCTGTCCAGATGCCGATGGCGACGGCCCGTTCGCGGTCGTCGGTGAAGACGACCCTGATGATCGCCACCGTGGAGGCCATGATCATCGCCGCGCCGACTCCGAGCGCGGCGCGCGCGGCGATGAGTTGCGCCGTCGATGTCGAGAAGGCGGCCGCTGCCGAGGCGAAGCCGAAGGTGACAAAACCGCTGAGCACCATGCGGCGCCGGCCGATCCGGTCGCCGAGGGTGCCGCAGGTCACGAGCAGGGCCGCGAGCGTGAGCGAGTAGACGTCGACAATCCACAGTAGCCCGGCGGGAGAGGGGTCGAGTTCCCGGCTCATGCTGGGTACGGCGACGTGCAGCACGGTGAGGTCGATACCGCACAGCAGCAGGCTGCCCGACACTACGGCCAGCACCAGCCACCGCCGCTTCGGTGGGGCGGCCGAAGGGTCCCTATGTTCGGTCTCTTCTATTGCTCGCACCGGTGCGGGCGCCTCCTTGTTTGACATAGTCTCAGTTTCAGGGCGTACCAACGCGGGCCACAAGTACGGTCTTTGGTGTCCCTTAGTGTCACGCTGTATACCAATGGAGGTCAGTCGTGCGTTCCAGCGTCGAAGAAGCCCCGGATCACTGTGCGATCGAGTTCGCTATGGAGATGCTCGGGGGTCGTTGGAAGCTGGCCATTCTCAAGCAGCTGGTCGCGGGCACCCGTCGGTTCGGTGAACTCAGGCGCGCGCTACCGGGCATCACCCAGCGCATGCTGACCCGCCAGTTACGGGAACTGGAAGCCGACGGTCTGGTGGCGCGGACCGTGTACCGCGAAGTGCCGCCGCGGGTCGAGTACGCGCTCACCGAGGTCGGGCACAGCCTGGACTCCATCACAGAGGAACTGGACAAGTGGGGCCGCTGGTACCGCGAGACAATACGCCCCGAGGACCCGTCCGGCCCTCGCCCACCCGCGTGAGCGGGGCGAAGGCCGGACGGTGCGGCGTCACAGTGTCGTACACACCTCGCTGTGGGACAAGCGGGGCCCACGCGGCCGCTCCCCGGAGCGCTCGGGCCGGCCGATGTTCACCACGAGCAGTGCCGAGAGGTCGCCGGACGGGAAGAACTCCCGGTTGACGCCGTCCTCGTCAAAGCCGCTCATGGGTCCGGCGGCCAAGCCCGCAGCCCGTATCCCGATGATGAAATAAGCGGCCTGCAGCGCACCGTTCAGCAACGCAGACCGTTCCCGTAGAGCGCGATTCTCGGCGTAAAGATCCGCAGCTCCGGGAAATCCGGGAAACAATCTGGAAAGGTTGCGGTGGAATTCGTTGTCCACCGCCAGCAGGGCAGTCAGCGGCGCCCGCAGGGTTTTCTCCCGGTTGCTCCGCGAGAGATGGACGGCCAGCCGTGTGCGGCTTTCCGAGGAGCGGAGCAGAAGAATCCTGAGGGGCTGCTGGTTGAAAGCGGTCGGGCCGTCGCGGACAAGGTCGTACACGGCCCGGATCGTCTCGTCGTCGACCGGTTCGCCGGTGAAGCGTTCGACGGTGCGCGCCCGCCTGAACAGCACGTCCTGGGCGCTTGCATCCAGGACCAGCCGGGGTTTCGTGGGGGTCGTCATCGCTGCGGCCGGTGTCAGAATTCCGCGAGGTTCTGCCGGAGGTTGTTCTGTTCCCTGGCGTGTACGCCAACCTGGTCAGGCCACGGCGTTGCAGCGCGGGCACGAGGCCGTCGGCGACCTCGGCAACCCAGCGGCGGTTAAGCCGCAGCACCGGTGTCGTCAGCATGAAGCCGTCGCCTCCGACTTCCTCCATCACCTCGCCCATCCGCTCGGCCACCTGCTCCGGTGTGCCGATCAGCTCCACTGAGGAGACCAGCCCCCCGGCGGCGTCCATGACCAGCTCCCGCAGGGTTTTGCCGCTGCCCCACTGCTGCAGTTGGTCCAGCGACCCCTGTTCGCCGTTGGTCTCCAGCCGGTAGGGCAGCGGCTTGTCCAGGTCGAACTGGGCGAAGTCGATCTCCGTGAGCGCGGACGTCTCGGCGAGGATGTCGTGGATTAACTGGGGCGAGGAGATCATCCGTTCGTACTTGTCCCGCGCGTCCTGCTCTGTCTCGCCGAGGGTCGGCGTGACGCAGAACAGCACCTTGACCTCGTCGGGATCGCGGCCGGCGGCCTCGGCGTGTTTGCGCACGTCGTCTCGGAACTGCTTCATGCCGGATGGGCCGTTGGCGATGGCGATGACCGAGTCCGCGTTGCGGGCGGCAAACATCCGGCCCCTGGGCGAGGCGCCGGCCTGGACGAACGCGGGCCGGTGTTGTGGGGAGGGCACGGTGTTCAGCGGGCCGCGCCCTTGGAAGTACTCGCCCTTGAAATGGATCGGCCGGACCTTGGTGTGGTCGGCGTAGATCCCTTGCTCCCGGTCGAGCACGACGGCGTCCGCGTCCCAGGAGGCGAACAGCTGCCGGACCACGTCGACGTACTCGTCGGCCATCGCGTAGCGGACGTCCCACGACGGCAGTTTCTCCATGCCGAAGTTCTGGGCGGCCAGGTCCTCGGCGCTGGTGACGATGTTCCAGCCGAACCGGCCGCCGAGCATGCTGTCCGTCGTCGAGGCGAGCCGCGCGGTCATGAACGGCGGGTACGCCATGGTCGACAGGGTGGCGACGATGCCCAGGTGGGAGGTTGCCAGCCCCATCGCGACGGCGAGCGGGACCGGGTCATGCTTGGGGACGACCATGCCCTGCCGCAGCGCCCGCTCAGAGGAGCCGCCGTAGCTCTCCGGGACCATGAGCTTGTCCTCGATGATCACGTAGTCGAAGCAGGCGCGCTCCAGTGCCTGGGCCACTTCCGTGTGGAACCTGCCGTCCCAGGGGGCGCCACCGGTGCCGAACGGGCCCTGCCAGTCGTCCGGGGTGAAGTTGAAGATGCAGGCGAGATGGAACTTCCGTGTCACGGTTGCTTCCCTCCGGACTGATCGCCTTCTTCTGATAGGCAGCATGGAGGGTCAGAGATATCCCGGGCAGGTTCACCTCATCGCGGCACTTCTCACTGCACAGCACCACTGCGGCGGCACGACGGCCGACGGCATTGCCACAGGCGTCCCCACGCACCGGTCTGGACGTCCCGGCCGAGCCTGGCTTAGGGTCAGGCCAGCAAGCGCTTTCTAGCATGGCCATGCCATGCCGCTCTTCGCGTCACCCGTTGCACTTCGGCCTCTTCCCCAACCAGCCATGCGCTCAGCCCGCCGACGGTCCACGCGAGGACCGTCGGCGTGGCAGGCGCGGACAAGGGAGCGTCTCGTGCCGCACACCGAACCGCAGGAACCGCCGCTGTGGAGCCGCAAATCGTTTCTGCGGGGCATGGCGGCCGTCGGGGCGGCCCCGCTGCTTCCGGCCGCGCTTCCCTCAACCGCGCGGGCCGTGGCATCGGACCGGTCCGGCTTCACGCTGGTGCGGGACGGCGCCGCGGTCGACGTGTTCGTGGACGCGGCCGACGACGCGGCGGTGATCCGCGCAGCCGGCGATCTGCAAGCGGATGTCGAACGGGTCAGCGGCGTGCGGCCCGAACTGCGGCACACCCTGCCGGAGCGCGCGACACGGCTGATCCTGGTGGGCACCATCGGCGCGAGCCCGGTCGTCGATCGGCTCGTCGCCGAAGGGCGCCTGGATGTCTCTCGGGTGAAGGGCCTTTGGGAGGCCTCTGTGACTCAGGTGGTGGACCGTCCGGCACCCGGGGTGGATCGCGCGCTGGTCATCGCGGGCAGCGACAGGCGCGGCACCGTCTACGGCATCTACGACACCTCGGAGCGGCTCGGCGTCACGCCGTGGTACTGGTGGGCAGACGTGCCGGTCGTACGGCGCGACACCGTGACCCTGCCGACGGGCACCTTCAAGCGCCTGGAGCCGTCCGTGCGCTACCGGGGCGTCTTCATCAACGACGAGCAGAACCTCACCACGTGGTCCCACCGCACCCAGGAGCCGGACAAGAACATCGGCCCCGAGACGTACAAGCGGATCTTCGAGCTACTGCTGCGTCTCAAGGCCAACTACCTGTGGCCGGCCATGCACCCGTACTCCGACTTCTTCAACAAGCACCGCGAGAACCCCGAACTGGCCGACCGCTACGGCATCGTCGTCGGCTCCAGCCACCCCGAGGCCCTGCTGCGCAACGGAGTCCACGAGTGGGCGCCCTGGGCGGAGGAGCACCGCGGCGCGGACGGCAGCCTGCCGCTCTACGACTACACGGTGGACCCCGGTGTCATCTCCGACTACTGGCGGGCGCGGGCCCGGCAGAACGCCGCGTACGACAGCAGCTGGACGCTCGGCATGCGCGGGCTGCACGACAGCGCGCTGGAGACCCGGCACGCCACCACCGTCCCGGAGAAGGTCGCGGTGATGAACGACATCATCGCCGACCAGCGCCGGATCCTGGCCGAGGAGATCGGCACCGCGGCCCAGCCGCAGATCTTCATCCCGTACAAGGAGGTCCTGGAGCTGTACAACGCGGGTGTCCAGGTCCCCGACGACGTCACGCTGATCTGGCCGGACGACAACCACGGCAACATGCGGCAGCTGCCGACCGAGGCCGAGCGCCGCCGCCAGGGCGGCAACGGCATCTACTACCACCTCTCCTACTGGGGCCGCCCCAAGAGCTACCTCTGGCTGGACACCACCCAACCGGCCAAGGTCTGGCAGGAGTTGCGGCGTGTGTACGAGCACGGCGCCGACCGGATGTGGATCTTCAACGTCGGTGACATCAAGTCGATCGAGACCGGGCTGTCCTTCTCCATGGACATGGCCTGGGACGTGGACCGCTGGGGCGCGGACGACGTCGAGGACTTCCTGGCCGAGTGGGCCGGGCGGCAGTTCGGGCGCCTCCACGGACGGGAGATCGCGGCGATCCGCACCGAGTACTACCGGCTCGCGGCCGAGCTGCGCCCGGAGTTCATCGCTCGCGGGTTACTCTCCGCGGTTCACCACGGCGACGAGGCGGGGCACCGGATGGGGGCGTACGACCGGCTGCTCAAGCGGGTCCGAGCGCTGGGGACCAAGCTGCCGGAGACCTACCGGGACGCGTTCTACGAACTGGTCGAGTACCCGGTGCACGGCGCGTACCTGATGAACCTGAAGTACTACTGGGCGGACCGCAACGCGCTCGCCGTGCGCCAGGGGCGCGGGGCGGGGACCAACCGCTTCGCGGACCTGGCCGAGGCCGCCCACGCCGATGAAGTGGCGATCACCGAGCGGTACAACACCGAGGTGGCGGGCGGAAAATGGGACGGGATCGTCAACCCGTACCCGTCGCAGATCCCGAAGGCGCCGGGCCGTCCGAGCGTCACCAGGGTGGCCCGGCAGGACACTTCCGGGCTTGGGGTGGCATCCGAGGGGAACGAGACCGGAGTGGACCGGGCGTTGTCCTTCTCCTCCTACACCCGGGACCGGCGTTTCGTGGACGTCTTCAACACCGGCTTCCTGGCGATGGACTGGACTGCCGAGTCCAGCCATCCCTGGGTGAGGCTGAGCGAGGCGGGCGGCTCCTTCACCGAGCAGACCCGTGTGTGGGTGGAAATCGACTGGGCTCGCGTGCCCGAGGGCACACACGACGCCACGGTCGCCGTCGCCGGCGCCGGGCAGCGCGTCGAGGTGCCGCTGCGGGTACGCAACGACGGGGAGCGGGCGCGTCGGCGGGTCCGCGGCTTCGTCGAGGCCCACGGATACGTGTCGATGGACGCTGTGCACGCCGACCGGCGGGTGGCGCGCAACGGCTGCCGCTGGCGGACCGTGCGGGGGCTCGGCCGCCGTTCGGGCGCGGTGGAGGCGGTTCCGTCGACGGCGGTCCCGGTCACTACGGACTTCACCACCGAAGCAGCGGAGTTGCGGTACCTGGTGCGCTTCGCCACCACCGGTACCTTCCCCGTCACGGTCTTCCGTCTGCCCTCTCTCGACGAGCGCGGTCACCGCCGACTGGCCCTGGCCCTCGACGACCAGCAGGTCACCGTCCTCTCGGGCCAGGCCATCGCAACCGGCAACCGGGGCGACGCGTGGGCCCGCAACGTCGAGGACGGCGTGGAGAAACTGACTGCCACGGTGACCGTCACCGAGCCGGGCGACCACGTCCTGCGGCTGTTCATGGCCGACCCCGCGATCGCCGTGGACCAGATCGTTATCGACACCGGCGGCCTACCCACCACCTACCTCGCACCGCCGGAGAGTTACCACCCTGTGTTCAGTCCCGATCCGGTGTCCGTGGAGGGCCTGGACTCACCGGACCGGTAGAGCGTCAGGATCCGCAGGGAACTGGCCGCAGAGGACAGGAGGCGGGCTGCTCCGCGCTGCGGGTCCGGGTGTCGTCCGGACTCCGATGTCAGCCGCCGTCCCTACGAGACGCTGTGGATGGACGAGCCGTGGTACCGCGATCGAGTTCCTATCCTCGGCTCCACCTCTGGGTGGCGTTGCCGAGGGCGGTCCAGAGCTGCACCTTCGAGCCGTTGGCGGTCGCCCAGTTGGCGACGTCGACGGCCAGGCCGTTGGAGCGGTTGATGACGGATCCGTCCAGGCGGAACCACCATTTCTGGCTGGACTTTCCGTTGCAGGGCCAGAGGATGAGCTTGGTGCCCGCGGTGGTGCCGTCGCCGGCTGCGGCCAGGCAGTTGCCGGAGACGCGAAGTTCGCCGGCGGTGGTCTGCGTGATGGTCTGGTTGGCGTTACCGGAGCAGTCGTAGATCTGCACCTGGACGCCCGTCTGACCGTTCGGCACGTCGAGGCAGCGGCCGGAGTTGGCGCCCTTCAAGGTGAAGGTGGAGTCCGTGGGCAGGGGGTCCTGGACGAGCTGCCAGTCCTGCGAGCCGTCGTCGGTCGACGTCGCCAGGGTGACGGCGCCGTTCGCGGTCGCGCCCGTCATGTACAGGCTGCTGTCGCGGACCGAGCGGAGCTTGTAGTAGCCATTGGTTGATGGGACGAGCGTCCACTGCTTGTCGGTGGCTCCGTCGTCGACCCACTGGGCCAGCTTCTGTCCGGCCGTCGCAGCGCCGGTCCAGATCCCGACCGCGCGACCGCCGGTCTTGTTGAGCAGGGTCACGTTGCTGCCATTGGCCGTCCGGTGCCAGCGCTGTGAGTCGTCCGTGGAGTTCCGGTTCGCCAGGACGATGTCGGGGACGTCTCCGGTGAGGTTCGCGTCCTGCGTCTTTCCGCCGGCGGGGCTGAGGGCCTGACCGGTCAGACGGTTGACGAGGGTGTAGTAGGCACCCTGGGACCGGCCGAGGTCCACCTCGGCGTAGCGGACTGGTCCGATGCCTCCGCCGCCGAACCCCGCCTGGAGGATGAGAACGCGCCCCGTGCCTTCGACGTACTGGAGGTTACGGCTGTAACCGGAGATGATCGGCGTCTGGTACTCCTTCCAGGTGCCTGTGCTCAGGCCTGACTCGTTCACCCAGACACTGGCGCTGCCGGCGGCGTTGTAGACGATGCGTCCGTCCGGCATGGCCATGAGCACCGGGCTGCCGCCGGTCGCGAGGGTGTGTCCGCCCGAGGGGACGGGCAGGGAGGTGATCGTCGCGTCCGTGCCCGAGAAGAACTTCAGCGGGTCGTCCGAGAGCCTGTAGCGGACGTTCGCGCCGCCGCCCCAGTACTCGTAGGTGAGGAGCCATTTGCCGTCGGTGGTCGGGGCGATCGTCGTCATGCCGGGGCGTCCGCCGCCGATCTCCGTCTTGCCGTTGTTGTTCACCGTGGTGCCCGGGACATCGACTACCGGCCGGCTCCAGGGGGAGGTGCTGCTGCCGTTCCACGTCCTGTGCGCGAGGATCTGGCCGCCCGAGTCCGTCGCGGTGTCGTTGTCCGGGTCGAGGGCCGGCACTCCGGTGCCGGAGTCATAGCCGGTGAAGTCGTTCTCGTCGGAGTAGTAGGCGACCAACTGACCGCCCCGGGCTTCCAGATACGGCTCCCAGACCGGATCCTTCTGCGCGTGGGTGTTGGCGGTCGAGACGACCGAGCCCGCCCATCCCCCGGCGGCGATGATGTTCTGAAAGCTCCACGTCGCGCCTTGGTCGGTGCTGGAGTACAACGCGATCGCCACGTCCTTGCGGTCGCCGTCTCCAGTCGGCGTCCAGCTGGGGTCGGCGGCCTTCCGCTCCTGGTAGTAGTAGTCGTCACCGGAGACGACGGTCGCGAGAAGCAGCGTGCCGGCGCTCAGGTTTCCGACGTCCTGCGGGAGCACGTAGAAATACGGGTTGGTCCAGTTGCTCGTGTACTTCGCGTATGGGGAATCGTTCGAGAGATAGGCAGGTGCCTTGACATCCGAAAGCTTCTGCCACGTGGTGCCGTCGTCGTCGCTCTTGTAGACCGGCATGGTCTGCCCCACAGGAGCGCCCTGACTGTTCTCGAACGCTGCCACGATTCGGCCGCCCGGGAGCTGCGCCGACTTCGGGTACAGAACGCAGGGCTTCTTGTTGCACGTGGAGGGACTGTCCGCCACATACAGGTTCGCCTGGCTCGGCTGATACGCCGACGCACTCGTCACGGAGGCGATGGCGAACGCCACGCCGACTCCGAAAGCTGTCGCGGTCGCGAGAGCCTTCCTTGCCCATGGTTGCATTTCTTGCGGCTCCTCTGATTTGTACTGTTGGCGGCTACGTGTTGGTGAGAGGGAAGCTCCGCGACCGAATAGGAACGCGACGTACGTCGGCTGAGGAACAAACCACGCTCCAGGCCCTGCCGTCAGTCCCACCGCACCGTGACGGCGGTGGTCATCACCCTGGTGTGGTCGACCCCGCGTGTGTCGCCTTCGAGTCGCACCTGCACGGGGGAGCCCGGGTCGCCCGCCGACTGCGCCACGGTCAGCGTGATCGCACCGGGCTCGACGCGTCGGCGCAGATCCGTTCCCGTGAAGCTGGTCATGTCCGTGTGGACCTCGAACTCAACGGCACGGCTCTCACCGGCGGTGAGATCGACGCGGGTGAAGCCGATCAGCTGGCGGACGGGGCGGGTGACGGAGGCGACCGGGTCGGTGAGGTAGAGCTGGGGCACCAGCGTGCCCGCCCGGTCGCCGGTGTTGGAGACCGTGGCCCGTACGGTGATCGTCGCGTCGACCGCCACGACCGCTTCCTCGACGTCCACGTCCCCGATCTCGAAGGTCGTGTACGACAGGCCGTGCCCGAAGGGGAAAGCGGGTGTCGGGTCGATGTTGCTCACGCCGTCGCTCTTGAGGGCGAGCGGGGGCGCCAGGTAGGTGCCGGGCTGGCCTGCCGCGTCGCCCGGGATCTGGACGGGCAGGTGTCCGCAGGGGTTCACCCGCCCGGACAGGACGCCGGCGATCGCCACGGCACCCTCCTCGCCGGGGAAGAAGGCCTGCAGGGTCGCGTCCGCGGCGCGTGCGTGCCGGCCGATCGCGTACGGGCGGCCCGACACGACGACAAGCACGGCCCGTTGCGCGGTGGCGAGGACGGCCTCCACCAGGTCCTCCTGTACTCCGGGGAGCGTCAGCGCGCCGACGTCACAGCCCTCGCCCGAGGTGCCCTCCCCGAACATCCCGGAGCGGTCGCCCACGACGAGGACGGTCACGTCCGCCGCCGCGGCGGCGGCCACGGCCGCTTCGATGCCGTTGCGGTCGTCCCCTGTGATCGGGCACCCGGCCTCGTGGCGCACCACCGCGTCGGGGAACTCCTGTCGGATGGCGTCGAGGATCGTGGGGGCGTCAATGCCCATGGGAGTGTCGGGGTGGTGGGGCAGGACGTGGTTGGGGAAGGAGTAGCAGCCGAACAGGCAGCGAGTGTCGTCGGCGGCGGGGCCGATGACGGCGACGGAGCTCGGAGAGACGAGCGGCAGGACGGCCGCGTCGTTGTCGAGCAGTGTGACGGACTGCTCGGCGAGGCCGCGGGCCAGGGAGCGGTTGCGGGGCGAGTCGAAGCCCGCGGGCGCCGTGTACTGGCCGGGGTGCCAGTCGGGATCCAGCAGGCCGAGTCGGGCCTTCTGCTTCAGGACGCGCAACACCGCGCGGTCCAGCAGGTCTGCGGGGACGCTGCCGTTCTCCCGTAGGCAGCGCAGCGGTTCCCCGTAGCCCGAGGTGTGGGGCAGCTCGACATCGATGCCGGCGTGCAGCGCGGACCGTGCCGCACCGGGCAGGTCGGCGGCCACGTGGTGCATGGAAGCGAGGAACACGATCGACCAGTAGTCGGACACCACGGTGCCCTCGAACCCCCAGCGGTCGCGCAGGAGTCCGGAGAGCAGGGTGTCGTTGGCGCCGCAGGGTAGGCCGTCGACGTCGTTGTAGGCGTTCATCACCGAGTCCACGCGCCCGGTGACCACCGCCTTCTCAAATGGTAGGAGGATCACGTCGGCGAACTCCCGTGGACCGACGGCGGCCGGGGCATGGTTGCGTGCCGCCCGCGAGGCGGAGTAGCCGGCGAAGTGTTTCACCGTGGCGACGACGCCGGACGACTGCAGCCCCTTCACGTAGGAGACACCGAGTTCGGAGACCAGGTAGGGGTCCTCACCGAGGGTCTCCTCCACCCGGCCCCAGCGGTAGTCGCGCACCACGTCCAGGACGGGGGCCAGACCCTGGTGGACGCCGACGGCCGCCATGTCGGAACCGATCGCCGCCGCCATACGCCGCACGAGTTCCGGGTTCCAGGTGGCTGCCCAGGCGAGCGGGGTCGGGTAGACGGTGGCCTGCCAGGTGGTGAACCCGGTCAGGCACTCCTCGTGGGCGATGGCCGGGATACGGAATCGGTTCGCGGCGCACACCTGTTCCTGGAGTGCGGCCAGGCGCTCGCGGCCGGCCTCCGGAGCAACCGGAGCCGTGCCGAACACCCGGGTCAGGTGCCCGAGACCGTCGGCGATCGCTTCGTCGAAGCTCTCGGGGTCGCCGAAGCTGTCCTGCATCGGGGCCACGTCACCGGACGACGGTCTGAATCCCGGCCAGGTGCTGCCGAGCTGCGCGATCTTCTCGGACTCGGTCATGGCATCGAGCAGGGCTCGCGCGCGGACGGACGTCGGCAGAGCGCGGTCGTTCCACAGCCCGGTCGTCGGGCGTTCGTCGCTGATCGTCAAGGGTCGTCCATTTCTGTGGTGAGCGCAGGCGCGATCAAGCCCCGCGAGCGGTCTGGTGAAGGAGTCGACGAAGAGATGCGGGCAGCACCGAGAGGCAGGAGCGCTCGGGTCGACGATGTCCGGACCGGGTCCGGGCGATGGGCGTCGGAGGCTTGCCGGACCAGGCCCGAGCGGGCGTCGGTGGATTACTTGCCGCCTGCACCCATCAGACCGGCGACGAGGGCCCGTCGCGCGAAGAGGTAGACGACGAGGATGGGGAGCGCGGACATCAGCACCGCGGCCAGCAGGGCCGGCACATTCGCCCCGTACTCGGAGACGAAGTTGTACAGGCCCAGCGTCACCAGCTTGGTGTCCTCGGACTGGGTCATGATCAGCGGGAACAGGAAGCCGTTCCACGCCTGCAGGGCGGTGAAGACGGACGTCGTCGCGATCGCGGAGCGCGACATCGGCACGACCAGCTTCACGAGTGTCCTGGCGGGACTGGCGCCGTCCAGAGCCATTGCCTCGTACAGCTCGGACGAGATGTCCCGCATCCCGCCGCTGAGGACCAGCACGCTCACCGGCAGCGCGAACGCCGCGGTGGGCAGGACGATGCCCCAGAGGGTGTCGTAGAAACCGAGGTTGTTGACGATGAGGAAGAGCGGGATGATCACCGCCTGCGAGGGGATCGCCAGCCCCAGGAGGAACAGACGGAACACTCCCTTCGTAATCCAGCCTCGCCCGCGCACGACCGCGTAGCTGACCGGGATCGCGAGCGCCAGCACGATGGCGACCGTGGACGCCGCCACGACGAGGGTGTTCCAGATGTACTGCGGGAACCCGCTGTCCAGCACCGTGCGGAAGTTGTCCGCCGTCACCGCCGAGGGCAGGGAGACAGGGCCCTTGTCGGTGTACGTCGTCTGGGGCTGGACCGCCGTGTTCACCAGCGCGTACAGCGGGATGCCGATGATCAGGAGCCAGACGAACGCCGCGGCGCCGGCCGCGTAGTTGGGGCGTGTTCTCACAGCCCCTCCAGGGTGCTCGTCATCTTGTCGTACCCACTGAGCTTGGTGAGAAGGACCGAGGCACAGGTGGCCAGGAGCAGCAGGAAGGCCGCGATGGCGCTGGCGTAGCCGTAGTCGTAGGTGCGGAAGGCGGTCTGGTACATGGAGAAGGGCAGGATCGAGGTGTCCGTACCGGGCCCGCCGTTGGTCAGCAGCAACACGATGTCGAAGGCCGTGAGACCACCGACGACCATGAAGGTGGTCGAGGTGATGATCGTGTTGCGCAGCTGCGGCAGCGTGATGTGGAAGAACTGCCGGACCCGGCCCGCTCCGTCGATCGCGGCCGCCTGGTACAGCGTGTGCGGGATGGCGCGGGCGGCACCCTGGTAGAGCAGGCTGTGGAAAGGGATGAACTGCCAGCTGGTGACGAGGACCAGACAGGCGATCGCGCCCTGCTGGGTGCCGAGCGGATCGGTCGTGCCGCCGAAGAGCCGTCCGAACGTCGAGGGGATTCCGAAGTTCGGGTCGAGCAGTTGCCTCCACATGACGGCGGTGGCCGCCGTGGACAGCAGCAACGGCAGGAAGAAGACCGCGGACAGTACGGCCCGGTTGCGCTGGTGGCCCGCCGACCAGACGCCCAGCAGGATGCTGATCGGTGCCTGCACCGCGATGTTGCCGACCAGCAGGATTCCCGTGACGAGGGTGGACTGCCCGACCTGGCTGTCGCTGAAGAAGCGCGACCAGTTCTCCGTGCCCGTGAACCGGGGCGTACTCAGGCCGTCCCAGTGGGTGAAGGAGAGGTAGAGAACCCCCACCATGGGCGCGACGGCGAAGACGAGGAAGAACAGCAGCCCGGGGATCGCCCAGGCCACGCCAGGCCGCTCCAGGGTGGGAGGAGCGGCCCGGTCGCGCGCCCGGGTCTTGCTCACGGGCCGGGAGGTCGTTGCGGAGACCACGTGGACGTGCCTTCCTACTTCTTGCTCGCCAGCACCGCGCTGACGAACTTCTCCGGAGTGCTCTGTCCGTTGAACAGCTTCTGGATCTCGGTGAGCAGTGGGGTGCCGAGGGTGAGGCCGAGTGCCTGGTCCCAGGACTGGGTGAAGGAGGGGGCCTTCTGCACGAGGTCGTACTGGAACTTCGCGTACGCCGGGTCGGGCGCCTTGGCGAGCAGCTTCTCGGCGTTCGTCGTGACCGGCACCTCGCCCTTCTCGACCAGGCCCTGGACGTAGTCGTCGCTGTAGGTGGTCTTCAGGAACTCCGCCGCGGTCTCCTTCGGAGCGGCGGTGGTCACCGAGATGTAGTTGGTGGGGTTCCCGACGACGTTCTTCGGGTCGCCCTTGCCTCCCTCCACCGAGGGGAAGGCCACGTATCCCAGGCCGTTCTTGGCGAAGTCCGGGTCCTCACCCTGCTGGACGGCGTACTCCCACGAGCCCATCAGGACCATCGCCGCCTTGCCCTTGGACAGCAGGGTGGAGGTGCCGCCGGCGCCATAGTTCACCGAGCCGAAGCTCTTGCCGAAGGCGCCGTCGTCCACGAGGTCCTTGATCATCCGCGCGGTCCTGAGGACCGCCGGGTCCTGCCACTGGGACCAGTCGCCGTCCTGGATCCGCTGGAAGAGCACCGGCCCCGCGAGGCGGTCGACGAGGTACTCGACCCACATCAGCTCAGTCCACGAGGAGCTGGCGTTGCCCGCGAGCGCGAACGGCGTGACGCCCTTGCGCCTGAACACCTTGACCAGCTTCGTCAGGTCGGCGTACGTCTTGGGCGGCTCGACGCCGGCGTCGGCGAAGACCTTCTTGTTGTAGAAGAGGAACACCGGCTGGGTGCCGCGGCACGGGACGCCGACCAGCTTGCCGTCGACCTTGCCGGCCTCCAGCGCGGAGGGCAGGTAGTAGGCCTCCAGCATCTTGTCGAGCTCGACCAGCTTGCCCGCCTTGACGTAGTCGTCGAGGCTGCCGCCACCCCAGTTGAAGAACAGCCCGGGCATCTTCGCCGAGCCCATCGCCGTGCGCAGCTTGTCCTTGTAGCCGTCCGAGGCGATCACGGACAGGGTGACCTTGCCGTGCCCGGTGGAGTTGAAGGTGGTCACGGCCGCCTTCTGCACCGGGTTGGTCGGGTCCTGCAGGGTCCAGAAGTCCACGTTGCCCGTGGCGCCGGACGCCTTGCTGTCGGACGAGCCGCAGCCCGTCACGGTGACGCTCAGCGTGGTCGCCGCCGTGGCGGTGAGAAACCACCGTCTGGACACTCTGTTCATCGTTGAACACCTTTCGGGGTCGGCAGGATCCCGTTCGCGGGTGCACTCCACCGGCAGGCCGTCCCGGGCCTGTGTGCGCTGAGGGATGAGGTTCGAGGGCCATGCCCGTCAGGTGCCTACGCAAGGGTTGCGTACCGTTGCTCCTGTGGCTGAGCTGGCGACGGTCACGCTAAGCGGCGCAATTCGGCCGCTGCAATATCGGAGGGGCATCAGTTCCGAAAGACTTTCGCGATGCGAGGGCTTGCGGAACCGGGGTCACATGCGCCCGTGCTCCTCGGCTTCGGGCGGAGCTGTCGACAGGCGCACGACCAGTTCCGTCGCGAGTTCCCTGCGCGTCGTCGCGGGAGGCTTTCCATCGGCCAGCTGCAGCAGAACGCGCGTGGCCTCCTGACCGAGCTCCCGGAACGGTTGTCGTACGGCGCTCAGTGGCGGTGAGGCCATGGCGGCCACCAAAGTGTCGTCGAACGACATCACCGACAGCTCACGCGGTACGGTGATGCCCAGCTGCCGGGCGGCCTCCAGGGCACCGAGCGCCTGGGCGTCACTCGCGGCGAAGAGAGCCGTCGGCCGCTCGTGCCGGTCCAGGACACCACGGGCGGCGCGCAGGGCCTCGCCGTAGTCGAAGTCCGTCGCCCGGACGAGACCCGGGTCGTACGGGATCCCGGCCTCCGCCAGGGCGGCGCGATAGCCGTGCAGACGCGCGGACCCGGCCAGCGAGTGCGACCGGCCGGCCAGCATGCCGATCCGGCGGTGCCCGAGGTCGATCAGGTGCTGGACGGCGGTCGTCGCGCCGTGCCAGTTCGTCACTCCGATGCTCGGGATGTCCGGCAACGGCGCGTTCAGGGGATCGACGAGCACCACCGGCAGCCGCTGGTCCAGGATCCGGTGCTGGTCCTGCTCGGCGAGAGTGGAGATGACGATGACCACGCCCGAGGCGCCGAGCGCCACGGACTCCCCCAGCCACTGGGAGATCGAGCGCCGGCCGGTAGTGCCCAGGGTCGTGTGGACGTTCAGCTCGGACGCCGACTCCACGATGCCGCGGACCACTTCCAAGGTGTACGGGCCGGCCAGGTCCCGGAACACGGCCAGGATCTGCCGCGGTCGGCGCGCTTCGCTCTCCCAGGGCCGGACGTAGCCGCGCTCGGCCAGCAGCGCCTCGATCCGGGCCCGCGTCGCCTCGGACACGTCGCGTCGCCGGTGGACGACCTTCGATACGGTCGCGAGCGAGACGCCGGCCTCGCCCGCTATCCAGGTGAGAAGCCCGTACTGGGCGCTCCGGTCCGACCTGGCTGTGCCGGTCACTTCGGCGTGAACCTCCCGCTCGGCGTTCCCTGATCATGCGCGGAGTGAAAGTACACGCCGGGTGGGTGGCACCGATCGACGAAGGACGCCAGACACTGCGGGGACCTGCGGATACGCAGCGACTTTCGACCCACGAAAGTCTTTCGTGGCCGAAGCGGTCACCTCTTGTAGGCTCCCTGCACCCTGTTCGAGCCGCTCGGGCACGTCGCTTCTCTGGAGGCCGGGAATGCCGGTGCACTGCATCCACGACACTCAACCCGCCGACCGCTGGGAGGACGCCTTCCTCTCCGGCAACGGCGAGTACGGGATCATGGTGTTCGGGCATCCCCACCGGGAACGGATCATCCACAACCATCACCGCTGCGTGCTCCCCAACGAGTCCCTCGGGATGCGTCCGCCGGCTGTCGCCGACCGTCTCGAGCACGTCCGCGACCTGATCCTCGCCGGCGAGCGGGAGCAAGCCCAGCGCATGTTCTCCGACGGCAGGTCGATGGCCTGGACCCAGCCCTTCCACCCCGGGCACGTCCTCCACCTGGACGCTCCGGTCGAAGGCCCCGCTGAGCGCTACCGCCGGATCACGGACTTCACCACCGGCGAAGTGCGGGTCGCCTGGTCCGACGGAGAGCGGCAATCGGTTCGTGGTGCGTTCGTTTCGCGCATCGATGCCGTGGCGGTCGTCGAGATCGCTGGTCCGCGGGTCGACCTGGCCGTACGGCTCTCCGGCGAGTTGCCCGGCCGCCCACCCGAGGTGACCTTCTCGACGTCCGCCGAGGCCGCCGGGAACGATGAGGCGTACCTCGCCGCCGTGGGAGCGTATCCGTTCGGCCCTGGTGCGGCGGGGTTCGCCGGGGTGACCCGGCTCGTCGTCACCGGCGGCCGGCTCACGGTGGATGGGGACGCGGCCCGTGTGGAGGGAGCGAGGCGCGTGGTGCTGCTGACCCGGATGGACCGGTCGTCGACTCCCGCGGACCTCGAGGGGCTGCGCGCGCCTCGCCGAACTGCCCGCCGACTACGAGGAGTTACTCGCTCGCCGTGCGCCCGTACGGCGAGCTCTACGGCCGCGCCGAACTCGACCTGGGCATGCCCGACAGCGACCGGCACCTCCCCGTGGCCGAGCTGCTCGCCCGTGCCGACCCCAAGGCGCTGGACGGCGCGCTGGTCGAGGCGCTGTTCCACTCCGGCCGCTACCTGCTGCTCAGCTCCAGCGGGGTACTCCCGCCCCGGCTGACCGGGCTGTGGCTGGGGGAATGGGGCGCCGCCTGGTCCGGCGACTACACCACGGACGCCAACATCAATCTGCAGATGGCCGGGGCGGTCCTCACCGGCATGCCCGAACTGATCGCCCCGTACACCGCCTTGATCGGCGGGCAGATCGAGGACTGGCGCATCAACGCCCTGAGCATCTACGGCGCCCGGGGCATTCTCGCCCCCAGCCGAACTGACGGCGAGCACGGGCTGCTGTTCCACCTCGACGACGAGTGGCCCTGGACGATGTGGTCGGCGGGCGCGGACTGGCTGCTGTTCCCGCTGTACGAGTACTGGCAGGCGACCGGCGACGACGATTTCCTCGGCGACACGCTCGCCCCGTGGCTCGTCGAGGCCGCCGTCTTCTTCGAGGACTTCCTCACCCGCGAGGACGCCGAAGGCCACGTCGTTCTCGTCCCGTCCTACTCCCCGGAAGTGGGCCCGAAGGACGTCCGGGGCGTGGCCGGGGTGAACGCCACCATGGAAGTCGCCGCGGCCCGGCACGCGCTCACCACCGCAGCGGACGTCTGCGCCCACCTCGGCATCGAGCAGGCAGCCGTCGACCGTTGGCGCGCGCTGGCCGAGCGGCTGCCGCCGTATCGCGTCGACGACCGGGGAGCACTCGCGGAGTGGGCGTGGCCCGGGCTGGAGACCGCCGACGACCACCGGCACATCAGCCACCTCTACCCGGTGTGGCCCCTGCACGACATCACCCCCGACGACACCCCCGACCTGGCCGCCGCCGCTCGCGAGGCGCTCCTGCGGCGTGGCGACGAGAACATGTCCGCGCACGGCAGCCTGCACCGGGCCCTCGTCGCCGCGCGCCTGAAGGACGGCGAGACGGCGAAGGCGAACGTCCTCAAGATCCTCGGGCGGAACATGGTCTTCCGGTCACTGATGACCTCGCACAACCCCGACCTGGAGATCTACAACGCGGACGCCGCCCACAGTCTCCCGACCGTGGTCGCGGAGATGCTCCTCGACTCCCGGCCCGGCGTCGTGGAACTCCTGCCCGCCCTGCCTGCGGAGTGGCGGTCCGGCAGCCTGCACGGCATCGCCACCCGCGCCGGTGTACGTGTCGACGAACTGACCTGGGACGTGGAACAGGGCCTCGCGCGGGTCGTGCTCACCTCCACACGCGAGCGGGAGGTCGTCGTGCTGTGCCGGCGCGGCGCCGCCCAGCGACACACCGCACGTGTTGTGCCGGGCAGCCCCGTCACGGTGACCGTCCCACTCGTCTGACACCGAAGGGCCGGGCGTCTGCGGCCCGCCCCTTCCTGCACCTGTGCGGTCAGCGGACCTGGACGCCGTTGGTGGTGGAGCCGCCCGATACGCCGAGGACCTTGTCACCGCCCATGTCGCGCGGCTCGACGTACGAGTCTGTCCGCACGTCCTTGCCCTGCGGGTCGGAGGCGCCGTGCCCTGGCGCTGTGTGGGCGCCGCGGGGCACCGACGTGGAGGTGCGCAGCACCAGTTCCGTCGCCAGCTCGATTCGAGGGGAGGCCGGCGGTCGTCCCTCGGCCAGATGCAGCAGTACCCGCGTGGCCTCGTGACCCAGTTCTTCGAAAGGCTGGCGCACCGCGCTCAGCGGCGGGCAGGCCATGGCCGCCACGAGCGTGTCGTCGAAGGACATGACCGCCAGGTCCCCGGGAACACTGAGCCCGTGCTGACGGGCGGCTTCCAGCACGCCGAGCGCCTGTGCGTCGCTGGCCGCGAAGACGGCTGTGGGGGGATTCTCGGCGCCCAGAATCTGCAGACTGGCGATCAGCCCCTCCTCGAAATCGAAGTCGGTCGAGCGCACGATCGCCGGGTCGTAGGCGATCCCCGCCTCCTCAAGAGCGGCTCGGTAGCCGTGCAGCCGCGCCGCCCCGGCCAGTGAATGCGCACGGCCCGCGGCCATGCCGATCCTGGTGTGCCCGAGCGCCACCAGGTGCTGTACTGCGTCCCTGGCCCCGCTCCAGTTCGTCACCCCGATGCTCGGGATGTCGTGGCTCGGCGCGCTGAGCGGATCGATCAGTACCACCGGCAGCCGCTGCTCGACGATGCGGCGCTGGTCCTCCTCGGACAGCATCGAGATCACGATGATCAGCCCGGCCGCGCCGAGCGCCACGCTCTCCTGAAGCCACTGCGAGATCGAGCGGTGGCCGGTCGTTCCCGTCACCACGTCGATGCCGAGCTCGTCCGCCGCCGCCACGATCCCGCGGACGACCTCCAGTGTGTAGGGACCGGACAGGTCCCGGAACACCGCGACGATCTGCTGCGGCATCGCGGGATCCCGCTCTCCCGGGCGCACGTACCCGTACCTGCTGAGCAACTCCTCGACCCGGGCCCGGGTCGCCGCGCCGACGTCACGGCGACGGTGCACCACCTTGGAGACGGTGCTGAGCGACACCCCGGCCTCACCGGCGATGGCCGTCAGCAGACCGTACGACGCGTCCCGGTGTGCCTTGCCTTGAGCTGTCACCAGTTGCCTGTTCTCCTCGTCGACACCGATGCGCCCATGCACACCGTGTCGCTCGCCGCGATCCCGCTGCAAATTAGCGGGACAGCGGCGCGCGAACAAGACGCGGACCACGGGCGACGCCGGGCCCGCCCGCACCGGGATCGGTCAGAGCGCGGTGAACGTCCACAGCAGGTTGGTGCTGCTGTTGAAGCTCCACTGCTTGGCGACGGAGCCGGAGGGGACGTTGCCGCCGCCGTCCAGGGCCATGCCCGTGGTGCGGTTGGTGAGGGAGTACCTGCCATCACCACGGTGCGTGATCTTCCACTGCTGGTTGGTGTGGCCGTTCCACTCCAGTTGCCTGCACGCAGCGCCATTGCTGGTGGCGCCCCAGCCGTCGGCGACCATGCCGTTGGTGCGGTTCTCCAGCTTGTAGTAGTCGTTGCCGAGGTCGACCGCGTGCCACTGCAGGTTGTTGCTGCCGTCCCAGGTCCACTGCTTGAGGTTGGAACCGCCGGCGACGTTGCCCCCGCTGTCCAGGGCCAGGCCGTTGGTGACGTTGGTGATCCTCAACCAAGCGGACGGGTTGAGCGTCACTTTCAGCGAGGTGATCTGGTCGTTGTTGCCGGTGACCCTGAGGTCCGGGTTGTCGGCGGTGAACGTCCACGAGGTGCCGCTGAAGTTGTCCCCGGAGTAGCCGGTGACCTGGTGGCCCGGAGCCACCCGCAGGGAGGAGAGGCTGAGCGGGGAGATCCCGGCGAGGGTCAGCTCGTCGGCGGTGTAGCTGCCGAGGGCGAGCACGGCGGCGCCGCCGGAGTAGTTGACGTCGTTGAAGACCACGGCGCCGGCAAGCGGCCGCAGGCTGGGTATCTCGCCGGAGAAGCTGAGCTTCAGGACGTACGCGTGGGCGGAGAAGGGCGCCGACGACGGCAGGCTCACCTGCAGCCCGGACGCGTTCTGCGTCGGGGTCGGAAGGCTGATGTAGGTGCCGGCCGTCGAGTCGAGCAGCTTCACCGAGGTCAGCGAGCCCAGGTTGATGCGGCTGGTGCTGAGCGTCTTGATTTCCAGGGAGCTGCCGGGCCAGCCCAGGACCGTGGCGTACAGGACGTTGTTCGCCTTGTTGCGTGTGTAGCGGATGTCCTGCGCGGTGCCGGTCGTCGGTTGGGAGAAGGTGGCACCGCCCATCTTCGTCGGACCCTCGCCGTAGGCGGTCCAGGCCCTGGTCGAGTAGATCGACTCGCCGAAGCGCCCCAGGTAGTCGCCGATACCCAGCAGGATGTCACGCTGGGCCTGGGGTATGGAGCCGTCGGCCTTCGGCGCGATGTTGAGCAGCACGTTGCCGTTCTTGCTGATCCGGTCGATCAGCGAGTGCAGCATCTGCTTGACGCTGTAGTAACCGATGCCTTCGGTGTAGCACCAGCTGGAGCTGGAGATGCTTTCGTCGGTCAGCCAGTAGGGCGCGGTGAGGTCTGCCGGGCCGCCCCGCTCGTAGTCGAAGACCGCACCTTTGGGATCGAAGCCGTCCTTGTACGTGGTGACTACGTCCTTGCCCCAGGCGTTGGCCTGGTTGTAGTAGTACGACAGGAAGTTCAGCCGTTGCGACTCGTCGACATGGTCCAGCCTGAAGTCCTGCCACAGGATGTCCGGCTTGGCCCGGTCGACGACCTCCTTGAGCTTGTCGTACCAGAGCTGGTTCTCCTGCCCCGAGCTCAGCTGCCCGTAGAGCTTCTTGAGGCTCGCGTCCGACTGCGCCGGCGCGTACTCGAAGTAGCCGGTGAAGTTGTACGCGTGGTGCATCGCCACCAGCAGCTTCATGTTCTTGGCGCGGATGGCGTCGGTGAACAGGTGCAGCAGGTCCAGGTTCGGGCCCTTGTCGACGGAGTTCCACTCGTTGACCTGGCTGTCCCACATGGAGTAGCCGTCGTGGTGTTCGGCGACCGGCCCGGCGAACTTCGCGCCGGCGTCCACGAACAGCTGCGCCCACTCGTCGGGGTCGAAGGCCCCGCCGGCCGACTTGAGCTTCGGCGCGAACTCCGTGTGGTTCCCCGCCAGGTCGTTCGCTCCGTTGATGAAGTTGTGGTACGGCCACGCGGACGGGGCCCCGTACGTGGCGATGTGGTGCTTGTTCGCCACGCTGTTGTTCAGGTACATGTGGCGCGGGTACCACTCGGTGTCGTACGCGGGCACGCTGAACACGCCCCAGTGGAAGTAGATGCCGAACTTGGCGTCCTTGAACCACTCGGGGGCCGCCGGGTGCTGGTCGACCGAATCCCACGAGGGGGTGTACGTGCTCGGGGCTGCGTAAGCAGTGCCGGCACCGGCCACACCGCCCACCACCGCGGCAGCCGCGACGCCTGTGGCGCAGGCGAGCAACGTGCGTCTGTTGATTGGTCTCGACATGGCAGGAACCTCCATCACCGCTGTGTCTTGCGAAGGCAGAATGTTGATGATTCAAGATCAGCGCCATAACGCGCACGGCTGCCGGACGCTCTGCGGTCCCCGGCGCCGAGTCAGGGACCACGGAAACACCGCCGCGGTGGTTGCTCGGGCAGGGTGCGACGGTCTCCTCCCGTAGCGGGAGAGCGTGGCGCCGCTGGAAAGACGAGAAGACGCGGGTGGCGCGGCTATCGCGGGTCTCGAGCGCCGAATGTTACGGACGAAGTTCGACCATGTGAGCCCCTGATGTCAACAGGGCTACAGGGATGAAAAGCACCTCTCGGCGAGAGGCTTTGACCGCTATGCGATGAAACAGTCCCGTTTGTTCATGCCTAAACATGGCATGTCTTCGGCACTCCCATCGCGCAGTGCGGAACCTGACCCCACGGCGACACCCAGACGAGCACTACCCAAGCGCGAGTCGTCGACGCCTCACGAATCCGCATCATTGATGGGATGAATTTCTCTGGAGCCATCGCCACTCAGGCAAGCCAACCTCGAATGAGCAGCACTTTCATGTCGATACGCCCAGGAGACTAGACAGGCTCCCGACTGGCACCTATACATACATCCCATCAATCGATGAGGCGTTACGTCGACGTCGCACCAGCGACACACCCATCGCCCGTCGCCCACCGGATCAGCGCGAGGAAACCACCGATGAGACTCAGAACCGCCCTCTGCTCCGCCGTCTCCGCCCTCTCGGCACTGGCGCTGGTCAGTGCCTGCGGCGGGAGCTCCGGCTCCAGCACCACCTCCGCGGCGAGCGACAAGCCGTTGGTCGGCGTCGACTACCCGCGCTCCGACACCGACTTCTGGAACTCGTACATCAAGTACACCCCCCAGTCCGCCAAGCAGCTGGGCCTGGACCTGAAGACCACCAACTCGCAGAACGACGTCGCCAAGCTGACGGCCAACGCGCAGACGTTCATCAGCCAGGGCGTCAAGGGCGTTGCCATGGCCCCGCAGGACACCGCGGCCATCGCGCCCACCCTGGCGCAGATGGAGGCGAAGAAGATCCCGGTCGTCACCGTGGACACCCGCCCCGACACCGGCAAGGTCTACATGGTCGTACGCGCCGACAACCGCGCGTACGGCGAGAAAGCCTGCCAGTTCCTCGGCACCAAGCTCGACGGCAAGGGCAAGGTCGTCATGCTGCAGGGCGGTCTGGACTCCATCAACGGCCGTGACCGCACCGAGGCGTTCAACGAGTGTATGAAGGCCAACTACCCCAAGATCAAGGTCTTCGGTGAGGCCACCAACTGGGACGGTGCCGTCGCCGCACAGAAGCTCCAGACCGACCTGACCGCCCACCCGGACATCAAGGGCGTCTACATGCAGTCCAGCTTCGCCCTGTCCGGCACGCTCCAAGTGCTCAAGCAGAAGGGCCTGTTGGTCGGGCCGGAGAACAAGAAGCACGTGTTCGTGGTCTCCAACGACGGCATCCCCGAGGAGCTCAAGAACATCGCCGCGGGCAAGATTGACGCCACGGTCTCCCAGCCGGCCGACCTCTACGCGAAGTACGCGCTCTACTACCTCAAGGCCGCGATCGACGGGAAGACGTTCAAGCCCGGCAAGACCGACCACGACAGCACCATCGTCCAGGTCCGCGACGGCCTGCTGGAGGACCAGCTCTCCGCCCCGCTGGTGACGGTGGACGGCGGCACCTACGGCGGGGTTCCCAGCCTCAAGAGCGACGACAAGTCCCTCTGGGGCAACCACCTCGGATGACCCAGCGTCAGACCCGCTGGCCCGGAGTGTGGCCGGAACCCTGACCAGAGAAACGCCGTGAACCCCAACCAACAACTAACGCAAGGCGGTTGAGATGACCGACGGGGAGCGAGAGTTGAGCTCCGCGCCCGCCCCGGCGGATGACGGGCGGGTGCCTTCAGGCCCGCCCGTCGTCGAGGCGACGGGCATTGTCAAACGATTCGGTCCGACGGTGGCCCTGAACGGCGCCCGGATCACGGTACGGCCCGGGGAGACGCACGCGCTCGTCGGCCGCAACGGAGCCGGCAAGTCGACCCTGGTGTCCGTCCTGACCGGACTGCAGGCCCCGGACGCGGGGACAGTGACCTTCGGCGGCCGTCCCGCGCCGCGGCTGACCGACCGGGACGCCTGGCGGCAGAGCGTGGCCTGCGTCTACCAGAAGTCGACGATCATTCCCACGCTGACCGTGGCGGAGAACCTCTTCCTGAACCGCCACGACCGCACACCCACCCGTCTGATCAGCTGGCAGGGCGTGCGCCACCGTGCTCAGGACCTGCTGTCGACCTGGTCGGTGAACGTCGACCCGCAGACCCTCGCCGGCGATCTCACCGTGGAACAGCGGCAGTTCGTCGAGATCGCCCGGGCGCTGTCCTTCGGGGCCCGCTTCATCATCCTCGACGAGCCGACCGCCCAGCTCGACGGCGCGGCGATCAACCGTCTCTTCGACCGCATCCGGGATCTGCAACAGCAGGGCGTGACCTTCCTGTTCATCAGCCACCACCTCCAGGAGGTCTACGAGATCTGCGACACGGTGACGGTGTTCCGGGACGCCCGGCACATCGTGACCGCCCCGGTCGCGGATCTCCCCCGCACGGAGCTCGTCGCCGCCATGACCGGCGAGGCCGCCGCAGCCCTGCGTGAGCAGCGGGTCAGCTCGCTCGACTCCAACGTCCGGGCAGCGCTGAGTGTCCGGTCCTTGAGCAGCGACGGCGCCTACAGGGATGTGACCTTCCAGGTGGGCGCCGGAGAGATCGTCGGCCTCGCCGGGGCCGCGGGCAGCGGGCGCACCGAACTGGCCGAGACCGTCGTCGGGCTGCGAGCCGCCGACCAGGGTGAGGTGGAGATCGCCGGGAAGCGGCCCCGTCCGGGCAGCGTGCCCGGCGCCCTCGCCGCCGGCGCGGGCTTCGTCCCGCAGGACCGGCACCATCAGGGGTTCGTACCGGACATGTCGATCGCGGACAACGCCACGCTGTCCGTACCGCGCCGACTCGGCCGGCACGGATTCATCAGCGGGCGCCGCCGGGACCGGCTCGCCGACGGCATGATCGAGAACCTGGCGATCAAGACACCGGGTCCCGAGCTGCCCGTCTCCGGGCTGTCCGGCGGCAACCAGCAGAAGGTCGTCATGGCTCGCGCGCTGGCCGACGACCCCCGGCTGCTGGTCCTGATCAACCCGACCGCGGGCGTGGACGTGCGCTCCAAGGAGTTTCTCCTCGGCAAGGTCGAGGAGACCGCGGAGACCGGCACCGGAGTGCTCATCGCCTCCGACGAACTCGACGACCTGCGCATGTGCGACCGGATCCTGGTGATGTTCCAGGGCCGCGTGACAACCGAAATCGCCCGCGGCTGGCACGACCACGACCTGGTGGCCGCGATGGAAGGAGTGGACCTCGATGTCTGAAACCGTCCTCGCGGACACGTCGGACGCCCCCGCACCCGATGCCACCGCGCCGACCGCCAAGCGGCCCGCACTGCTGGGCGGCCGGATACCGCTGGCGCGGCTGCGCGACCTCGCCCTCGTCCCGGCGATCGTGGTCATCGCGGTCGTCGGCCAGATCGTCAACCCGATCTTCCTGCAGGCGGACAACCTCATCAACGTCCTGCAGACCATGTCCGAGATCGCCCTGCTCGTGCTCGCCCAGACGATGGTCCTGATCGTCAAGAAGATGGACCTGTCGCTGGAGTCCACCATGGGCCTCGCACCCGGTGTGGCGGCCTGGCTCGTGGTCCCGGCCGGCACGGGTCACGGACTCGGTCTGCTTCCCGGCGCCTGGGCAGTCCCGGTCACACTCCTGGTGGGCGTACTCGTCGGAGTCCTCAACGCCCTGCTCATCATCCGGTTCGGCCTCAACGGCTTCATCGTCACCCTCGGCATGCTCATCGTGCTGCGCGGCATCCTCACCGGCATCTCCGGCGGCCAGACGTTCTTCCAGCTGCCGCAGTCGATGCTCTACCCGGGCACCGCGGAATGGGCCGGCGTACCCGCGTCCATCTGGATCTGCCTGATCCTGTTCGCCGTCGCCGTCGTGGTCCTCGGCTGGACCAGCTTCGGCCGCTCGTTGTACGCCATCGGCGGCAACGTCGACGCCGCCAAGGCCGCCGGCATCCGCACGGACCGGGTGCTGTGGATCGTCATCGTCACAGGCAGCCTGCTCGCCGCTCTCGCCGGACTCCTGCTGTCCGGCCGGCTGGCTTCTGTCGCCTCGGCACAGGGCAACGGATACATCTTCACCGTCTTCGCCGCCGCGGTCATCGGCGGCATCAGCCTCAACGGCGGCAAGGGCACCATGTTCGGCGCCTTCACCGGCATCCTGTTGCTCTTCATGATCCAGAACGTGCTCACCCTCGCGGGCGTCCCCGCGCAGTGGATCGGCGCCCTCAATGGTCTGATCATCCTGGTCGCGCTGACCATCTCGCGCATCACCGGCGGCAAGGTCCAGGAGTGAGCCCGGACAGTCCAAGACCGGGCACGAGTCGACGCCCCTTCATGCACAGACACGTGATCATCTGAACCGCGTGTGCGCCAAACGGCACCACACGCACCGCAGGGGGCTCTGTTCCCACCTGCCTTCACAGGAGTTGCTGCCATGTCCTCTGCCATGTCCGCATCCGCTCGAATCACCGCCCTGGAAGTACTCGACGTGCGGTTCCCGACGTCCGAGCACCTGGACGGGTCGGATGCGATGAACCCCGAACCCGACTACTCCGCCGCCTACGTCGTCCTGCGCACCGACGCCGGCGACGGTCTGGAGGGCCACGCCCTCGCCTTCACCACCGGACGCGGCAACGACGCGCAGGCCGCCGCCATCGCGACCCTCGCCCCGCACGTGGTCGGTCTCTCCGTCGAGGAGATGTGCGGAGACCTCGGCACGTTCTCCCGTTCCCTTGTCCACGACCCCCAACTGCGCTGGCTGGGCCCGGAGAAGGGTGCCATCCACATGGCCACCGGCGCGGTCGTCAACGCCGCATGGGACCTGGCCGCCAAGCGCGCGGGCAAGCCCGTCTGGCGCTTCCTCGGCGAGATGTCGCCCGAGGAACTGGTCGCACAGGTCGACTTCCGCTGGCTCAGCGACGCCCTCACCCCCGAGCAGGCGCTGGACATCCTGCGCAAGGCCGAACCGGGCCGCGAGGAGCGCATCGCCCGGCTGCTGGAGCGCGGCTACCCCGCCTACACCACCACGCCCGGCTGGCTCGGCTACTCCGACGAGAAGCTGGCTCACCTGGCCCGCGAGGCCGTCGCCGACGGCTTCACCCAGATCAAGCTGAAGGTCGGCGCGTCCCTGGAGGACGACGTACGGCGCATGCGCACCGCCCGCGAGACGGTCGGCGACTCCATCCGCATCGCCGTGGACGCCAACCAGCGATGGGACGTGCAGCCCGCCATCGACTGGATGCGCGAGCTGGCCCCCTACGATCCGTACTGGATCGAGGAGCCCACCTCCCCGGACGACATCCTCGGCCACGCCGCGGTCCGCGAGGCCGTCAGCCCCATCAAGGTCGCCACCGGCGAGCACATCGCCAACCGGGTCGTCTTCAAGCAACTGCTGCAGGCGGGCGCCGTGGACGTCGTGCAGATCGACTCCGCGCGGGTCGGCGGCGTCAACGAGAACATCGCGATCCTGCTGCTCGCCGCCAAGTTCGGCGTCCCGGTCTGCCCGCACGCGGGCGGGGTGGGCCTGTGCGAGATGGTGCAGCACCTGTCGATGTTCGACTACGTCGCCGTCTCCGGCACGGTCGAGGACCGGGTCATCGAGTACGTCGACCACCTGCACGAGCACTTCGTCAACCCCGTCCGCATCGCCGACGGCCACTACCTCGCGCCCGCCGTCCCCGGGCTGAGCGCGCAGATGCACCCCGAGTCCCTGAAGGAGTACCTGTACCCCGACGGCCCGGTCTGGACCGCCCGTGTCTGAGACCCCTCCCCCACGGCGTCTCGTGGACGCCCACCACCACGTGTGGGACCTGGCCCGCCGTCCCCAGCCCTGGCTGGACAGCCCCGCCCACAAGCCGATCCGCCGCACCTTCGGCGTCGACGACCTGCGCTCCGCCGCGACCCGGCCGATCGCCGGGCGGCGTCTGGAGAGCACGGTGGTCGTCCAGTGCGTGACGTCCGTCCCCGAGACACGGGAGCTCCTCGCCCTGGCCGACGACGACCCTCTCGTCGACGGGGTCGTCGGCTGGGCGGATCTCACCTCCCCGGCCATCGGTGACGTTCTCGACGAACTGCGTGCCGGGCCCGGCGGTTCGTACCTGCGGGCGCTGCGGCACCTCGTCCAGGGGGAGCTGGACCCGCAGTGGCTGCAATACCCCGCCGTCGAACGGGGGTTGCGGGCGGTCCGTGACCGCGAACTGGGCTACGACGTGCTGATCCGCAGCCACCAGTTCCCCCAGGTCGTCCGCCTGGCGGAACGCCTCCCCGGTCTGCGGCTGGTCCTCGACCACGCGGGCAAGCCGCCCATCGCCCACGGCGACCTCGCCGACTGGGAGCGGCAGGTGCGGCTGCTGGCCCGACGACCACAGGTGGCGTGCAAGGTGTCGGGGCTCGTCACCGAGGCCAGCCATCGGACGTGGAACGTCGCCGGTATCCGGCCGGTGTGGGACGTGCTGCTCTCCGCCTTCGGCCCCGAGCGGCTGATGTTCGGCTCCGACTGGCCGGTCTGCGTCCTCGCGGGCGGCTGGAACCGCTGGGCCGCCACCGTCGATGAGCTCCTGTGCGGCTGTTCCGGGACCGAGACCGAGGCCGTCCTCGCGGGCACCGCGACCGCCTTCTACGGGCTGGAACCCACCCCGAGGGACACAGAGGAGAGGACTGCCCCGTGCTCCTGACCGAACTACTGCACCCCGGCATGCTCGAAGCCCTGGCCCGAGCCGGACACGGCGCCCGCGTCCTGCTCACCGACGGCCACTACCCCGCCAGCACGGCCACCGGTGAACGGGCCAGGACGGTACACCTCAACCTGGCGCCGGGCCTGTTGGACGTGACCACGGTGCTGGACGTACTGCTGCGGGCCCTGCCCGTGGAATCGGCCCAGGTGATGGTTCCGCCCGAGGGCGAACCCGAGCCGCCTGCCCTCGCCGAGTACCGCGCCATGCTGGCTCCCGTTCCGGTCGAGGCGCTGGGCCGCTTCGAGTTCTACGACGCCGCGCGCTCGCCCGACCTCGCGCTCGCCGTCGTCACCGCCGACATCCGTACCTACGCCAACCTGCTGCTGACCATCGGCGTCCGCGCTGAAGGGACCCTGAGATCACGATGACGACCTCGACACTCGCCGTCCGGTACACCTCCGCCCGGACCCTGGACACAGCGCCCACCGAGAGTTCGCCTCCCGGCCCCGGGGAGGTGGAGCTGGCCCCGGCCTTCGTCGGCATCTGCGGCACCGACCTGCACATCTTCCACGGCGACATGGACGCCCGGGTCCGCACGCCCGCGGTCCTCGGCCACGAGATGTCCGGCCGGATCGTCCGCGTCGGGCCGGACGTGGAGGGCTGGCGGCCCGGGAACGCGGTGACCGTGATGCCACTGCGCTGGGACGACACCTGTCCCGCCTGCCGGGCGGGCCACCGGCACATCTGCCAGCATCTCGACTTCATCGGCATCGACTCCCCCGGCGCGATGCAGCAGCGCTGGACCGTGCCCGCCTCGACGCTCGTACGCCTGCCGGAGTCGGTGCCCCTGGACCGGGCGGCGCTCGTCGAGCCCACGGCGGTGGCCGTGCACGACGTCGGCCGGGCCCGTGTCCAGGCCGGGGAGAGGGTCGTCGTGGTCGGCGGCGGACCGGTCGGCATCCTCATCGCGCTGGTCGCCCGCTCCGCGGGAGCCGACGTCCGCGTCGTGGAGCTGAGCGGCCACCGGCGGCTGCTCGCCGAGGAATCGGGGCTGACTGCCTGGGACCCCGCCACGGACGACGTCCCCGAGCTGGTCCGTGAGTGGACCGGTGACGCGGGCGCGGACGTCGCCTTCGAGGTGTCGGGCGCGGCGGCCGGCGTGGACACGGCCGTCGAGGTGCTCGCGGTGCGGGGCCGGCTGTGCCTGGTGGCCATCCATCCGCGGCCCCGCGAGCTGAACCTGCACCGGTTCTTCTGGCGCGAACTCACTCTCGTGGGCGCCCGGTTGTACGACCGTGCGGACTTCGAGCGCGCCGTGGCGCTGGTGGCGGACGGAACCGTCCCCGCCGACCGCCTGATCAGCAAGGTCGTACCGCTCACCGAGGCTCCCTCGGCGTTCGAGGCCCTGGAGGCCGGGGGCGACGTGATGAAGATCCTTGTGGACTGCTCCGACGCACAGGGTGCCATCGACGAAGCACAGGGAGCCGCCGTATGAGTGCCTTCGACATGTTCGACCTGACCGGCAGACTCGCTGTCGTCACCGGCGCCCGACGCGGCATCGGCCGGGCCATGGCCCGCGCGCTCGCCGAGGCCGGAGCGGACGTCATCGGTGTCAGCCGCGACCTGGAGGATTCCGACAGCGCGGTGGAGAAGGACGTGCTCGCCGCGGGCGGCTCCTTCGAAGCGATCCGGACGGACTTCGCCGACCCCGACGCCGTACGGGCGCTCGGTGAGGACCTCGCCGGACGCGAGCGGTCGGTGGACATCCTGGTCAACAACGCGGGCACCATCCGCCGCGCCCCGGCTGCCGAACACACCGAAGCCGACTGGGAGTTGGTCCTCCAGGTCAACCTCAGCGCACAGTTCGCGCTGGCCCGGGCGGTGGGCGCGGCCATGGTGGCCCGGGGCCGGGGCAAGATAGTTTTCACGGCGTCGCTGCTCAGCTTCCAGGGCGGCATCACCGTCCCCGGCTACACCGCCGCCAAGCACGGCGTGGCCGGACTGACCAAGGCCCTGGCCAACGAGTGGGCGCCGCACGGCGTCAACGTCAACGCCATCGCGCCCGGCTACATCGCCACCGACAACACCCAGGCCCTCCAGGACGACCCGGCACGCAGCAACGCGATCCTCGACCGCATCCCGGCAGCACGCTGGGGCACCGCAGACGACCTCGCGGGCGCCACCGTGTTCCTGGCCTCCGACGCCGCCGACTACGTCCACGGCACCGTCCTGCCCGTCGACGGCGGATGGCTCGGCCGATGACCGCCGATCTCACTTCCCTGCTGGCCGGCGCCCGGATCATGCCGGTGCTGACCGTGCCCGACGCCGCGACGGCCGCCCCGCTCGCCGAGGCCCTCGCCACCGGCGGCGTCCGGTGCGCCGAGGTCACCTTCCGCACTCCGGACGCCGAGCAGGCACTCAAGGCGATGACGGCCCACGGAGGGCTCACCGTCGGCGCCGGCACTGTCCTCACCCCCGAGCAGGCGGAGCGGGCCGTGTCGGCCGGGGCCCGCTTCGTCGTGTCGCCCGGCTTCGACGCGGAAGTCATCGCCAGGTGCCGGGAGTTGGGCGTGCCGATGGTGCCGGGAATCGCCACCGCGACCGAGCTGATGCGTGCCCTCGGGAGCGGTCTGCACAAGGTCAAGCTGTTCCCCGCAGAACAGTTGGGCGGCACCGGCATGCTCAAGGCGCTGGCGGCGCCGTTCCCTCAGGCGCGGTTCGTGCCGACCGGTGGCATCGGCCCCGCCCACCTCACCGGATATCTCTCCCACCCGGCGGTCCTCGCCGTCGGCGGCAGTTGGATGGCGAGCGCCGGCCATCTGGAGCGCGGCGACTACGACGGGATCCGGCGGCTGACCGCCGAGGCCGTGGAGAGGAGCACCCCATGACCGGACACGGACCAGGTGCGGACGTGATCGCCCTGGGCGAGGTGATGCTGCGCTTCGACCCGGGCGAAGGGCGGATCCGTACGGCCCGCACCTTCCAGGTGTGGGAAGGCGGCGGCGAGTACAACGTCGCACGCAGTCTCCGCCGCTGCTTCGGTCTGCGCACGGCCGTCGTCACGGCCCTGGTCGACAACGCGGTGGGCCGGCTCACCGAGGATCTGATCCTTCAGGGCGGCGTCGACACCTCACTGATCCGTTGGATACCCGGCGACGGCATCGGCCGCACCGCCCGCAACGGACTGAACTTCGTCGAACGCGGCTTCGGCATCCGTGGCGCACTGGGTGTCAGCGACCGCGCGAACACCGCCGTCTCGCAACTGCGCAAGGGAGACATCGACTGGGACACGGTCTTCGCCACGGGCCCGCGCTGGTTCCACACCGGCGGCATTTTCGCCGGCCTGTCGGACACCACGGCGGACGTCGCGGACGAGGCCATGGCGACCGCCCGGCGCCACGGCGTCACCGTCTCCTACGACCCCAACTACCGCCCCAGCCTCTGGGCCGACCGAGGCGGGCCCGAGCGGGCACGCGAGACCGACCTGCGGCTCGCCCGGCACGCCGACGTCGTGGTGGGCGCCCTGGGCCTGGCCGGAAGGCACTCCGGCGAGCCGCGCATCGGCGCCGACGAACTGCCCGACGCCTTCGCACAGGTGGCAGCCCGGCTGCCCGGGGTACGAGTGCTGGCGACAACCCTGCGCGAGGTGCCCTCGGCCGGGGTGAACGACTGGTCCTCGGCGGCCTGGTCGCCCGAGACCGGCTTCGTCACCGGCCCCCGGATGCCAGGCCTCCACGTGCTGGACCGCATCGGCTCAGGCGACGGCTTCGCCGCCGGGCTCGTCCACGGCCTGCTGAGCGCTGTCGGCCTGGAACACGCCCTCGCCTACGGCACGGCCCACGGCGCGCTCACCATGACCACGCCCGGAGACGTCTCCATGGCCTCACTCGCCGAGGTCGAGGCGCTCATGGCGGGCAGTTCCGCCCACGTCAGACGCTGACCTGCGACACGGCACGGTGATTCCCCGAGGAGAACGCCTTGCACCACCGGAAGATCTCGACCACACCTGTCGCACTCACCGAACTCGGCTTCGGGGCCTCGGTCATCGGCAACCTCTACCGGGTCACCCCGGCCCAGGACGCGTCGGCCGCGATCGACGCCGCATGGGACGCGGGAGTCCGGTACTTCGACACCGCACCGCACTACGGGCTCGGCCTGTCCGAGCGCCGCTTGGGTGCCGCTCTCAGAGACCGGCCGCGCGACGGGTACGTCGTCTCCTCCAAGGTGGGCCGGCTGCTCGTACCCAACGAGCGGTCACGAGGCTTCGACAGCGAGGGCTTCGTCGTACGGGACGATCTGCGCAGGAAGTGGGACTTCAGCCGCGACGGTGTGCTCCGCTCCATCGAGGACACGCTGGAGCGCACGGGACTGGACCGCCTGGACCTCGTGTACCTGCACGATCCCGACGACCACTGGCGGCAGGCCGCCGAGGAGGCCATGCCCACCCTCGCGGACCTGCGCGACCAGGGAGTCGTCGGCGCCATCGGCGCCGGAATGAACCAGTCGGCCATGCTCGCCCGCTTCCTCCGCGAGACCGCCGCCGACGTGGTGATGCTGGCCGGACGCTACACCCTCCTCGACCAGTCGGCGCTGGACGACGTACTCCCCGCCGCGCTCGAACTCGACAAGAGCGTCGTGGCGGTCGGAGTGTTCAACTCGGGCCTTCTCTCCCGTGACCGGCCCGCGCAGGGTATGAAGTACGACTACCAGGACGCCCCGCCGCACCTCGTCGCCCGCGCCCGCGCCATGGCGGAGGTCTGCGAACGGCACGGCACGACCCTCCCCGCCGCGGCGATCGCTTTCCCCTTCAGCCACCCCAGTACCATCAACGTCACTCTTGGTATGCGAAATCCCGAACAAGTCAGGCGCAACGTGGAGCTACACCGTCAACAGGTCCCCGAGGGTCTCTGGGACGATCTTCGCGCCCAGGGCCTGATCAGGTCGGACGTACCCGGAGGGCACACTGACGGAAGGGGTTCGCGTTGTCTCTGACGGACAAGGCCATCGATCAGATCCGTGCGCTGATCCGCTCGGGCGCGCTGCCCCCGGGCTCGAAGCTGCCTCCGGAACCGGAGCTGGCAGCGCAGTTGGGGCTGTCCCGCAACCTGGCGCGAGAGGCGGTCAAGGCGCTGGCGGTGGCCCGGGTGCTGGAGGTCAGGCGGGGCGACGGCACCTATGTGACCAGCCTGCAGCCGAGCCTGCTGCTGGAGGGCCTCGGCGGTGCGGTGGACCTGCTGCAGAGCGATCCGGGTGCCTTGCTGGACCTGATGGAGGTCAGGCGGCTGCTCGAACCCGTCGCCACCGCTCTGGCCGCCACCCGGATCTCCGACGAGGAGCTGGCCGAGGTGAAGCGGCACCTGGACGCCATGCGGGAGGCCCGCGACGACGTCGAACAACTCAACGCACACGACGCGGCGTTCCACCGCGCCGTCGTCGCCGCCACGGGCAACGAAACGCTGCTCACCCTCCTTGAAGGTGTCTCGGGCCGCACCTTGCGCGCACGCATCTGGCGCGGTCTGGTGGACGCCCGGGCAGCGGGGCGGACCCTTGCGGAGCACGAGGCGATCTTCGATGCCCTGGCCGGTCGCGACGCCGCTCTCAGCCAGGCCGCCGCTCTGCTGCACGTCAGCAACACGGAACACTGGCTGCGAGAGCATCTGCAATCCACCGAGTCCCTCCCGGAGGCACCGCCGACGGCCAACAGCGCCTGAGTGACACCGCCCAGAGCCAGCGGCCCACAGTGCCCCAGGGGGACCCCGGCCGGCCGGAGAAGGCACCAGGGCGCCCTGTCTCGCATTCGGTGATGACGGAGCGCGCTGGTGTCGTCGTCGGCATGACGTGAGGGACGTCAACGATCTCGGTGACAGCGGGGATGAGGCGTCAGCCGCCGCTGGAGACTCTCCAATTCTGGTTCGAGTTGCCGGTGCAACTCCACAGCTGGACCTTCGAGCCGTTCGCCGTACCGTTGCCGGTGACGTCGAGGCACAGCCCGGACAGGTCATTGGTTACGCTGCCGTTGGCGCGGAAGGTCCACTTCTGACTGTTGTGGCCGTTGCAGTCCCAGAGGACGACCTTGGTGCCGTTGGTCGTGGCGTTGCCCTCCGCGCCCAGGCACTTGCCGGCAATCTGCAGTTCACGGTTACCGGAGTACAGGTACTTCTGGTTGGGATTCGTCGCCCCGCAGTCCCAGATGGTCTGCTGGGTGCCGTTGGCCGTGCTGTTCGCGTCGTCGAGGCACCGCTTCGAGCCCTGTCCGACGATCTGCGCCGCGGCGTTGTCGGCGGTCTTGGTGAAGGTGGCCGTGGCGCCGGCAGGCAGCGTGTACTGGAAGGACCCCTCCGTGTTCCAGGTGGTCGTGAACGTGGTGCTGCTGGAGTTGTTGTTGTGGGCGACCAGCACCTCGCTGCCGTCGGGGTTCTTGTACGCCTGGGCCCAGACGTTGCCGCCGTCGCTGTAGCCGATGCGCGTGGCACCGGGTACCACGAACTTGGAGAACTGGCCGAGTTGGTAGTAGTTGTTGGTGTACGTGACGCCACCGGTCGCCTGGTCGACGGTGACGAGCCCGGTGCACTTCTCACAGCCGACACCCATCTTGGGGCCGCCGTTGGTGTCCAGCGCCAGGTTCCACAGCAGCGCGCCGTTGGCCCAGTTGAAGGTGGACTCCAGGGCGAGCTGCGCGGCGTTCATCGGCGCGATGCCGGGGCCGGTGGAGCACTCGCTCTCGTAGATCCGCTTGTCCGGGGCGGTGTTGTGGATGGTGGTCATGTTGCCCAGGTTGTTGCGGTAGCAGTGCCACGCGGTGCCGTACATCGCGTCGCGGGTCGCCTGGTTGTTCAGCAGTGTGTTGGCGTAGTTGAGGTCCACGTGGTCGGCGTCGCCGCCGAGGATCTTCGTGTCGCCGAGGCCGGCTTGTTGCAATGCGGGAGCGAGGTTGTCGGCGATGAAGTTCGCCTCGTTGCTCGCGGGCCACAGCATGGCCGAGTACGTGGACGGTGAGATGGTCGGCTCGTTCTGCGGGGTGATGCCCCAGACGTTGACGCCCTTGGCCTTGTACTCCTGGAGGAACTTGACGTAGTACTGCGCCAGCGGGCCGTACATGTCGGAGCGCAGGGTGCCGTTGTTCGTGCCCAGCATCGTGTTGGTCGTCTTCATCCACGCCGGCGGGCTCCAGTTGTTGGCGAAGAGCTTCATCGCCGGGTTGAGTGCCTGGGCCTGCTTGATGACCGGGATGACGTACGCGTCGTCGTGCGCGGTGGAGAAGTTGGCCAGGGTGGGGTCGGCGACGCCGCCGTTGTCGTCGTACGAGTAGGTGCCGGGGCTGCTGGGCGGGGTCGCCGTGTAGTCGGACGACCCCATCGGAACCCGCATCAAGGACAGGCCGATGCCGGGTCCTCGGGCGAACAGATCGCGCATCACCCGGTCACGGGTGGCCGCGCTGAGCTTGTTCTGCAGCAGGTAGGTCGAGGTGTCGGTGAAGGAGGCACCGAACCCGTCGATGGTCTGGAAGGTCTTCGTGTTGTCCACCTTCAGGTTCACGGCCCCTGAGGAGGCCGGCCCGAGGGTGATGCTCGGCTGCGGGGTGAGCGCCTGGCCGAGGTCCGCGGTCGTCAGGGTCACGCCGATCACCGTGCCAGCGGCGTGGGCGGCGGTGGGCCCCAGCACCGCCACCCCGCCTACGACAGCCACTGTCAATGCCATGACCTGCGCAGCGCCTTTGCGGAGCCTTCGTCTGACAAGCATGGAAGCAGTCCCTCTTCCTGCCCTGGCCCCCACCGTCCCGTCCCCCAGGACAGTGCATTTGTAAGGGCCGTTGATTAATTGCGGCACACCTTCGAGGGCCAACGATGCCCGCGTCAAGACCCGCGACAGGCGCGGCGGGCGGGCTCGAACCGCCGACACACCCCGGCCGGAAGGCCGTTCGTCAGCACCAATCATCCTGACCGAACCAGCGTTCTCCTGCGGAAGTCCACGTTCCGAAGATCATCATCCGGGTCTCGCCGGCGAGGGAGCAGTGGACCGCGAAAGGTTTCGTAACAGGTGAATGCGAGCCCGGCGAACCGGACCGCGCCGCCACTCGGGCGACCACACTCCCCCGGACCTCACCAGACAGGGAGGGGGCGCCGCGCTTCGACCGCGTCACCTGATTGTTATGGCAGGTAACAAATTCTCGCGCTCCAGATCTGGCGCACAGTCCGCAGAGCGTCGTAAGTTCCCGCTCACAACATTCAGCCGGGCGGATCGCCTGAGCCCCGGCCATTCCTCCGAGAGCGCCCTTCTCGCCTTCTTCCTCTCCACCCTCGTGCGTCCGGTCGTCCGGCCGTAACACCAGAAAGGACCCTGCCCATGCGCAAAGGACTCCTCCTCACCGCCGCCTCGGTGGCGCTGGTCAGCTCGCTCACCGCCTGCGGCGGCTCCTCGTCGAGCGACAGTGCCTCAGGCTCCGACGCCAAGAAGCCGAAGATCGGCGTGATCCTCCCGGACAGCAAGTCCTCGGCGCGCTGGGAGACCGCGGACCGCAAGTACCTCGGCGAGGCGTTCAAGGCGGCGGGCGTCGACTACGACATCCAGAACGCGCAGGGCGACAAGCAGCAGTTCCAGACCATCGCGGACCAGATGATCACCAACGGTGTCAACGTCCTGGTGATCGTGAACCTGGACAGCGGCACCGGCAAGGCCGTTCTGGACAAGGCCAAGGCGCAGGGCGTGGCGACGATCGACTACGACCGCCTCACCCTCGGCGGCTCCGCCCAGTACTACGTGAGCTTCGACAACACCGAGGTCGGCAAGTTGCAGGGCGAGGGCCTGAGCAAGTGCCTGAGCGACATGAAGGCCAAGAAGCCCATCATCGCCACGCTCAACGGCTCCCCGACCGACAACAACGCGACCCTCTTCGCCAAGGGCTACAACAGCGTCCTCGACCCCAAGTACAAGTCGGGCGAGTACGTCAAGGGCCCGGACCAGTCCGTCCCCGACTGGGACAACACCCAGGCCGGCACCATCTTTGAGCAGATGCTCACCAGCGCGCCGAAGATCGGCGGCGTGCTCGCCGCCAACGACGGTCTCGGCAACGCGGCCATCGCCGTGCTGCGCAAGCAGAACCGCAACGGCGAGGTGCCGGTCACCGGCCAGGACGCCACCGTGCAGGGCCTGCAGAACATCCTCGCCGGCGACCAGTGCATGACCGTATACAAGGCGGTCAAGAAGGAGGCGGACGCCACGGCCAAGCTCGCCATCTCGCTCGCCAAGGGCGAGAAGGGCGAGACGAACGCGACCGTCGAGGACCCCGAGGGCAAGCGCAAGGTGGCGGCCGTGCTGGAGACGCCGGTGGCCATCTACAAGGACAACGTCAAGGACGTCGTGGACGACGGTTTCGTCACCAAGGACGAGCTGTGCACGGGCAAGTACGCCGCCCTGTGTGCCAAGGCCGGCATCAAGTAGCCCCTGACCGGCCGGTTCGAACGATCCCCCCGTCCGGACCGGCCGACCGCGGGCCCCGGGAACCTTTCGCCCCCGGGGCCCGCGACCTCACGACCGTAAGGAGCCGTCTCCCATGACAGCGACCCCGATCCTCCGACTGCGCGGGATCGACAAGAGTTTCGGCCCGGTGCAGGTGCTGCACGACGTGTCCTTCGACGTCCACCCGGGCGAGGTGACCGCCCTGGTCGGCGACAACGGAGCCGGCAAGTCCACGTTGGTCAAGTGCATCGGCGGCATCCACCCGATCGACGGCGGTGAGTACTGGTTCGAGGACGAGGAGGTGCAGGTGCACAGCCCGCGCGACGCGGCGGCCCTGGGCGTCGAGATCGTGTACCAGGACCTGGCGCTCTGTGACAACCTCGACATCGTCCAGAACATGTTCCTCGGTCGCGAGAAGCGCCGGGGACTCGTCCTGGACGACGCGACGATGGAGGAAATGGCCGCCAAGACCCTCGAAGGGCTGTCGGTCCGCACCGTCAAGTCCATCCGCCAGCAGGTCTCCAGCCTCTCCGGCGGCCAACGGCAGACCGTGGCCATCGCCAAGGCCGTGCTGTGGAACAGCAAGGTGGTCATCCTGGACGAGCCGACCGCCGCGCTCGGTGTGGCCCAGACCGCGCAGGTCCTCGAACTGGTCCGGCGGCTCGCCGACAACGGGCTCGCCGTGGTCCTGATCTCGCACAACATGAACGACGTCTTCGCGGTGTCCGACCGGATCGCCGCCCTCTACCTGGGCCGGATGGCCGCCCAGATCCGGACGTCCGACGTCACGCACGCCCAGGTCGTCGAACTCATCACCTCAGGCCGCAGCGGAGATCTCGGCCTCGCCACCACCAACGGAGCCACCGCATGACCGCCGCCGTCGCCCCCGAGAAGCCAGAGATGCCGGACAGCCTTGGTACGTCGAAGAGGAACGGAACGGCCGGAGCCGCGAGTCTGCGCTCGGTCGCCCGAAACTACGTGGAGCGGGTACGCGGCGGAGAGTTGGGGGCCCTGCCCGCCGTCCTCGGCCTGATCGTCCTCTGCGTGTTCTTCGCGGCCCTGCGCCCGGTCTTCCTGTCCGAGCTGAACTTCGCCAACCTGCTCACTCAGGGCGCGGGCAGCATAGCCATCGCCATGGGACTGGTCTTCGTCCTGCTCCTCGGCGAGATCGACCTGTCCGCGGGGTACGCCAGCGGGGTCTGTGCCGCCGTCCTGGCCATCCTGCTCACCGACCACGGATGGCCATGGTTCGCCGCCGTCGGTGCGGCAATCCTCACCGGCACGGTCATCGGCCTGCTGCTCGGCGTCCTGGTGGCGAAGGTCGGCATCCCCTCCTTCGTGGTCACCCTGGCCGCCTTCCTCGGCTTCCAGGGCATCGTGCTGATGCTGCTCAAGGAGGGCACCAACATCTCCATCCGCGACCAGACGATCCTGGCCGTCGCCAACAACAACCTCTCCCCCGCGCTCGGTTGGTCACTGTTCGCCGTCAGCGTCGCGGCCTATGCGGCGATACAGTTCCGGCAGAACCGCAACCGCCGACAGCGCGGGCTCGCCACCTCTCCCCCTACCCTGCTCGCGGTCAGGATCGGCGGCCTGGCGGTGCTCGGCGCGGTCGCCGTCCACCTGCTCAACCAGGAGCGCAGCCGCAACGTCATCGTCGACTCGCTCAAGGGCGTGCCGATCGTGGTACCGGTCATCGCCGTCCTGCTCGTCGCCGGTACCTTCCTGCTCCAGCGCACCTCGTTCGGCCTGCACATCTACGCGGTGGGGGGCAACGCCGAGGCGGCACGGCGGGCCGGCATCAACGTGGCCGCCATCCGTATCACCGCGTTCGTCATCTGCTCGTCCCTGGCCGCGGTCGGCGGCATCATCGCCGCGTCCCGGGGCAACTCGGTCGACCCCAACACCGGTGGCAGCAACGTGCTGTTGCTGGCGGTCGGCGCCGCGGTGATCGGTGGAACCAGCCTCTTCGGCGGGCGGGGCAGGGTCGTCGACGCCGTGCTCGGCGGCATGGTCGTCGCGGTCATCCAGAACGGCATGGGTCTGATGGGCTACAGCTCCGGGGTCAAGTACGCTGTCACGGGTTCGGTCCTGCTGGTGGCCGCAGGCGTGGACGCTCTGTCCCGTCGCAGGGCCGTACAACGATGAGGTCTGGGGCACCATGAAAGCCGGTCCCTCGCAGGAAGAGATCCGCCGGCACAACCTGGGCACCCTGCTCCGCCATGTGCACATCGGCGGATCCATGTCACGGGCGGTCCTCGCCGACCGCATGGGACTCAACCGCAGCACCATCCTGGGTCTGGTCAGCGAGCTGACCTCGGCCGGCCTGGTCCGTGAGGAACTACCCCGTGACACGGGCAGAGCGGGCCGGCCGTCCCTGGTCGTGCGGCCCGAGTCCGACCAGGCGTACGTCCTCGCCTTCGACGTCGGCGTGGACCGGCTGACCGCCGCCCGCATCGGTCTCGGCGGGGTCTTCCTCGACCGCAGGGAGGCCCGCATGCGCCCAGACCATCGCGAAGCCGGCCAAGTGACGGAAGTCCTCGCCGACTTCGCCCACCAGATGATGGACACCACACGGCAGGGAACCGTCTGCGTCGGCGTGGCCGCCGCCGTTCGCGGAATGGTGCGCCGGCCCGACGGCCTGGTCCGTGCCGCACCCTACATCGACTGGAAGGACGAGGAGTTCGGCGAAAGCCTCACGCGCCGGCTGGACCTCGGCCTTCCCGTCTCGGTCGGGAACGAGGCAAGCCTCGGAGCCCTCGCCGAACACCTGCGTGGCGCCGGGACCGGCTGCCAGGACCTCGTGTACCTGCACGGCGACATAGGCATCGGCGGCGGTGTCATCGCAGGCGGCCAACTCCTGGGCGGCGACTGCGGATACGGCGGGGAGATCGGGCACATGGTCGTCAACCCGCGGGCCGGCAGACCCTGCGGATGCGGAGGGCGTGGCTGCCTCGAAGCCGAAGCCGGTGAACGCGCTCTCCTGGAGGCCGCACAGCGCGACCCTTCGGCCACGGGTCGGGAGGCCGTACGCGCCGTCGTCGAGGCGGCCGACCGGGGCGATATCAGCGCCCGCGCCGCCCTGCATGACGTCGGCGACTGGCTCGGCATCGGCGTCGCCAACCTGGTCAACATCCTCAACCCGCGCACCGTCGTCTTCGGCGGAACGCTCCGCGAGGTGTTCCTCGGCTCGGCCGCCCAGATCCGCAGCCGCGTCAACAGCCACGCGCTGGCAGCCTCCCGTGAAAACCTGCGGCTCCGCGTCGGCGCACTGGGCGACAACGCTGTCCTCATCGGCGCCGCAGAACTCGCCTTCTCCACCATCCTCGCGGGCCCACTGGAAGCACTGGCCCGTACCAGCACGTAGTCGGCGCGGGGAACCCTTGGCTCAGGCTCCTGCGGAGGCATGGGAGCCGATCTCGTGCGGCGACGGGGCCAAGGGTCCGCGGCTCTACCACTGGGCGGCACTGGAACTGCCCACCGTGGCCGAGTGCGACCACCAAGGCGTTGTCCCGGTCCGTCGGCGGTGGGCGCCGGCCCGCGGCAGAAACGCTTCCGACCCCATGACATCCCTCCGACACCGCCGGCCTGACCGGTATCGCCCCCGCCTTCGTCATCACGCCGGAGTACGACCTCCTCGTCGGGCTTCGGACACTGTGCCCTTGAGCCTGCGCGGTCGACGAAATGGCATTCCCATAGCCGGAACGCCGAACAAACGTCGAGACCGACGTCTCAGGCGTCGTTGCGAGTCGCCCGGACCGGTTCCTGGGTCGTCGAAAGCCTTGGTCTCACCCTCTTCCGTACCACGGTCTCCTTCCTGGTATCGGCCCCGCAGTTCCGACAGCACTCCGAACACCACCGCGGTCATGGCACGGAGAGGAGCATGCCGAGGACCCCTGCGGACGAGGCGCCGGCTGTGAGGGCCACCAGTATCACCGCGGGGTGCATCTGCAACGTGCGGCTCTGGATCATCGGCTGAAGCACATTGCCCTCGATGAGCTGCACCACGAAGACAAGGCCCAGCACCCACAGCGCGGTCCTGAGGCCACCATCGGCGAATGCGACCAGGACCGCGACCGCGCCGGACAGGAACGCACCGAGGTAAGGGATGTACGCACCGATGAACACCAGTGCCCCGAGCACGACCGCGCCCGGTACTTTCAGGACGAGCAGACCGACGGTGATGCAGACGGCGTCGATGAAGGCGACAATCGTCGTGCCTCGCATGAAGCCCTCGATCGCCTGAAAGGCGCGACGGGCCATCACCTCAAGGGTCTCATCGGAGCCCCGAGGGGCGAGCGAGTGCAGTGCGGCAACGGCCCGTGGGAGTCACGCAGGAAGAAGAACATGAGCAGGATCGCGAGCGCGCCCGTCGCGGTCATCTCGACGACCACGCTCACGCCGCTCAAGAGGCAGGAGACGGCGGTGCCGCCGAACTTCGACAGCAGGTCCTTCGCGTTCGCCGCGTGATCGTCCAGGGATGTCCCGGCCACTTCGAATCTCTCCCCGAGTGACGCGCCCGCGTCGCGCAGGGAGGAGATGATCTGGTCACCGGTGTCGATGAGGGCGGTCACCACGATGTACGCGGCCCCGCCCATGACCACGATGACGGCGGCACAGGTCAGCCCGGCGGCGAGCGACTTGTTGATCCTCATCGCGATCAGCCGACGATAGAGCGGGCCCAGCAGGGCCGCGCCGAGAACCACACCGCCACGGAGATGACACCACTGACGAGGAGTATCAGCGCACACCCCACGGCCACGCGTCGTGCGATCTCGGGCAGGGGGTTGTGCCGGTGCTCCCTCCGGCGTCGGTCGCTCCGCCCCGACCTGCTCATGGACGCGCCCGTGCTCCGAAGCACCGGACGCGTTCGGTGCACCAGCCCTCGCCGTCGGCCATGCCCTGCTCCCGGACGGACTCTCCGAGAATTCCCGATGTGCATGCTCACTTTGTTCTTCTCCGCTCACACGTGGCCGAACCCGGCGACCACTGCCCCTGTCTGGCTTCGTGACCCCACACCGCCCCGGCTGTTCATGCCGGCCGTACGAGCCCCACGTAGGCGAAGATGACCGCCTGGACCCGGTCCCGGGCACCGATCTTGGCGAGGATGCGGCTGACGTGGGACTTGACGGTGGTCTCGGCCAGATGCAGGTGTTCGGCGACCTCGGCGTTGCTGTAGCCGGTGGCGACCGCGGTGAGAACCTCGCGTTCGCGTTCGGTGAGGGCTTCCACCTGTCGCACCCGCTCGGAGGTGTGGCCGGGCAGGCGTGTGCTGAAGGCGTCGATGAGTTTGCGGGTCAGCCCTGGTGAAATGACGGCGTCCCCGGCCGCGACCGCGCGAATGCCGGCGAGGGGTTCGTCGGGCAGGGCGCCCTTGAGGAGAAAGCCGCTGGCTCCGGCGCGAAGTGCGGCGTAGGCGTACTCGTCCAGGTCGAAGGTGGTCATGACCAGAACGCGGGAGCGGCCACCGGAGGTGGCGATGCGTCGGGTCGCCTCGATGCCGTCCATGCGGACGTCCATCAGGACGACGTCCGGGTGGAGTTCGGCCGTCATGCGTACCGCTTCGGCGCCGTGCGTGGCCTCGCCGACGACGGTGAGGTCGGGGTGCTGTTCCATGAGCATGCTGAAGCGGAGGCGTTGCAGGGCCTGGTGGTCGACGATGAGGACAGTGGTCATTCCGGGTGCTTCTCCGTAGGGGCGTTGGTGGGTGGGATGAGGCGCAGTTCCGCTCGAACGCTCCAGCCGCCGCGGGAGTTGGTGCCCTCGGTAACGGTCCCCTGGTACAGCGCGGTGCGTTCGCGCATACCGAGGAGTCCTTGCCCACACTGCCCCGAGGGCTCTTGCGGGGAGTACGAGGCGGGCCACTGTCCTCGACAGCGACACGGACCGCGTGCTGGGTCGCAACGACGACAACATCGATCGTCGTGTCGGGGGCCGCGTGCTTGAGAATGTTGGTCAGTGCTTCCTGGACGATGCGGTAGGCGGCGAGTTGAAGGCCCGCGCGCAGACCGGCCGGATCACCCTCACTGTGCACCGTGACGACGGGGCCGGCGGCCCGGACCCTCTCCAGGAGGGCGTCGAGGTCGGTCAGGTCGGGCTGAGGCGCCAACGGGGAGTCGTGGGACTCGGTGTCGTTCTCGCGGATAGCGCCGAGAAGCCGACGCAGATCGGCCAGGGCGCCGCGCCCGCTGTCTGCGATGATCTGCAGCGTCTCGGCGCCCCGCTTGGGCTTGGCCTCGGCCAGTCCGGCCGCACCGTCGGCGAGACCGACCATGACGGCGAGGGTGTGGCCGAGGATGTCGTGCATCTCCCGGGATATCCGTGCCCGTTCCGCCGCTTCCGCGAGCCGGGCCCGCTGGTCACCCTGATGGTCGGCTCGCTGGTCGTGACCGCCGGCTACGGGATCGGCATCGTGCTGATGTCCGAGATCTGGCAGCTGGTCGTGGTCGGCTGTGTCGTCGGCGCAGGCATGGGGCTGGCGTACGGTGCGATGCCCGCGCTCATCGTGGCGGCCGTACCGGTGTCCGAGACCGCCGCCGCCAACAGCCTCAACACTCTGATACGTACCCTCGGCACCTCTTTCTCCAGCGCTGTCGTCGGCGTGGTCCTGACACAGATGACCACCGGTTTCGCGGGCCGCGCCCTTCCGTCGGAGAACGGCTTCAGAAGGGTCCTGGCCATCGGCGCCGGTGCCGCCGCGCTGTGCTGTGCGCTCGCCGCCTTTCTGCCCCGCCAGCGCCCGGCGCCGTCTCAGCGCGCACACCGGCCAAGCCGTCCGCGCCAGCAACGACAACCTCGTAACGCCTGGCACACGGCATCAACCCGCCTCTCGTGCATTCGCCTGCGGCGCGAGGATGCGATGCCACGTCGGCGCCGTGGCTGCCGCCTGCACTCAAATTAGGTCGACATTTCATATTTTGTGCGCTTTGGTTCCAAGTTGAATCTCGCTTGCGAATCGGTCGGGCTCCCATGGGCATGCCGGTGCCCGAGCTGAGGGTGCTGGCCTCTGGGAGCCGTCGCGGTCCCTTGACCTGCGAGCCGAGAGGTCAACGGACGCACCGGATGGCAAGGAGAACATTCACTGTGGTCGACATGGTCGAGATCTGATCATCACCAGCAACAGAGCGCCCAGCTACCGACCCAACAAGATTCCTAAGAACGGCAGTTAGTCTCGCCCCGCCCACATCAAGGAGGTTCAGATGCTCGAGGGTGTCCTGATCGCCGAAAGCCTGCTGGCCGGAGCCGAGCTGACGGGGATCCCTCTGCAGATCACCAAGCTGACACGGGTCGAGATGACGAACGTCGGGGATGCTCAGCCGCGGCTCTGGACCCTGCTGGACTTCACCGCCGAGGAGGCCGGGGCCCGGCACTTCGCAGATCAGCTGACCTCCTGCCTGCCTTCGACGGGAGGTTGGTACACCGACTTCCACACCCCGTCCGACACGTTCGTGATCTTTGCCAACAAGGTCTTCCGCTATCCACCTGGGCAAGCCGAAGACCGCCGCGAAGCCCAGGACTACAGCCGCTCCGTCGGCGTCCCGGAACAGCAACTCGACTGGCGAAACTGACCCTCGGTCTCCAGCAACTGGGAAATACGCGACCGTCCACACTCAGTGTGCTTGGCCTGGGTGATGCGAAGCCGGGATGAACGCACTCGCCAGCGCACAGCGCTGGGAGGCGTCCGGGTAGGCCCGATCGTGCCCTCCCAAGGCCACCGTCTCGAAGCTGGTCAACAGCCTCAAAGGCGTATCTGCCCGCCGGATACACCAGGAGTTCACCGGCCGCATCAAGCGCGGGAACCGGCATCGAGCCGCGGTATCCGTGTACGGGCCGCGGAGTTGCCGCAGGCCTGGTGTCGGCGGGCTGGTGAAGGTGTCGCGGCCGAGGAAGTTGGTGTGGTTGTACTAGCTGTTGACCAAAACGACGGAGTTCAGCGCAAGGCAGAGGGCGCCGAGCTGGTCCTCCATGCCTTCAAGGTGGCGCTGGCGTATTCCACCGCGCTGCCCGAAGAAGATCTTCCGGGCAAGGCGGTAGCGGGCCTCGGTGACGTTGAGCTGGGCTCCGATCATCCGCCGGTACCCCTCGTCGGAGACGAACTGGAGCAGGTGCAAGGTCTTGAAGATCCGCCCGTAGACGGCAACTGCGGCAGAGGCTGCCTCACCGGAGAATCCTCTCCCGACTGTCTGACCGGGCAACTCCCATGGGCCCGCGAGACGGGCGACTCATGATCGAAACGCCTTCTGTGTGGCACGTCGGTTGCAACACCTTGCCAGAGCTCCGCCGGGTCCCGGTCCCGGAGCGCGCGGCCCGGGACCGCCCGTCACGGACGAGCGGCCCCGTCGGCTCACGGCAGGTAGAGCACGACCGAGTTGACCGGTGTGAAGTTGGTCCACCAGCCGTTCTGCGGCGCCATGTCGTGGTGGCAGGTGCCGGTCCCGTTGTAGCCGCTGCACAGCTTCGCGTGTGCGCCGCCGTACTGGTTGTTGAGAATCCAGTGGTAGTTGTACTGGCCGCTCAGGTTGTGAGCGCCGTAGCTCCAGAAGATGTGGCTGGGTGACTGCGCGGGGTCCTGGCCCTCGGGGTACAGACAGACGGCTCCGTCCGGACAGTTGGCCCACGGAGCGGCGGCCTTCGCCTGGGCGGGGCCGACCGCCATCACGACCGCCGTCGCGGCCCCCAGCGCCACCACAAGGGCGTGGCGGATTCTCCCTCTCATGAGCCCCCCTTGCGACTTTTGTCATGTCTCTGCCGACATGAGGTCAGTCAGCAGCCTTTCGGAAGGGTGCGACGTACACCAGTGCGGAACCGGCCATACCGGGGCACAGGTGGCGGCAGGGACCTGGAAGGGCGGTCGTCGAGGTCAGTCCCCGCGCACGGTCAGCCGGTGGCCCTCGGGCCGGTGAAGGAGATCGGCAGACCTCGCGGCCGCCAGACTCGCCGACCTGACCCGCGTCATCAAGCGCAAGCTGCGCCCTCGACGTTGATCGCCGCGTTCGGCCGGTGCGTGGACTTGGGCGGTCAGCCGAGGAGTACGGAGGCAACAGCCTTGGCTCGGCGGGCGGATTCACCGCCGCGCTCACGCACCGCAGTGATGATGGCCCCGTCCACGAGGATCATGAACTGCTCGGCCAGTTCGCCGTGCTGTTCGTACCCGGCTCGCTCGAGCAGGCCGTCGATGTAGTCCGTGACGGCGCGCTTGTGCTCGGCCGCCACGCGATGTGCCGCGCTGTCGCGATCGGCGGCCTCCACCATCGCGTTGATCGACGCGCAGCCCCGGAACGCGGGCTGTTCGAAACTGTCGGCCAGGGCGTCGAATACCGCCAGCGGCCCACCTCCGCGCACCGCCACCTGCTGTTCCAACCGTCGGCACCAGCGCTCGCCGTAGTCCCGGAGCGTGGCCACCACGAGATCGTCCTTGCTGGCGAAATGCCGGTAGAACGAGGCGCGACCCACCCCGGAGACGGCCAGCAGTCGTTCGATTCCAACCGCCCGGACGCCCTCGGAGTAGAAGAGCTCTCCGGCGGTTTCAACGAGACGGTCACGGGCGCGTGTCGGCATACCGCCAAGACTAACGAGAGTTGACCCGGAGCGGAACCGATCAGTACCGTCTTACGAACGGAACCGATCAGTACCATTTGGAGGTAGGCCCACGTGTCACGGACAACACCAAGGCCCGCAGCTGCCGCCGGTGCCATAACGAGCCGCTGGGGCGTCGCGGCCCTCGGATTCGGGGTCTTCGCCGTCGGCACCGGCGAGTTCGTCCTCGCGGGGCTCCTCTCGCTGCTCAGCGAGTCGTTTCGTATCTGCGAGACCACTGCCGGACAGGTCGTCACCACTTTCGCCCTCGCGGCCACCATCGCCGCTCCCCTGCTGGGCGCGCTCACCGGCGCGTGGCCACGGCGCCGGGTTCTGCTGGTGGCCGTGCTGGCCTCTACGCTGGGCAACGCTGCTACAGCCCTGGCGCCGACCTTCCCCGTCGTCCTGGTGGCCCAGGCGGTCGCCGCGGCCGGGGTCGGCATGTTCGTCCCGGCGGCATCGGTGACCGCAGCCGCGCTGGTTCCCCCCGAGAGGCAGGGCAGGGCAATCGCGGCCACGGTCACCGGGTTCACCGCCGCGACCGCACTGGGCGTGCCATTGGGCACAGCCATCGGGGGCGCTGTCGGGTGGCGGGCGACCATGTGGTTCGTCACCGTGCTGACCGTGCTCGGCCTCGCCGGTGTACTGACCCTGATACCGAAGCGCATCCCCACCCCGGCCGCGCCGGGCCTGCGGGAGCGCCTGAGGCCGCTCGGCGATCGCCGCGCTCTCGCCCTCTTCGCCACCACACTGACCGCGTTCACCGCGGTCTACATCCCCTACACCTACATCTCAGTGATCTTCACGCCCGCCACCGGAGGCTCGGGCGGACGACTGGCCGTCCTGCTGTTCACGCTGGGGATCGTCGGCCTGCTCGGCAACCTCGCCGCCGGTGCCCTGGCCGACCGATGGAGCGGACGACCGGTGGTGACGGTCGCGCTGATCGCACTCGCCGTCGGCCTGGTGATCCTCCCACTGACAACCGCGGCGCCGATCCCCGCCACTGTGATGATCGCCGCGTACGGCTTCGCCGCCTTCGCCATCACCACCCCGCAGCAGCACCGGCTCATCACCTTGGACCCCGAGTCGGCATCGGTACTGATCCCGCTCAACCAGGCCGTCCTCTACCTGGCGATCTCTCTGTCCGGACTCGTCGGCGCGGCGGGCATCCGCTGGCTCGGAGCCAACCGCGTCAGCATCCTCGCCGCGATGATCGCCGTCCTCGCCCTCAGCCTCTCCGAACTGGCGAACCGCCTGGCACGGCGCCCCCTGGCTGAGCCCCATCGAACAGGGAAGGACAGCCGGGCCTTTTCCGACGGGTAGGTGGGGTCCCGAGCCGTCGACCGCCCGCCGCACCCACAGCTCCCCCCCCGAAGTTGATCTCAGGATAGATACACACATAGCCGCCCGGGAACTCGAATTCCACGGTCGTGGCGGTGCGGCAGGCCGTCACTCCGAACGGGATACAGGGCCGCGCGGCGGGTTTCTCGCGATGGAGTGAGGGCTGCGCACCAGCCTCCTGGTGATGGCCACGGTCGCCACCCCACCGTCCTGGCCTGCCGGACCGCCCTTGGCCATACGGTCACGGTGGTCTCGGCCGAGCCGGGGCCTGGCGGGGTACGACAGCAGCCGCGGCGTTGTCGCGGCGCAACCAGCTGACCGTGCGCGGGGCGGCGGGCATCCACTGACTCGGAGCCAACCGCGTCAGCGTCCTCGCCGCGATCGGTCAGAAAACCGTGAACAGCACCGACTACACGCTGCGGGAGATCGCCATCCCGCCCGGGCAGAGCACGGGCTGGCACAACCACGACGAGCCGCTGTACGGCGTCAGAAGCAGGGCACGCTCAGCCACTTCGCTCGGGGTTCTGGCAGTCGCGCCGGCAGCCGGCGTCCCATGTGCCGTAGGCGGGGATGCCGCCGAGGTCCTTCAAGGCCCGGCCAGGTGCAGCAGGTTCCAGGTCATGAAGGTGGTGTTGCAGTTGGTGAGGTCGTTCTGTGAGCGCCCGAGCCGGAGCCGGGTCGAGAGAGGAAGGGCCGGGGCCCGCCTCGCCGTGGTTTGGGCACGCTTGGCGCGGACGGTGTCGCAGAGCTCGCCGCCAAAGTAGATCTGGACAGAGCTCCGCCAAGAGGGATTGGGAACTGGCCCCAACTCAGCTTTCTCAGCCTCAAGCCGCTCAACCCGCGCCCACAGCTCAATGCTGGTGTCGCTCGGCGAGCAGCTTCAGGTTCAGCAACTGCCGTCGAGCCATGATCAGATCGCCGACCGACAGGCACAGGGCCGCCCAACGGCTGGTTTGCATGACGACCTTGAGTAGCAGGCGCGTCGTGTCGCAATCCTGGGGCACGAGGACGTAGGACATAAAGGCGCCCATAATGGTGCCCGTCAGCTGGATCCCTGGTTCGACCGAGACGATCCGGCCCAGCTCTCGCCCGCCAGCGGAAGTGAACCTTTCTCCGACTTGAGGCTCGGGAATACCTACCAGCTCGCGAGGCGAGCGGCGGCCAAGGTTGTCGATCCAGTCGTACGAGTATGGCGCAAGCCTTACTTGTGCGACCCACGGCCACACGGCTTCGGCAGGCGCCTCGACACCCACGCCCCGCCACGCCTGCAGCGCGGGTGAGGTGACGAAGTCGTCGCACGGGTAGGTGCGCACGATCTCGCTGTCGCTCACACCCCAACGGTCACCGATCATGCATCCAACCTCCACCCACATCCCCATAAGCCGGTGTTCGAAGATTGATACCCGCGTCGGCAGACAGGCCGACTGGACCGCACCATTTTCATCGCCATACTCTTGATTTCGGCCGGACCTGCTCTTCGCCCTCACGCGGGATCCTGTACGCCGTCGAGGTCGAGTCGGCGGCTCGTTCGAGCGCAACGAAATCCGGCACACCGCATGTGTTGCTGACACCCCATCCCATAACCTCGTGCGTGGAGACGTCACATGCCATGGGTATCCACTTTGAGGAGGCGATGGTGCTCGGTAGGGGCATGCGTTTACTCGCGGGCGCCTTGATCGTGGCCTGCACGGTGCTCGTCGGCCCCAGTGCACCAAGCGGTGCCCTGTTCGCCAGGTCACTGCCCGTCGAAGCCGTCAGGGAGGTTGTGCCCAACCGGGTCATGACGTGGAACATCTGCAACCCCTGCGAGGAAAGCAACGTTGACCGGGCGGCGGAGATCGCCAAGCGTGCGCCCCAGGTCATCGGCCTGCAAGAAGCGTGCGTGCGTGACGTCGAGAGGATCCGGGACCATCTGGAGAACCTTTACGGGCTGGTTTACCACATCGAGTACGGAATGGTTCTTCGGAATTGGGGCCGTTGTGGGGGCGCCCCGTGGAATCCGGGGGCTTTCGGTCAGGCGATTCCCGCGGCGGCACCGATGGCAGACCTCGTCAACGTAGAATACCCTGACGGCGGTTCCGAAGACCGCGGGTACATGGCAGTCACCACCACTCTGGGCGGCCAACCCGTCCGAGTCTTCAACACACACCTTGCCGAACGACGTCAAGAGGCAGTCCGAGCAGACCAGACCGGCGTACTCGCCGCAGACGTCGCCCGGCATGACCGCGCGATCGTCCTCGGCGACTTCAATGCCGTGCCGGACGCCTCCGAACTCACCGGGATATGGGCGCTGGCTGCGGATACAGACCCCCAGTGCCAACCCTCGCGCACCGGCAACTGCAAGCCGACCACCGACTGGCAGAGCAAGTTCGACTACATCTTCCTACGGGGCATCGTCCCACTCGAGCACCGTGTGCGTCCGACCCCGTACTCGGACCACCACCTGCTGCACTCCGACCTGGACCCAACTAAGACGTCATCTCATTTGGTGAGTCTGCGGTAGCAGATGAGGCTGCAGGCGATGGCGGTGAAGGCCAGGAAGTGCTCGGCCTTGCGTTCGTAGCGGCGGTGCAAACGGCGGCAGCCGCCCAGCCAGGACATCGTGCGCTCGATCGTCCAGCGATGCTGGCCCAGCCGGGTGGAGGACTCGATGCCCTTGCGGGCGGTGCGGTGTCGGATGCCTCGCTTGCGTAGCCACCGCCGCAGGTGGTCGTAGTCGTAGCCCTTGTCGGCGTGCAGTTTGGCGGGCCGTCGTCTGCGCGGGCCGCGGCGGGAGCGGATCGGCGGGATGCCACGCACGAGCGGCTCGAGTGCCTGGCTGTCGTGCAGGTTCGCGCCAGAGATCCCGACCGAGAGGGGTAAACCGGTCCGCTCGGTGATCAAGTGGATCTTCGAGCCCTTCTTGCCCCGATCCACAGGATTCGGACCTGTCAGGTCCCCCCTTTCAGAGCCCGCATGTTCACCGAGTCGATCGCGCACCGCGACCAGTCCAGGTCTCCCCGCAAGCCCAGTTCGTCGAGGATGAGGCGGTGCAGCTTCGCCCAGACCCGGGCGGCAGTCCACTCGGCGAAGCGCCGGTGCGCGGTCGGCCCCGACGGGCCGAAGACCGGCGGCAACTGCCGCCAGGTGCAGCCCGTCGTAGCCACGAAGACGATCGCGGCCAGCACCTCGCGATCCCCGTACCGGCGCCGACCGCCGCCCTGCGGCCTCGACGGAGCAGGTGGCACCACCCGCTGGAACAGCTCCCACAACTCGTCCGGCACCATGCGCTCAACCATCACCACACAGTGCAGACTACCCAGCACCCCAAATGAGACGACGTCTAAATACAGGTCGTGGGCCGGTGCCGCGAAGAGCCTGCCCTGACTGGACGCCTCGGTATGGGCCTCGAACGTCAAATCGAGGCCGGGCAAGCTCGCCCAGGAGAAGCTGGACGCACTGCGGGAGCTGGGCACGGATGGCGCAGGGGCCACGACCGGCTGGCCGATGGACCTGCCGGACCCACCAGTGCGCACAGAGGCCCCGGCCTGTGACAGCGCCTGGGATCGTGCTGCGTCCCGGCTGCGTCCCCGGCCGGGTGGGCTCTTCTCCCGTCCGGAAGCCAAGATCGATTGTCAGTGGTGGGTGAGACGCTAGGAGCATCGAGTCGGAAGAGGGGGAGCTTCATGTCCGGAAACCAGAACTACATCAATCACGTTGCTCTTGTGCTGGATGCCAGTTCGTCCATGTCGCACCTGAGCCGCAAGGTCGTCGAGGTCGCCGACCAGCAGATTGCCTATCTCGCCCGCCGATCGAGGGAGCTGGACCAGGAAACCCGTGTCACGGTGTACGTCTTCGCAGACAAGGTGGAGTGCGTCATCTACGACAAGGACGTACTGCGGATGCCGTCGCTGAAGCAGCTGTACCGGGTCGGTGGAATGACGGCTCTGCTGGCGGCCGCATTGAAGTCACAGCGGGAACTGGCGCAGACAGCTCAACTGTACGGCGACCACAGCTTCCTGACGTTCGTACTGACCGACGGGCAGGAGAACGCAAGTCATCGCTGCCCGGATGCCCTGACCAGGGATCCGCGTGAACTGGTTGAAGCCGTGGCCGAGATGATCGAGGCACAGGAGGACAACTGGACGCTGGCCGTCCTTGTACCGGACCAGATGGGCAAGCGCGAGGCCATGCAGTGCGGTTTCCCGAAGGACAATATCGCCGTCTGGGACGCCACGAGCACACAGGGTCTGGCGGAGGCCGGGCAGGTCATCCAGCTGGCCACCGAGAAATTCATGGTGGGCCGCACCCAGGGCATCCGGGGGTCGCGGGCGGTGTTCTCCACCGGTGCGGAGGCGGTCAACAAGGACACCATCAAGGCGGCCGGCCTCACCCCGGTCAATCCGTCGGAGTACCAGCTGATCCCGGTGGCTCGTAACGCCGCGATCCGGGACTGGGTCATCGAAAGCGGACACACCTACCGTACCGGCGGTGCCTTCTACCAGCTCAGTAAGTCGGAGAAGATCCAGGCGCAGAAGCAGATTGCGGTGCTGGAGAAGAAGACGGACCGGGTGTACACGGGGCCCGAGGCACGAGCCCTACTCGGCCTGCCGGACGTGGAAGTTCGCGTCAAGCCGGACCACAACGACGACTTCACCATCTTCGTGCAGAGCACCAGTGTGAACCGGAAGCTCATACCGAACACACGGATATTGCTGATGCACTGACGCCTTGGAAACCCCGTCGGGTCCCGGAGGCTTCGTCGTCCCGGCTCCCCACCAGCAAGAGTCGGCGACTGCGGGCGCGGCGTAGCCGGGCGAGCAGGCATGCGGCGGTGACGACGTTTGAGCTCCTGCCTGATGGTGGCAGGTCGCCGTCACCGTCGCCACGATCCGGCTCTGGCTCCGGCCATGATCTGCCGGACAGGACCTGGCGGTGAGGCGCTCGAAAACCAGTGGAACAGCGCTGCTGTGCGCCATTACCGTGCTGCCGAACCAAGTCGTCTGGTGAAGGACGTGCCGTTGTACACCCTGTGAGAACTCCCAAGCGCTGATTTGTCGCGCGTCGCGCATGTGCGCCGCGCTGCTTTTTGATGCGGACTTCTCACTGAAACCGGTGTACTTCTGTGCTCAAAAACTGGGTGGTCGTGCCCACCCGCCTGCCGCTCGTTCTCCGCAGTTGCCACGCGTGCACGTCCGAGCGTTTCCGGGCAAGCGGTAAATTTCGCGTCAACGCCAACCACAAGCTCATCGACGCCTGGCTCCTCGCGCGCTGTACCGCATGCGGGGAAACTCTAAAGCTCACGGTCCTGGAGCGGATGAATGTGCGCTCCATACGAAGTGAGCTGCTGGACCGGCTGCATGGCAACGACCCTGGCCTGACAGCTCAGCTGCTCCAGGATCCGGTCGTGCAGCGCCGTAATCGCATCGCCCTCGACTGGGACAACGCCTGGCGCCTCGACACCGGTGGATCGGATCACCTGGGCCGCGAGGTGATCGATGTCTCGATCCGCTTTGCGGCGCGGATCCCTGTCCGGCCGGTGCGACTGCTTGCTGAAGGGTGCGGTCTTTCGCGGGCCGAGGTCGAGAGACTGATCACGGAGGGGAAACTCGTTTCTGCGGTCCGGCTGAGCGGCAAGCTCTCCGCCGACTTCACCTTCACGCTCAAGCGCTGAGCCCCTCCACTGGGCCATGGGCCTGTCCGGCATGATCCACCGGACAGGCCCTACGCCGGTCTCGCCCCGGCAACCCGAAGCTCGAGGTCGTCGATCCGCGACGAGCAACCCTCCCGGCGGGGAAACAAGCAGCTCGAACGAGCCTTCTTCCTCTCCGACTTCGCGGCCCTGGCCGACCCGGCAACCCACACCTGCGACGACAAGAAAATCGCCCAGGGCAAACACAGCACCCAAGCCCTCCCCTGGCGCCCGAGTACGCGGGAGGGCGCGGCTCGGTGTGCGGTGAGCGGTGTGCGTACCGTCAGAGGTGCTGCTCGTTGTCGCGGTACGTCCGCGTCACTCTCCACCTGGAAGGACGTCAGCCCGAACGCCTCGCCCAAGGACTTGAAATCCGGGCTGTAGGGGGGCCGTCGGGGCGGTTGAACTCCGTACCGATGTGCCGGTTGGTCTGCTTGAGCTGGACGCCCCGGATCGACATGTAGCCCGAGTTGTCCCGCACCACGAACACCTCCGGGATGTCGTTGGTGACGTACGAGCCGATCTCCTGGGTCGTCGTCAGGAAGTTACCGTCGCCGAGCACGCAGACCACCGTACGGTCGGGGCACCCAGCTTGGCCCCGATGGCGGCGGGCACGGCACAGTCCATCGAGGAGAAGCCGCCCGAGGTGAGGTCGGTGCGCGGCTCGTAGACGGAGAACGTCTGCTTCACCGCCCCCTGGGTGTATTGCCGGAGCCCGCGACGATGATGGCCTCCCGGGGCAGAACCTTGCGCAGGGCCCCCAGCGGGCACCGACAGGTGAAGGGGAAGCGGTCGGAATCGCGGCGCTTCGCCCGCGCCCTCGGACACTTCGGCTCCAAGGGCCTGGTCGACACCATCGGCGCACTCACCAACTTCACCATGCTCGGCATCCCGTGGAACGCGCCCGGTCCCATGACCGTCTTCAACACCGCGGCCCCCATCGCCGCGGGCAACACCGTCGTCCTCAAACCGGCCGAGGACGCACCGCTGACCGCCCTGTACCTGGCCCGTCTGGCGCAGGAGGCGGGCATCCCGTCGGGGGTCCTCAACATCGTCACCGGATACGGCACCGAGGCCGGCGCCGCTCTGCCCGCACACCCCGGCATCCGCAAGTTGAGTTTCACCGGCTCGCCCGCCACTGGCACCGCCGTGATGGAGGCCTGCGCCCGCAACCTCATCCCGCTGCAACTGGAGTTGGGCGGCAAGTCACCCCAGATCGTGCTGCCGGACGCCGACCTCGCCAAGGCGGTACCGGCGATCGTGCGGAGCATCGTGATGAACAGCGGGCAGGTCTGTGCGGCGGGATCGAGGGTGCTGGTCCATTCCTCGCTGCACGATCAGCTGGTCTCGTTGCTCGCCGACAGCTTCCGCTCCGTACGGGTCGGACTGTGGGACCAGCCGGTCGACATGGGCCCGCTCATCAACGCCCGGCAGGAGAGGCGGGTACTGGACTACCTGGCCCTCGGCCGGGAGGAGGGCGCCGAAGTGGTCGTGGGCGGGGGGAAGTTGACCGGGGAGCCGTATGACAGGGGGTACTTCGTCGAACCGACCCTCTTCAACCGCGTGAAGCCGGAGATGCGCATCGCCCAGGAGGAGATCTTCGGCCCGTGCTGTCGGTGCTGACCTACGAGGACGAGGAAGAGGCCGTCGCCATCGCCAACGGCACCCGCCACGGCCTCACCGGCACCCTATGGACCCAGGACGTGGGACGCGCGGTGCGGCTCGCCCGTCGGGTGCAGGCCGGGCAGGTCGCCGTCAACACCCTCGGCGACGGCGGGCCCGCCGGAGCGATCGGGGCGCCCTTCGGCGGCTACAAGCACAGCGGATTCGGCCGTTCCATGGGCCCCGACTATCTCGAGGACTGGACCCAGGTGAAGTGCCTGGTCATCAACGCCGGTTGACAGCGTGGCGCCGGGCCCCACCACGTCGGGCCCGGCGTCACCGGAGGTGCTACTTCTTGTAGCCCGTGACCTTGGCGATCCAGGTGATGAAGTCACCTGGATCGGTGTTCGCGCCGTGGCCCTGGTCCCAGTAGTAGAGGTGGTTGACCTCGTCGCCCAGGCCCTTCGCGGCGGCCGCGAGGTTGGCGGAGACGACGTGCGAGGTGTCCGTGTCGTTGGTGCCGAGGCGGATCCACCAGTGCTTGGAGCGGCCAGGGTTCCGCCGCTCCAGGTGGAACATCGGGTTCAGCAGGTTCAGCTTCTCGGGGATGTCGCTCGCGACGCGCTTGGAGTTGAGGCCGGTGGAGTCGTTCTTCGCGCTGTACGCCGTGAAGTGGCGGCTCTCGGTGGTGCCCGCGCCGAACTCGTTGTTCTCGCCGGCCGACAGGTCGAAGGCGTCGAAGGCCGGCACGGTCTTCTTGCGGGCGCCGACATGGGTGAGGAAGTCGGCCCATGAGAAGGTCGCCTTGCCGCCGGACCAGGTGATGAAGGTGTTCTTCGCCAGATAGGTCTCACGGTCGGAGTCCGGAAGGGCAGTCAGGTACTTGGTGGCCGAGGGCTCCAGGTACTGCTTGACCAGGTATTCGTCGTAGTTGCGAGCGGTGAGGAGGCCGAAGCGGTTCAGGCCCTTCAGCTTCAGGGAGGCCTGATACTCGGCAAACTGCGCCTGAAGCGCCTTTGATACGGTCTGGTCGACCTGGTCGCCCGCCTTGAGCTTGTTGGTGCCCCAGTTCCACTCATAGGCGCCGTCGGCGTGCTCGAGGTCGGTGATCGGGCACCAGGCGCCGGTCGCGAAGATCGCGTCGGAGGCGTCCGCGGCGCCGATCTCCTTGAGGTACTTGTCGTAGATCTTGCTGTCGCCGGAGGCGCCGAGCAGCGCGGACACCGCGCCACCCGCGCTGGTGCCGGCCGACACGATCCGGTCGACGTTGCCGGGGATGCGGCCCTTGTTGGCCCGCACGTACCGTACGGCCGCCTTGAGGTCGACGATCACGGCGGGGGCGGTGCCGTAGTACTCGCCGGAGGAGTCCTTGAGGGTACGGCCGCGGGCGCCGGGCTCGACGACGACGTACCCCGCGCCGAGAGCCAGGTACTGGTTCGTGTTCAGGGCGCCGCCGTTGGCGTTGGTGTTCTCGTTGGCGCCCGGAGCCGAGGACGAGGCGCTGGGCGCGGGGCCGGCGGATGTCGTACCGCCGCCCGCAGGGGCTCCGCCACCGCCGCCGACGGGGAGGCCGGACGCGCCGACCCCGGTGGCTTCCGTGACCGTGGACGGCAGATAACCGCCGACCGTGTTCGCGAACAGGATCGGTGCGTTGCTCACGTCGACCGCCTTGCCATCGATCTCCACCGGCACGCTGACGTTCAGCGACTGGTACTTCTCGTCGACCGGCTTGCTGACGTAGGTGATCGCCTTCCAGAAGCGGTACTTCACCTCGTGCTCGGTGCCGTCGGTGTCCGTGACCGTCGCCGTCAGCTGCGTGTAGCCCTCCGGGTCGAAGACGAGGCTGTCGTCCGCACTCCTCGATGCGGTCTCTGTCGACGCGTTCGCACTCAGGGCGAAGCCCCCGAGCGCCGCGACCCCCGCCGTGGCGCCTATGCCCATGACCACGCTCCTGCGCCTCACTGCCCTGTGCTTCACCGTACTGCCACCTCTCGATTGCGGGCCGCCTGTTCCGATTTGCCTTGCGGCGGTCGTGAACGCTAGTTGATTGTCAACAAAATCATCAACGATATGCCCGGCACTCATGGGGAGTCCATAGGTACACAGCGGCCTCTCACAGGGCCGTACGCATCATCGAGCCCGCGCTCCTGCCGCGTACGGCGCACGAGGAGCGAGGTTGCCGGTGCCTGCCTACGCTGTGGGGAGGGGAGGTGTGAGGGACGGAGCGGTCTCTCCGCGTTACCGGTTCCGGAGAGGTTCGGTTTGATGGGTGAGGTGCATGTTTCGCCGCGGGACTCGGAAGTGAACGTGTCGCTCGGCGATGAGGTCGTTGTCCCGCTGCCGGAGAACGCCACCACTGGCTATCGCTGGTCGGTGCAGCGCGCCGACGGTCTTGAAGTGACCAGCAGCGGGTACGAGGCCGGTCAGCCCGTGTTGCCCGGGTCCGGGGGCACCCGGGTGGTGAGGGTGCGTCCGACCGCTGCCGGCAAGGGGCTGCTGGAGCTGGAGCTGAAGCGGGCCTGGGCGGATGATGTGGCGGATCGGTTCAGTCTGCGTGTCACTGTCACCGCAGCCCACTGATGTGTTTGGACGTGCAGCAAGCCGGGCCGCCTTCGCTTGTGAGGGCAGCCCGGCCGGTGGCGATCGGTTTCACCACAGGTAGATTTCGTGGACGCTCCCGTCCGGTTCCTCGCGGAACGAAATCGGCCTTCCCGTCTGCCGCGCCTGGGCTGCCAGCGTCGTCAGCGCCGTGAACGAGGCATCGGAGCCGTTGTAGATCTTCTTCCACATGCCGCCCTTGACGTGCAGGTAGGCATTGCGTGGCTGGTCGATGGACCACATGCCGTCGACCAGGACGTTCTGCGTCCAGGTTCCCGTGACGGACACACCGGCCTCGATGGTCCGGATGGCCTGCTCCGTCGCGCGGAGATCCGGGTGCATCACCGGTCGAGCCTCGCCAGTGACCGTCTCCTGGAATCTGACCCTCATGGCGTCGCTCTTCGGCTTGCCGTACTCGGTGACCGGCATCGCCGAGAGGCCGACCTCCACGCCGGGCGGTGACATGACGGGCTTGCCGACACCGCCATCCGCCGAGGCTTGTCCGGTGTACCCGGGACGCGTCCCGGACGGCGCCTCCATCGTGCTCGTCTGCTGTGGGCTCATGGTTTTCCGCTCCTCCTGTCGGTTGCTGTCGCCTTGCTCGCCGGTCTCACCAGGCGTAGAGCTGCTGAACCCTGCCGCTGTCCTCGAAGAGGCCCACCTTGGCGCCGGCCGACTTGGACGCCGCGAGTTCGGCGAGCATCGCGGCGTCGGTCGTGGGCACGTTGCTGCCCAGGCTCAGCCAGCCGCGGAACTCCGCGTACGCCCACACATTCGCGTCGGCCTCGTTGCTCCACAGTCCGAGGATGCGCTGGTCGGGAAGCCAGGCGCGCAGACTGACGCCCTGGACGCCACAGGTGTGCCAGGACTCGATGCCGCACTCGCCGTAGCCGATGCGGAAGAAGCCCTGCTCGCCCCAGCCGGTGCCCCAGCTGTTCTTGGCGATCCAACAGGACTGCGCGTCGTCGTAGCCGACCAGGGTGACGCAGTGGCCACCGGCGAGCTCGCCACTCTGCTGCCGGTAGACGCCACCCCCGTAGCTGAAGAAGTCCTGGTAGACGAGGAAGCAGGCCACGACAGACCCGTAGGTCGCGATGTTGCGCTTGATGGCGACCGGGTCGTTCGTGTCGTTCGTCCAGTTCACCGCCTTGGCACGCCGATTGGGCCAGTCGGCGTTGAGCTTGCTGCTGTCCTGGTCGCCGGGCGTGTAGGGGAAGTAGTCCTCGAAGGTGATGCCGTAGTCGCGGGCCTTCTGAAGCAGTGGTTCCGGGAGCCAACCGGTATTACAGGTGGCCCCGTCCTCGCGGCCGTACCCGTAGAACGCGTGCGCTTCGGAGAGGTCCACGGGCAGATAGGGTGCCCGGTCCACGTAGCGGGCCACGTGCTCCATGGTCGCGATCGTGCCGAAGGCGACACAGGAACCACAGTTCTGCTGGTCCTTCACCGGAGTCGAGTAGTCCAGACCGCCGATGTTGCGCAGGTCGAACGCGGACGGTACCTCCGCCGCCCGCGCGGTGGCCTCCCGGGCCGCTGCCGCCTGTTGTTCCCGAGCGGCCATGATCTCGGCGACATCGGTCTCCTCGACCGGGACACCCAGCCGGGTGACGCGTGCCTCCTCGGTCAGGCGTGTCATGGTGGTGGTGGTTGAACGCCAGGGATTTCCGGCGTGTTCGAGTTCCGTCCTGAGCTCGGCCAGGTCGATGGGTTCGTTGACGGGCATACGAACACCTTTCGCGTGGAGAGAGGTGGGGGCGAAGCAGCCTCTGTGGACATGGGAATGGGCCCTGTCGAGGCTTGGCGGCTTCGCAACAAGTGCACACCGTGGTGGCGCGGCTCGCCACCGGAAGCGGGCTGCGCCCCTACCCGCCGGCTCAGACCTCCCTCCCGGCTCTCGGCGACAACGTCACCGTGCATGGCGGGCGCGCGGCTGCACCGGCATCGTCAAGAACCAGACGGCGCAGGCCGGATCCCAGCCGGTCCTCGATGCGGTCGACAACGTCCTCGAACTGCTGGTGGAGCAGTAGGGAGTCGGGGCCTTCACGCCCAGTGGTGGCGCAGCCTCCTGTCTTCGGCGGGCTGCGTCCTCCGACTCACGGATGGCGCCGTGTACTTCGTGTGCGCGGGCGACCTGGTGACGTTCAAGAAGATCTCTTCGTGACGGCCCACTTCGCCGGCGCTCCGACCTGAACCCTCTCGTGCACACGGGGCGGCTCAGTTGCGGCGGAGGGGTCCCGGG
>NZ_VJZC01000901.1 GCF_009377185.1 Streptomyces spongiae
GGGTAGGGGCGGCGGGGGCGAAGAACCCGCGTCAGCTCACTGCGCAGCTCTGGTCACCGAGCTGGAACACCGTCGGTTTCCCATTCGCCCCCGACCAGCTCCCTGTGAAGCCGAAGCCCACCGACGAGCCCGCCGCCACCGTGCCGTTCCAGCCCACGTTCTTGGCCGTCACCCCCGAACCCGACTGCGTGTATGCGGCGTTCCACGCTTGGGACACGGTCTGCCCGTTCGGGAAGGACCAGTTCAGCGACCACCCTGACCACGCACTCGTGCCCGTGTTGGTCAGCTGGACGTCCGCCTGGAAACCGCCCGACCACTGGTTGGTGATCTTGTAGGTCACCGCGCAAGCGCCCGTCGGTTCCTCCGGGTCCGGCTCGGCGGCGGACGTGTCGCCGTAGACGACCCCGCGCCCGTTCGTCGACACGTACACGCGCCCATACACCCGCGGGTCACCCGTGATGGCCGCACCCGTCCAACCCCACTGGTGGGCGTCGTCGTTGATGCGGGTCCAGGTCGCACCCTTGTCCGTGGAGCGGAAGATGCCGCGGACGCCGCCGATCTTCGCACTGGTGTAGAGGGTCTGGTACGAGGCGCCGGGCGCCGCCTTGCCGAAGCCGATCGTGTCGGCCTGCTCGACGCTCGACAGTTTGGTGAAGCTCGCGCCGCCGTCCGTCGAGTGCCACAGACCGTACGCCCCGTCCGAGGCGCCGCCCGCGAGCCAGATGTCGCCCTTCGTGCCGGGCAGCGCCTTGAAGCGGACGCTGTCGCCGCTCGGCAGACCCGTGGCGGAGGACGCGGTGAAGGTCGCCCCGCTGTCCGTACTGACGTAGAACTTCCCCGACTTGAAGCCGTAGAAGGTCTTCGGGTCGACCCGGTCCGACTCGACGATCGCGCCCGCCGGGATGCCGCTCGACGCCGACCACGAGTTCCCGAAGCCCGTCGTGTACTGCACTCCCGTGCCCGTCGGGCTCCACACGAAGCGGCTGCCGTCCGAGGCCGCCGCGACCGTACCGCCCTCGCTCACGCCCGACGGGTCCGTCCCCGCGAACCAGTTGGCGCCGTTGTCCGTCGAGAACGCGATGTGCGGGCCGGAGTCCAGGTTGCCGACGCGGACCACTGTGTTCGGGTTCGTCTCCGCGTAGTCCAGACTCGTCGTCGTCGTGAAGTTCGGGGACGTGTACATCATCGAGGGGACCTTCGTCAGGTCCGTGTGGCGGAAGCCGCCGATGTCGCCGAGCGCGCTGAGCAGCGGGGCGCCCGACGGGGGAGAGGCCAGGTCGTTGACCGCGGTCTCCTCCAGGCCCTGCACCATCGGCTTGATGGTGAACTTGCTGCCGCTGTCCCAGTTCGTGAGGTTCTCGGTGCCGTAGATCGTCGCACCCGTGCCGTACATGAGGCGGTTCGAGTTGAACGGGTCGATCTCCAACGCCTCCGTCATCCAGCCCAGCTTCGGGGTCTGTTCCGGCGGTGACGGGTTCGCTCCCCACGTCAGCCACGGTGAGGACGAGACATCCATCGTGTAGCGGTTCTCACGGTTGGGATACGACGTGTAGTCCCACGCCTTCGTCCAGGTGCCGCCGCTGTCCGTGGAACGGAAGATCTGGGTGTCCGGCCACCAGGAGCTGTACGCCGTGGCCATCACCGTGCCCGGCTTCTGACGGTCGACGGTCAGGCCGCTGAAGCCGTAGTACGTGTCGGCCTCCGCCACCGGGCTGATGTTCGTCCAGGCGCCGGTCGCCGTCGCGTACCGCCACAGCTGGCCCTTGCCCCCGTCGTACGGGCCGCCCTTGTCGCTGTACGCGAGGTACAGGTAGCCGTTCTTCGCGTCGAGGACGCCCTTGTGGGCCAGGTAGCCGGTCGGCTGGCCGGACAGGCGGGTCCAGGTGGCGCCGGCGTCCGTCGAGCGGTACACCGCGTTGTCCTTGTCGGCGACCCCGACGTAGATCGTCTTCGTGGCATTGCCGGACGAGCCCGTCGACTCGTCGAAGGTGACCCAGACGATGCCCTGGTTGTCGGACGCGTAGCCGCTCGTGTCGGTCGGGTCCTGCACGTAGTTGCCGACGTTCGGGAAGTTCGTCACCTGGGACCAGGTCGCCCCCGAGTCCGTCGACCGCCACAGGCCCTTGCCGCTCGGCGCGCCCAGGTACAGCACGCTGTTCCTGTTCGGGTCGACCGCGAGGCGCTCGCCCATGCCGCGGCCGGGCATGTTGCCGCCCAGCTTGAACGGCAGGTCGGCCTTCTGCCAGGTCGCGCCCCGGTCGGCGGACCTGAGCACGGCGCCGTTCTTCGGGTCCCAGCTGTTGGTGTACGTGCCGACGGCCGCGTACACCTTGTTCGGGTCGACGGAGTCGGAGGCGAGGCCGACGACGCCCGTGTGGCCCCAGTTGTCCCAGCCGACGGAGTCGAGCAGCGGGGTCCACGTCTTGGAGGACTCCACCCAGCGGTAGGCGCCGCCGATGTCCGTACGGGCGTACGCGAGGTTCTTCTCTTTGCGGTTGAAGACGATGCCGGGCACGAAGCCGCCGCCGTCGATGCGGGCGTTCTTCCAGGTGTAGGTGTCGGCGGCGATCGACACCTTCTCGGCGGGCGCGGCCAGCGCCGGCTGACTGCCCGCGAGCAGCCCGGCCGACAGGGCGAGTACGGCCGTGAGGATGCGGGTTCTTCGCACGGTTGTCCTCTCCGTGATGGTGGTGGGGGGAGGGGAGGGAAAGGCGCGCGCGGCCGGGCGGACCCGATGGGAC
>NZ_VJZC01000902.1 GCF_009377185.1 Streptomyces spongiae
CCGCACCCCCGTCCGCACCCTCGCCCTCGCCCACTCCCGTGTACGCCGCCGTCGTCCGGTCCGCCTTCGCCCGGGCCGCCGCCGACCTCGGCCAGCCGGAGTTCGATCCAGCTGACGTTCCCGTCGTACTCCCAGGTCGCGCCGAAGCCCCGGGGAGGCTCGCAGCGCTCGATCGTGCCGCCCGCGTTGCCCTGCAGCTGGTACCGGCCGCCGAGGCGCAGTTCCCCGGAGACGGGCAGGAACCAGCGGGGGATGCGCTCGGGGTTGGTGCAGGCGTCCCAGACGTCCTCGACGGTGGAGTCGTACGTCTGGCCCAGCGTCACCACACGTGCCTCGCCCGCCTTCACCGCACATGCAACACACATGCACCACCTGTGAGCCACCTGTGCGCCGGGTCAAGCCACAGCCAGCGCCGCTCCATCCCGCGGCCATCGATCAGTAAGCCGTCGGCGCGCTTCGGCAATGCGGGGGTCAGGATTCCGGAACCGGTCTTGTTGTCGCGTACCCGACAGTAGATGGTCATCCGCGGGCCGCCCGCCGCCGGGGACTCCGTACCGGCGGCACCCACCCGCACCGCCCCTGTCACCCCACTCCCAGGAGGCTTACGTTGCGTACCGCACCCCACACGAGACCGAACACCCCGGCCACCCGCCGCAGATGGCACCGCGTCAGCGGCGCCGCCGCCGCCGTGGCGGCCCTCGTCCTCGCCGGCCTCGGCGTCACCACCCAGGCGACGGCGGCGACCACGAGCACCGCGCACACCACCAAGCCCCACGTCACCTGGACCCGCTCCTGCGCCACGCCCTCGAAGAAGGGCGAGATGGCCTGCAACGCGCTCCGCGTCACCGGCGGAACCACCGCCTTCCAGCTGGAGAAAGCGGCCAGGAAGGGCGTGACCCCCAAGGCCGCCGACGCCTCCTCCCCCTCCGGCTACGGCCCCAGCGACCTCCAGGACGCCTACGGCCTGACCGCCGCCGCCACCTCGAACGGCTCCGGCGAAACGATCGCGATCGTCGACGCGTACGACGACCCGAACGCGGAGTCGGACCTCGCCGCCTACCGCTCCGAGTACGGCCTCCCGGCCTGCACGACCTCCAACGGCTGCTTCAAGAAGGTCAGCCAGACCGGCTCGACCACCTCGCTCCCCACCGCCGACAGCGGCTGGGCGACCGAGATCTCCCTCGACCTGGACATGGTCAGCGCGACCTGCCCGAACTGCAACATCCTCCTGGTCGAGGCCAAGTCCTCCTCCATGGCCAACCTCGGCACGGCGGTGAACAGGGCGGTGACCCTGGGCGCGAAGTTCGTCTCCAACAGCTACGGCGGCTCCGAGTCCTCCTCCGACACCTCGTACGACTCCTCGTACTTCAACCACCCGGGCGTCGCCATCACGGTCAGCGCGGGCGACAGCGGCTACGGCGCGGAGTACCCGGCGGCGTCGAAGTACGTGACGTCGGTGGGCGGTACGGCACTGTCCACGTCCTCCTCCTCCCGCGGCTGGACCGAGAAGGTCTGGTCGACGAGCAGCAGTGAGGGCACCGGCTCCGGCTGCTCCTCCTACGACGCGAAGCCCTCCTGGCAGACCGACACGAGCTGCTCGAAGCGCATGATCGCCGACGTCTCCGCGGTCGCCGACCCGGCCACCGGCGTCTCGGTCTACGACACCTACGGCGCCGACGGCGAGGGTTGGGCGACCTACGGCGGCACCAGCGCCTCGTCCCCCATCATCGCCTCGGTCTACGCCCTCGCGGGCACCCCGTCCTCCAGCTCCTACCCGGCGCGGTTCCCCTACGAGTCGGCCGGCACGTCGGCCCTGAACGACGTGACCTCCGGCAGCAACGGCAGCTGCTCCACCACCTACTTCTGCACCGCCCGCTCCGGCTACGACGGCCCGACCGGCTGGGGTACGCCCCAGGGGGTGGACGCCTTCACCGGCTGACGCACCGCACAGCACGACACAGCACGAGACACCGCACAACACATCGAGCGGGCCGCAGCCGGTACAGGGCTGCGGCCCGCTCCGTGCGTGACGCGATCGCGAGCACGACAGCGTCCAGTTCTGGCCAAAGCCTGCGGCTTCCCGCCACCCCGCACGCGCGTCCCACCTCCCCATCCGGCACACTCGAAACACCGTCAGGACACAAAGGATGGTTAACGACGGAACCACACCACAGGTTCCGGTTCGACCTCGTTGCTCGACGTAACCTACCGTGATACACAGAGTGACACTGCGACCCCTCGCAAGTGATCCGTACGAAACCCGCCAACCAATGACGCCAAGTCGACATACGACGGTGGAATTGTCGGCGACAATGGGCCCGACCTCTGCGCACCCGTGTAGAGGGTGCAGAACTACCCACTAGGGGCGGTGACTTACATGTTCGTTGCGGCCGAAAAGGGCGACATCACCACCATCATCGGCGGAATTGCCCCCGACTGGGGCCCCTTCGGCAGCCTGGGCAACGAGGCGCGCGTCATGATCGAGGTCGTGATGGCGGTCGCCATCCTCCTCTGCCTCGGCATCGCGATCTGGGGCGCGGCGAAGCAACGCATCGGCGCGACGGCCCTCCGCGACACCTTCAGCGCCGAACAGGGCAAGGGCCTCATCGTCGCGGGCCTCACCGGTGTCTTCATCATCGGTTCACTGGGCACGCTCTTCACCATCGTGTACGGCATGGCCGTGTAGCCCCGTCCAGCAGACCGTCAGTCCCGGCCGGGCCCGCCCGGTGCCCCACTACCC
>NZ_VJZC01000903.1 GCF_009377185.1 Streptomyces spongiae
GCTGCGTCCCCGCGGCCGCACCCAGCTCGCCGAGGGCATCGCTGCTGAACTCGCCCTCGCCCGCGACCTGTTGACGGACCTCGGCCTCAAGGAGCTCCCGTGACCCCTCACACCGAAGCGGGGCCCACTCCTCTCCTCGTCCTGGACGTCGTCGGCCTCACCCCCCGGCTCCTCGACCACATGCCCCATCTCAAGGCGCTCGGCCGGTCAGGCTCCCGTGCCCACCTCGGCACCGTCCTGCCCGCCGTCACCTGCGCCGCCCAGTCCACGTTCCTGACCGGCACGCTCCCCGCCGAGCACGGCATCGTCGGCAACGGCTGGTACTTCCGCGAACTCGGTGACGTCCTGCTCTGGCGCCAGCACAACGGCCTCGTCGCCGGCGACAAGCTGTGGGACGCCGCCCGCCGCGCCCACCCCGGCTACACGGTCGCCAATATCTGCTGGTGGTACGCCATGGGCGCCGACACCGACATCACTGTCACCCCCCGTCCGATCTACTACTCCGACGGCCGCAAGGAACCCGACTGCTACACCCGGCCCCCGGCCCTGCACGACGAACTCACCGAGAAACTGGGCACGTTCCCGCTCTTCCACTTCTGGGGTCCCGGCGCCGACCTCCTCTCCAGCCGATGGATCATCGAAGCGACCCGCCACATCAACCGCACCCGCCATCCGGACCTGACCCTCTGCTACCTCCCTCATCTCGACTACGACCTGCAGCGCCACGGCCCCGACGACCCGCGCTCCCTCCAAGCGGCCACCGACCTGGACACCGCGCTCGCCCCGCTCCTCGACGAGGCCCATCAGGAAGGCCGTACCGTCGTCGCACTGTCCGAGTACGGCATCACGCGTGTGAACCGCCCCGTCGACATCAACCGCGCACTGCGCCGCGCAGGGCTCCTCGAGGTCCACACGCAGGACGGCATGGAGTACCTCGACCCGATGGCCTCCCGTGCCTTCGCGGTCGCCGACCACCAGATCGCCCACGTCTACGTACGCCACCCAGAGGACCTGGAGGCGACCAGGACAGCACTCGCCGACCTGCCCGGCATCGAGCAACTCCTGGACGACGAGGGCAAGAAGACCCACCACCTGGACCACCCGCGCTCCGGCGAACTCGTCGCCGTCGCGGAGCCGGACGCCTGGTTCACGTACTACTACTGGCTCGACGACGCCCACGCACCCGACTTCGCGCGGCTCGTCGAGATCCACCGCAAACCTGGCTACGACCCGGTCGAGTTGTTCATGGATCCGCTCGACCCGTACGTGAAACTCAAGGCGGCCACAGCGCTCGCCCGCAAGAAACTCGGCATGCGCTACCGCATGGCGGTCGTGCCCCTGGACCCGTCACCTATTCGCGGCAGCCACGGCCGCCTTCCCACGAGCGACGACGACGGTCCGCTCATCATCTGCTCCACCCCCCGCGCTGTCGGCGGCCGCCTCGCGGCCACCGATGTGAAACCACTCCTGCTCCACCTCGCCGGTCTCGACTGATCGGCGCCGAACGGGCACGCCATGGCCCGCGGTCCCACCCGACCAGTCCTTTCCGACTGGGTCTTCCAACTGATCACAAGTGAAGCACTCACCACTGACAACGCCCTCCGACACCGAGGAGTTCCAGGCATGAGCCGCTTGATGCGACCGAGCCGCACGACCGCCACCAGCAAGAACCACGATCCCGAACTCTCCCACCGCCTCAGCCGAAGAGGCATGCTGGGCGTGGCCGCGGGTGCCACCGCCGCGGCACTGCTCGGTGGGACCGCGGCTCCCGCCACGGCCGCCACCTCCGCCACGACCGGCGCCGCGGGCCGGGGCCGACCTGTTCTGCCGCCCGGACGGCTCGGCATCCAGCTGTACACCCTGCGCGACAAGGTCTCCACGCTCGGCTTCGCGCCGGTCTTCGCCGAACTGGAGAAGTACGGGTACGACGAGGTCGAGTTCGCCGGCTACACCCAGGGCTCCGCGGGCCCCATCACGCTCGCCCAGCTCAAGCGCCTGGCCCGCGACCACGGCCTGAACCCGATCGGTAGCCACGTCGGCTACTACTCCAGCGACCCGAACGCGTACACCTTCGCGCAGAACCTGAACAAGGTCCTCGACGACGCCCAGGCCCTCGGCCTCAAGCACATCGGCACCGCCTCCGGCCCGTTCCGCTACGGCTCGACCGTCGACGCGTGGAAGCGCGCAGCCGAGGAGTTCAACACCTACGGCGCGGCGGCCAAGGCGCGGGGCATGAAGTTCTACCAGCACAACCACTCCGAGGAGTTCTCCTTCGCCACCGACAAGCCCCGCGTCCGTCTCTACGACGTGCTGCTCGCCGAGACCGACCCCGACCTCGTCTACCTGGAGATGGACATCTACTGGGCCTACGTGGGTCAGTTCCGCTTCTCCAAGCGGCCCGACGGCACACCCGCGCCCTTCGAGCCGCTCGACTATGTCCTCAGGCGCCCCAACCGCTACCCGCTCTTCCACGTGAAGGACGGCGAGAGGGACCCGTCGAGCGAGTACGGCTACAACATGGTCGACGTCGGCGACGGAGACATCGACTACAAGCGGTTCATATCCGCGGTCACCCGCCTCAAGGGCCACCGCCTCGCCCACCACTGGCAGGCCGAACACGACAACCCCACCGAGTCGTTCACCTTCGCCCGCCGCTCCAGCGCGCACCTGCACTCGCTGCGGGAGAAGCGCTGACGACGGCACCCGGCACACATGAAGCGGCCGTCCAGTGGTCATGGGC
>NZ_VJZC01000904.1 GCF_009377185.1 Streptomyces spongiae
CCGCCAACTCGTCGGCGTCGAGCCCCTGCGCCCCGTACCCCTCCCGGCACGTCCCGCAGAAGCACAGCGACATCAGGTAGGTCCCGGCGTCCCCGAGAGCGACCCCACCGGTCTTGTCGTGCGCGTGGAGGTGAGGGAGCCCGTACCAGCCCAGCGACTCCAGCTCCGTGCCCCGCGCCCCCGGCCGCACGGCCGCCTCGACGGCCAGATCCACCAGGTACTCCCGGGTCTCCGGCTGCGCGATACACGGCGCCCACGCGTACCGGTCGCCGTAGGCGTTGACCACGGACGTGTCCGGGAACTCGGCGCCCAGCCGGGAGTTGTGCGCGAGCACGACCCAGGTGTGCACCTCCAGACCGGCGGCCGCCAGCGCCTCGGCCGCCTCGCCGTACGCGTCGCCGGGCGCCCACTCCCCGGCGGTGTACGGCCGCAGCCGCCGCCCCGACCACCGCGCCTCCTGGGGCGGGTACAGCACGGCGGCGTGCTCGGCCGTGACGATCCGGTGCCGGGGGTGCCGGGGCGTGAGCGCGCGCGTGGAGTGGTACGCGGAGGCGAGCGTCGCCTGCCGCACCCCGAGTCCCGCGATGAACTCCCCGGCCGCCGGGTCCCCGTTGACGTCCCAGGGGTAGACGAACGCCGACGCCTTCACATGTCCTCCTCTAGGAGTCGAGCAGCGCGTACCCGCGCTCGATGAGTTGCGCGAGCTGCTTGACATGGTCCTCGGTCGGTTCGTGCAGCGGGGGCCGCACCTCCCCGACGTCGAGTCCGCGCATCCGTACCCCGGCCTTCACCAGGGACACCGCGTAGCCACGCCCCTGGGCGCGCAGTTCGACGAACGGCCGGTAGAAGCCGTCCAGCAGGCGCTCGGCCGTGGCGTCGTCGCCCTCGTTGAACGCCTTGTGGAAGGCGAGGGCGATCTCCGGTGCGAAGCAGAACACCGCGGACGAGTACAGGGTGATGCCGATGCCCCGGTACGCGAGCCCCGTCAGTTCGGCCGTCGGCAGGCCGTTGAAGTACAGGAACTCGCCCAGGCCCTCGCTGCGTACGGCGCTCACAATGCGCTGCATCAGGTCCAGGTCGCCGAGGCCGTCCTTGAAGCCGATGACGCCTTCCGTGCGGGCGAGTTCGACCGCCGTCTCGGGCGTGAAGACGGCGTTGTCGCGCTGGTAGACGATCACCGGGAGCGCCGTCGCCGCCGCCAGTTCGCGGTAGTGCCGCAGCAGGCCCTCCTGCGCCGCCTGCACGAGGTACGGCGGCATGGCGAGCAGCCCGTCGGCCCCGGCCTCCTCGGCGAGCCGCGCGTACCGTACGGCGAGCGCGGTGCCGTACCCCGCGCCCGCCACGACCGGCACCCGGCCCGCGGTCTCCTCGACGGCGGCGCGGACGCACGCCTGGAACTCCTCGGGCGCGAGCGCGTGGAACTCGCCCGTGCCGCAGCACGCGAAGACGGCGGCGGCACCGGCGTCGACACCCTGGCGGACGTGCGTGCGGAACGCGTCCAGGTCGACCGCGCCGTCCGGGCCGTAGGCCGTGACGGGGAAGAACAGCGGCCCGCTGGGGATGGTGAGCCGGGCGGCGAGGGGGGCTGAGGTCACGGGCTCTCCCAAGTCCATGTCTCTGAAGGCTGAATCTCTAGGGTCTACGTCTCTGATCAGTGTCCATATTTCTGAACTCGCCCACGCTAAGCCGCCCCCTTCGGGCCGGTCAAGCGCGGCAACCCGTAACACACCAGCGGATTCACCGGGTTCGCGTCCCCCTTGACGCACGTGACCAGGACTCCTTAGCGTGTCCACGAATGTGAATACCGTACGCACATGCGCACATCCGGTGATTCAAGGAGACCGAGGATGCCCGCCGCCCGCACCGCTCCCCGCACCGTTCTGCTCACCGGCGCCGCCGGCGGCCTCGGCACCCTCATGCGGGAGCTGCTCCCGGAGTACGGCTACACGCTCCGCCTCCTCGACGTCCGGCCCGTCGAGGGCGAGCCCGACGCGATCACGGCGGACCTCGCCGACCGGGACGCCCTGCGGGAGGCCGTCCGGGGCGTCGACGCGATCATCCACCTCGCGGGCATCTCCCTGGAAGCCCCCTTCGAGAAGATCCTCAAGGCGAACATCGAGGGGACGTACAACCTGTACGAGGCCGCCCGCGAGGAGGGCGTCCAGCGGATCGTCTTCGCCTCCTCCAACCACGCCGTCGGCTTCACCCCCCGACCCCAGGGCGACGACCCCCTGATCCCGGTCGACACCCCGCGCCGCCCCGACACCTTCTACGGCCTGTCCAAGTCCTTCGGCGAGGACCTGGCCCAGTTCTACTGGGACAAGCACGACCTGGAGACCGTGTCCGTACGCATCGGCTCCTGCTTCAGGGAGCCGTCGAGCGTACGCATGCTGTCGGTCTGGATGAGCCCCGAGGACGGCGCCCGTCTGTTCCACGCCGCGCTGACAGCCCAGGGCGTCGAGCACACCGTCGTGTACGGCTCCTCCGCGAACACCCGCCTGTGGTGGGACCTCACCACCGCCCGCGCCCTCGGGTACGAGCCGCAGGACGACTCCGAGTCGTTCGCCGAGAAGCTGATCGCGGAGCAGGGCGAGCTGGACCCGGAAAACGTGGCGCACGCCTACCTCGGCGGCCCCTTCGTGAGCGAACCGCCGATCTGGCCGTACTGACGCGGCGATCGACTGTCTCTACGACAGCTCTTCACGGCAGCGGGCGGGCACCGAACCTG
>NZ_VJZC01000905.1 GCF_009377185.1 Streptomyces spongiae
GTGACCTGCTGTTCTAGCAGGTCACGGGCCCCTTGTTTCCGTGTGGCGGCGCCAGGATTCGAACCTGGGAAGGCTGAGCCGGCAGATTTACAGTCTGCTCCCTTTGGCCGCTCGGGCACACCGCCGGGGGTTGTCGCCCATTGAACCGCCTTTTGGCGGTGCTCCGTGGCAACGACGTAAACGATACCTGATGCTCGGGGGTGCTTCGCCACCCGATTGATCTGCGCTCCGAGGGGAGGGGGTGGCTAGGCTTGTGCGGATGCGGCCCGGGACAGACGCCGGGTTCGGCGACCGCCCCCGCACGCCGATACGCACTCGATTCGCACCCCTGATACAAGGAGCCACAGGACATGGCCGACTCCAGTTTCGACATCGTCTCGAAGGTCGAGCGGCAGGAGGTCGACAACGCCCTCAACCAGGCCGCCAAGGAGATCTCGCAGCGCTACGACTTCAAGGGCGTGGGTGCCTCGATCTCGTGGTCCGGCGAGAAGATCCTGATGGAGGCGAACTCCGAGGACCGGGTGAAGGCGATCCTCGACGTCTTCCAGTCCAAGCTGATCAAGCGCGGCATCTCCCTGAAGGCGCTGGACGCCGGCGAGCCCCAGCTCTCCGGCAAGGAGTACAAGATCTTCGCGTCGATCGAGGAGGGCATCTCCCAGGAGAACGCCAAAAAGGTGGCGAAGATCATCCGTGACGAGGGCCCGAAGGGTGTGAAGGCCCAGGTGCAGGGTGACGAGCTCCGGGTCAGCTCCAAGAGCCGCGACGACCTGCAGACCGTGATCGCCCTCCTGAAGGGCAAGGACTTCGACTTCGCCCTTCAGTTCGTGAACTACCGGTGAGCCGAACGAGGTCGACGGTGAGCAACTGAGCGCCACCGAAGGGCCGTTGGTCGTCCGCACGGCGGGAGACCCGCGCTGCGCGGCAGGCTCGCCCGTGTCAGACACGATGAGGGCCGGTCCGGCACCTGATGACGCCGGACCGGCCCTCTCGCCTGCTGGCTGCGGGCTCGAAACAGGTGATCAGCGGCGCGAGTGGCCGAAGAGTATGCGGTAGGCGACCAGCAGCACGAGGGAGCCGCCGATGGCCGCGGCCCAGGTGGTGCCGTCGTAGAAGTCCTTGTTGATGGGGTGGTCCATCCAACGGGCCGATATCCAGCCACCGATGAACGCGCCCGCGATACCGATGAGGGTCGTGCCGATGAATCCGCCCGGGTCGCGTCCCGGCAGCAGGAACTTGGCGATGGCTCCGGCCAACAGCCCCAGAATGATCCAGCTGATGATGGTCATGCCGTGAACCTGCCCTTCCGTTCTGTGTTTGCGCTGTACTCCTGCTCCGGCCAGGTGGTTTTCACACCTGTCGCATCTGTCACTTGTCTTACCTGGGACGCGTGTGCGTGGTGCTGGTGATGCCGGTCCCCGGTGTGATGGAGGACGTCTCGGCTGCGGCTGCCGGTTGCACTGGTCAGTAGGGTGCGGGCCATGACACAGCCTGGCTCGAACACCAGCCTGCGGCGGACCCTCGGGGTCGGCGACGCCGTGGTCATCGGTCTGGGATCGATGGTCGGGGCGGGCATCTTCGCCGCCCTGGGACCGGCGGCGACCGTGGCCGGATCGGGACTCCTTCTCGGTCTCGGGGTGGCCGCCGTGGTCGCCTACTGCAACGCCATGTCATCGGCACGGCTGGCGGCGATCCACCCCGCCTCGGGTGGCACGTACGTGTACGGGCGCGAGCGGCTCGGGGACTTCTGGGGGTACCTGGCGGGCTGGTCGTTCGTCGTCGGCAAAACGGCCTCGTGCGCGGCGATGGCGCTCACCGTGGGCGCGTACGTCTGGCCTGGTCAGGCGCATGCCGTGGCCGTCGCGGCCGTGGTGGCGCTGACCGCCGTGAACTACGGCGGCATCCAGAAGTCCGCCTGGCTGACGCGGACGATCGTGACGGTGGTGCTGGCGGTCCTCGCTTCCGTGGTGGTCGTGTGTCTCGGGTCCGGGGAGTCCGATGCCGGTCGGCTGGACATCGGGCTCCCGTCCGGGGCCGACGGGGTGCTTCAGGCGTCCGGCCTGCTGTTCTTCGCGTTCGCCGGGTACGCGCGGATCGCGACCCTCGGTGAGGAGGTGCGGGATCCGGCTCGCACCATCCCCCGCGCGATCCCGCTGGCGCTGGGCATCGCACTCGTGGTGTACACCGCTGTCGCTGTCGCCGTCCTTTCCGTGCTGGGGGCCGACGGGCTCGGCGAGGCCTCGGCGCCGCTGGCCGCCGCGGTGCGGGCCGCCGACGTGCCGGGCCTCGTTCCCGTGGTGCGGGTCGGTGCCGCCGTGGCCGCGCTGGGGTCGCTGCTGGCGCTCATCCTGGGGGTCTCCCGGACGACGCTCGCCATGGCCCGCGACCGGCATCTGCCCGGCGCCCTGGCCGCCGTGCATCCACGCTTCCGGGTGCCGCACCGAGCCGAGCTGGCCGTCGGGACGGTGGTCGCCGTCCTGGCCGCCACCACCGACGTGCGGGGCGCGATCGGTTTCTCCTCCTTCTGTGTGCTCGCGTACTACGCCGTGGCCAACGCCTCGGCCTGGACGCTGAGTCCGGCCCCGTTGGCGCGGGTCGTACCGGTGGTCGGGCTCGTCGGCTGCGTCACGCTGGCGTTCGCGCTGCCCGGGGTGTCCGTGGCCGTGGGGGCGGCCGTCCTGGGCGTGGGGGCGGCCGCGTATGCCGTACGACGGTGGTGGGGTTCGCGG
>NZ_VJZC01000906.1 GCF_009377185.1 Streptomyces spongiae
CAGGGGTTCGGTGCTGAAGGCGTCGAGGGCCGCTGCCCCGAGGTGCCCGGAACGCAGCAGGGCGGCGAGCGCGCTCTGGTCGATGAGGCCGCCGCGCGCCGCGTTGACGAGGATCGCGCCCGGCCGCATCGCCGCGAGGCGGGCGCGGTCCAGCAGCGGCGTGCCCGACGGGTCGGGCGGGGTGTGCAGGCTGACGGCGTCGGCGCGGGCCAGCAGGTCGTCGAGGGCGGCCGGTTCGGCGCCTTGCGCGCGGACGTCGTCGCCGGAGACGTACGGGTCGTGGGCGAGCACACGCATCCCGAAGGCGAGGGCGTAGCCGGCGAGCAGGCGGCCGATGCGGCCGAAGCCGACGATGCCCAGCGTCTTGCCGTGCAGTTCGGGGCCGAACAGCTTCGGCCAGCCGCCCGCCGCCACCGCGGTGTGCGAGGCGGTGAGGGAGCGCGTCGCCGACAGCAGCAGGCCGAAGGTGTACTCGGCCACCGCGCGGGAGTTGCTGCCCGGTGCGCACACGACCGGTATGCCGCGGGCGTGGGCGGCGGCCACGTCGATGGTGTCCACGCCGACGCCGTGTTTGGCGATCACCTTGAGGCGGGGGGCGGCGTCCAGTAGCTCGGCGGTGATGGGGTCCATGCCGACGATCAGGGCGTCCGCTTGCGCGGCGTGGGTGAGGAGTTCGGCGGTGGGCAGGGCCGCGTCGGCGCACGGGCGGAGCGGTCCCGCCCCGGCCTCGTCGAGGATCTGCCAGGGGCGCGCCGAATGCCGTGCGAAGGTGGGCGTGGTGATGAGCGTGGTCGGCATCAGCACGCCCCGCCGCGCGCCGCGTCGAGGTGGGACGTGGCGACCTGCTGCAGGTGGACTACGTCGGCCGCGACCGAGGCGAACGTCCAGCCCTCGGCGAGGCGGCGGGCCGCGCTCGCCCCGTCGGCGTTGTGGATGCCGGCCGCGATGCCCGCCGCCTCGGCCGCCTTGCTGATACGGGCCAGGGCCTGCTCGAACTCCTCCTGGACGGACGGGTCGGTGGACGTCGCGCCGCCGATGGCCAGGCGCAGGTCGGACGGGCCGACGTAGATGCCGTCGAGGCCGGGCGTCGCGCAGATCTCCTCCACGTTGGCGAGGCCGTCGGCCGTCTCGATCATCGCGAGGACGGCAGTCTGCTCGTGGGTGTCGGCCGGGTTGGGTCCGATACGGAGCTGGGCGCGCATCGGCCCGTACGAGCGGCGGCCCAGCGGAGGGTAGCGGACGGCGGCGACGGCGTCGGCGGCGTCCCGCGCGTTGTCGATCAGCGGGACGATGACGCCGGTCGCGCCCGCGTCGAGGGCCTTGCCGATGTACGTGAGGTCGTTGGCCTCCACACGCACCATGCCGACGGCGGTGCTGCCCTTGGTGTCGGTGGCCAGGAGGTTGTTCAGCATGCCCTGGTAGCCGAAGAGTCCGTGCTGGGCGTCGAAGGCGAGGTAGTCGTAGCCGACGCGGGCGAGGCGCTCGGCGGCGATCGGCGAGTCGAGCAGGGACCAGTAGCCTATGAGCCGCTCGCGGGCGCGCAGGGCGGCGGTGAACTCGGCTGAGGTGCGGCCGGTGGCCATGGAAGTCTCCGTAACGGTCGGGGTGGGAGGTCTCAGCGGTTGTAGGCGGGCATCGGGCCGCGCAGGCGGGCGCCCACCTCGTCGCAGGCGGCCAGCACCTCGGCGGGCAGCTCTCCCTCGGCAGCGGCGGCGATGTTGGCCTTGAGATGCTCGACCTTCGAACCGCCGAGCAGCAGAGCGTCGGTGGAGGGGCGGGACAGCAGCCAGCGCAGGGCGAGGGCGGTCAGCGGCAGGCCCGCGTCGGAGGCGATACGGGTGAGGTCGGTGACGGCACGGAACAGGTCCTCGTTCCAGTAGCGCGCGCGGTACATCGCGGCCAGCTTGGAGTCGCCGAAACGGCCGCTGTCCGGGGCCTGTTCGAAGGTGTGGCGGCCGGTGAGCAGGCCGCCGCCGAGCGGGTTGTAGACCATGGTCCGCAGACCGGTTGCCGCCGCGTACTCGGTGTACTCCTCCTCGACGCGCCGTGCGAGAAGGTTGTGCAACTGCTGGGCGACGACGGGGCGGGGCGCGCCGACCTCGTCGGCCACGCGGCTGAGCTCGGCGATCTGCCAGGCGGCGAAGTTGGAGACGCCGAGCGCGAGGACCTTGCCCTCCCGTACGAACTCGGCGACGGTCGCCAGGGTTTCGGCGGCCGGCGTCGCACGGTCCGGTTGGTGCAGGTAGAAGAGGTCGACGTGGTCGGTGCCCAGACGCCCCAGGCTGCCGTCGAGCGCGGCGCGCAGTCCCTCGGGGGAGAGCGGCGCGTGGTCGCCCTGGTCGGGGTGCGGGATGCCGGCCTTGGTGGCGAGGACCATCCGGTCACGGCGGCCGGGCAGGAGCTCGGAGAGGATGCGTTCGCTCTCGCCGCCCGCGTAGCCGTTGGCGGTGTCCACGCCGGTGATGCCCGCGTCGAGCGCGGCGTCCAGCATGGACGCGGCCGTCGTCCGGTCCGCGGTGTCGCCGAAGGTCATCGTGCCCAGGACGAGACGGGACAGTGGGACGGGGACGTGCGGGAGTTCGATGCCGACGGTCACGGCGTTTCCTTCCGAGGCGGTGATGCGAGCGGTGCCGGTGGTGCCAGGGGCGACGGTGGCGCCAGTCGTGCCGGTGGTGCGCTGTCGTGTGTCCGATGCGCGTGTCGCGGGTGGGGGTTGGGGGCTGGGA
>NZ_VJZC01000907.1 GCF_009377185.1 Streptomyces spongiae
CCCCTCCCCGGAGCCGGGCGCCAGGAAAACCCACCCCGATCCCCAAGTCGTACCTGCCGAAGGGGCTGAGAACCCGTGACTCTCGCCGCCGCGACCGAGCTGGCCGCAGGGACCAACGAGAACCTCGCCAGCATCAGCAACGTGCTGATCTACTCCGCGATGGCCGTCTACACGCTGGCCTTCTTCGCACACATCGCCGAGTGGCTCTTCGGCAGCCGCAGCAAGGTGGGCCGTACGGCCGCCGCGCTCACCGCCGACGGTGCCAAGAAGCCCGGCGCGCCCGCCGTGACCGTGAAGAACGCCGGCGGCACCGCCGTGCTGGAGCGGCCCCAGGTGGTCGTGCGGGCGGCAGCCGGCGCACGGGACGTGCCGGACGGGCCCGGCGCACACGGGGGCGACGAGCAGGGTGACCTCTACGGCCGTATCGCCGTGTCCCTCACCGTGCTCGCCTTCGCCATCGAGGCGGGCGGCGTGCTGACCCGCGCCCTGTCGGTGCAGCGGGCGCCGTGGGGCAACATGTACGAGTTCAACATCACCTTCTCCACCGTCGCCATCGGGGTGTACCTCACCTTCCTGGCGCTGAGGAAGAACATCCGCTGGCTCGGCCTCCCGCTGATCACGACGGTCCTCCTCGACCTCGGTGTCGCCGTCACGGTCCTGTACACCGCCAGCGACCAGCTGGTTCCCGCCCTCCACTCGTACTGGCTGTACATCCACGTCTCGACCGCGATCCTCTGCGGTGCCGTCTTCTACGTGGGCGCGGTCAGCACGATCCTCTACCTGTTCAAGGACTCGTACGAGAACAAGCTCGCGACGGACGGCAAGCCCGGCCGGTTCGCGACCTCCGTGCTGGAGCGGCTGCCCGCATCGGCGTCCCTCGACAAGTTCGCGTACCGCGTGAACGCCGCCGTCTTCCCGCTGTGGACGTTCACGATCATCGCGGGCGCCATCTGGGCGGGCGACGCGTGGGGCCGCTACTGGGGCTGGGACCCGAAGGAGACCTGGGCCTTCATCACCTGGGTCGCCTACGCCTGCTACCTGCACGCCCGCGCCACGGCCGGCTGGAAGGGTCGCAAGGCCGCGTACATCGCGCTCATCGCCTTCGCCTGCTGGCTGTTCAACTACTACGGCGTCAATCTCTTCGTGACGGGCAAGCACTCGTACGCGGGCGTCTGATCCGGGTGCGTCGCCCCCGGTCAGGCGGCAGGCTGGTGCCATGGACAAGGTCATCGAACCGGGCACCAGCCGGACCGAGGGAGAGACGCACACGCTGCACTTCACGCTGCACCTGCCCCACCCCGTGGAGCGGGTGTGGCCCGTGGTGGCCGGCCACGGTGAGGGGCTCCGTACCTGGCTGGCCGCCGCGGACGTCTTCGAACCACGCCTCGGCGGCGCCGTCGCGCTGCGCTGGCTGAACACGGGCCCGGAGGGCGAGGCCGTCCCCGTCCCCGGCAGGATCACCGCCTGGGACGTCGAGCGGGTCGCCGAGTACACCCTGGAGGGCTTCCAGGGGCGGATCCGGTTTCACGTGGAACCGTACGGTGAGCGCGGCACCACGCTCCGTTTCACCAACGAGGTCCGCGGCGACGACGAACTCCGCCGCGATTGCCTCGCTGCCTGGCACCTCCACCTGGAGTACCTGGCCGAGGCGCTCGACGGCCATCCGGTGGACTGGGAGTCCTGGACACCGGACCGCTTCGGCGAGCTGCGGGAGACGTACGCCTCCTGACGGCCCGCCACCGCGGCGCGGTTCAGCCGACCGTGATCGAGTCCAGCTTCTGACGCAGGTACACGTGCGAGTCCACCGGCTCGTACGCCACGCGGCCCACCGGTGCGGGTACGGACTCGACCCGCGTACCGGGGGTGCACTCGCCGAAGTAGACGAGGGACATCAGCTCCTCGGCGGGGGCGTCGGCCGGAGGCGGCAGGACGCGGTGGCGGCCGGAGCGCCAGCGGTCGCCGGTCCAGCGGGCCATCAGGTCGCCGATGTTGATGGTGAGGGCGTCCGGGTCGTAGGGCGCGTCCTCCCAGCCGCCCTCGTCCGTGTACACCTGGAGCCCGCCCTTGCCGGCCTGGCGGTCGAGGATCGTGACCGTGCCGAAGTCGGAGTGGGGGCCGATACGGAACTGGCCCGGCTCGGGCTGGCCGATGACGTCCCGGCCCGGGTACCAGTTGATGTTGAAGCCGTAGGTGGGGTGGCCCATGTGGCGGGTGAAGAAGTCCGGTTCCAGGCCCAGGGCTTCGCCGAGCAGCGCGAGAAGGTGGTTCTCCAGCTCGGCCATCCTCGTCAGGTACTCCTCGCACAGCGGCTGGAGCTCCGGTACCTCCGACGGCCAGACGTTCGGCGCGTACCACTCCGCGTTGATGTCCGGGTCGTCGAAGGGCTCGTGGGTGGCGCAGGTGAGGGACTCCTTGAGGTCCGGCGGGGTCTCGGTGCCCTCGGAGTAGCCGTTCGCCTCGGCGCCCGGGCCGAGCCAGCCGCGCCCGCCGACCTTCGCCTCGTACGCCTGCTTGACCGCGGTGGGGAGGGTGAAGAAGGCACGGGCGGCCGCGCGGATGCGGGCCCGGAGCGCCGGGTCCACGCCATGACCGGTGACCAGCAGGAAGCCGGCCGTCTGGAGCGCCTCGTCGACCGTGCGGGCGATGGCGCCGCGTGCCTGCGGGTCGCCGGACAGCCAGGGCCGCAGGTCGATGGTGGGGACGCGGGGGCTGGGG
>NZ_VJZC01000908.1 GCF_009377185.1 Streptomyces spongiae
GGGTCCTTCCGGGGCGGGAGATCCTCAGGCCGGCAACTGCGGCGCGCGCTCGGCCAGCCACACCGGGGCGAGCGGGCGCTCAGGGTCGTGCGGGACGGCGAGGAAGAACTCCAGGATCCCCAGGTACGGGGCGAACGGGTGGCCGAAGGGGAACGTGGAGCGCCGCAGTGCGCGCTCGTCCGTCATGTCCGTGATCCGGTCTTCCGCCAGTGCGTACGACTGGGTGAGTGCGACTTCGGTACGTTCGCCGTTCTCGTGCAATACCGGGCACACCTGCAGAGCGTAGGCGGCGCAGGGTTCATGGAGCGGCGGCTCCAGGTAGTACCGGGCGTTGGTCTCGCCGATGAAGACCAGCTGGGCCGTGGGATCGATGGGCCGAGTGCACAGGCCGCACTTCCGTTGGAGCATGAACTCCCGCTGCCGTACCGGACATTGCTCTCCGAACCTAGGTGTGCCGCGCCCCGGCGTGCACTGGCAGGTGAGGTGCCCGCCCCACTCGTGGTCCTGGGCAACGAGGAGCGAACCGTCGTCGTCGGCCTCGTACCAGGCGATATTGCCGGGAACCGGACGCCCGGCACTGTTGCGGGGGAGTTGGGCGACATCGGAAGGCATGGGGATGCTGCGCCACGAGGGCGTCATCGGTCACTCCAGTGAGGAATCGGAGGGCTGGAAAGGGCGCTAGGGGCCAACGGGGCCCTGGGGGCGGGCCGTTGACGCCGTCAGTGGTGGGAACGGTGCTCGGCGGAGCGCGGCTGGTGATGGTCCCGCCTCGCGCTTCCCGGCGCGACCGCTTGCCGCAACAAAGAACACGATACATATAGAAAAATAGTTAAGAAATATTGACGGCTTGATGTCGGCATGTCAGGCTGTTAACACGAAGCCGGGATTCCAGCAGTTCAGGGCGGCGCGGGCCAAGCCCGCCCTCTACGCCTGGATCCCACAGAGGCGTCCGGGCCGCCGACGCTTGCATCTACCGCGACCGAGCGGTCCAGCAGCTCTCCACATCCAGCCGTACCCCCTGGCCCACTCGTTGGCCCCCTCGTGAGGAGACCCGTATGTCCCGTGTCCGTCCCGCCCACCACACCGAGCCCCTCTGGACGCTGGCGCCGCGTCTCGACGCGCTGAGCACCGACCGGGCCGCCGGTGTCCTCCTCGGCGCGGCAGTGGGTGACGCCCTCGGCGTGCCCTACGAGTTCAAACCCCGCCTCCGAGACGACCAGCAGCCTCGGATGATCGGCGGCGGCCTCGGCCCCTACGCCCCCGGGGAGTACTCCGACGACACGCAGATGCACACGTGCATCGCCGAAGTCGCGGCCACCGGACGGGACTTGCGTGACGCGGAAGCGCTCGACGCGATCGCCACCAACTTCCTCGGCTGGATCAGCGGCGGCGCGAGCGACGTCGGATCCCAGACCCGATCCGTCCTCAGCGCCGCCCGCCAGGGCCGGGGAGCCCCCGGGGCCGTCATGCTGGAGGCCTCGCGCCGCTTCACCGCCGCCCACGCCCGCAGCGCCGGAAACGGCAGCCTCATGCGCACGGGCATCGTCGCCCTGGCGTACCTCGACGACCCCCAGGCCATGGCGGAGGCTGCCGCGACCGTCAGCGAACTCACCCACGCCGACCCGGACTGCCTCGATGCCTGTGTCCTGTGGTGCTCCGGCATCCGCGCGGCCGTGCTGAACGGCACCTTCGACGGCGTCCGGGAAGGGCTGGAACTCCTGCCCGAGGACCGGCGGCGGATGTGGGCGGCGCGGCTGGACGAGGCGGAGGCCAACCCGCCGCACCACTTCACCCACAACGGCTGGGTGGTGCACGCCCTCCAGGCCGCATGGTCCGCGATCACCCGCACCGCCGTCCCGGAACTGAGTCCCACCGATGGCAGCTTCCCGGCCGAGCACTTCCGGCTCGCCCTGGAGGCGGCCGTGCGGGCCGGAACCGACACGGACACCGTGGCCGCGATCGCGGGGTCGCTGCTCGGCGCCCGGTGGGGCTGCTCGGCGATCCCGCTGGAGTGGCAGCAGGCCGTCAACGGCCGGCCCCACAACACAGCACCCGATCTCGTCCGGCTCGCCGTCCTCACCGCCCAGGACGGTCAGGAAGACTCCGACGGCTGGCCCTCGGCGCCGCGCGTGCCCTCCCCGCCCGCTTCCCGCCGGGCCCGGACCGTACTGCATCCGGACGACCCGGGCCTGTGGCTTGGCAACCTGGCTGTGACCACCTGCGAGGGCCCCGCTCCGGTGGACGCCGTGGTGTCCCTGTGCCGCGTCGGCACCGGCCCGATCCTCATGGACACGGACGTTGAGCACCACCGTGTATGGCTGGTCGACAAGGACGGCCAGAACGCCAACCTCCACTACGCCATGGACCAGGCGGCCCGGGAGGTGCTCAGACTGCGCCGCGAGGGCAAGCGCGTGCTGCTGCACTGCGTGGCGGGCGAGAGCCGCACTCCCGCCATCGCGGCGATTTACAGCTTCCTGGCGTACGGCACCGATCCGAGCGCGGCGCTGCACGACCTTCACCGCAAGATGCGAGGACAGTGGCGGCTTCCGGCGCACGCGGAGATGTACGACGCGGTGTACGAGCTGACCACCGGCGACGTCCCGCCGCGCAAGCCGCGCACGAGGTCCTGGAGGTCCATGGTGGCGCCCTGGACTTCGTGACCCGGAGCCAACACAGCGGTGCGGGCCTGCCCGAGAAGACTCGCTTCTCGGGC
>NZ_VJZC01000909.1 GCF_009377185.1 Streptomyces spongiae
AGGTCCGGGGGCGAAGCCCCCGAAAGGGGCGCGGGGAACTGCGCGAGCAACCACAACCAACCTGCAGCCGCGAATCAACCCAAAACACCCCTCTCGGAGCGCAGAAACCAAGCCCCCGCAGGGATCCCGCGCTCTTTCCGGAGGAACCTGGCACAGTGGAGGTGGGAACTGTTGACTTCCCCGAAGCGTTGAGTACAGGAACGCGTGGTGTGCAAGGAGGGCGAGGCGCATGACGTACGACCGGTTGGTGTGCGCGAACTGCGCGGCGCCCGTGAGTGAGGGCCGCTGCCCCGTCTGCCGGGCCAGCCGCGAGCGGCTGCAGCAGGAGAGCCCCTTCGCGGGGCTGAACCCGATGGCACTGGTCGCGCTGCTCGCCGTGCTGATCGCGGCGGTGGCGCTGCTGGCGCACCAGACGGTGTAGGGCGCCCCAGGGCACCGAGAACACCAGGGCATACGAAAGGGCCCGGAGCGACGCGCTCCGGGCCCTTCTCGTGCGTACTGCGGTGCGGCGAGCCGTCAGGCTCAGGCCGCGGCGCCGCCGCGGCCGCCCATCAGGCGGGGGAGCAGGCGGAAGCCGATACCGCCGGCGATCATCGTGGCGGCCCCGACCAGCAGGAACGTGGTCTCGGCGGCACCCGTCTCGGCGAGCTCGTCACCGGTGCCCTGGGCCTGGGCCGAGGTGTTGGTGTTGGTGCCGGTGGAGACGTCCGAACCGGTGTCGGTCAGGGAGGAGGAGCCCTCCTCCTGGGTGTCGGCGTTGCTGCCGCTGCCGCCGTCGGGGTCGGTGTTGTTGCCGCCCCCGTTGTTGCCACCGCCGTTGTTGCCGTTCCCGTTGTCGCTGCCGTTGCCCGGGTTGTCGGGCTGCGGCTCCTCCTCCTCGGGGGGCTCGACCGGGTCGCCCGCCGGCGGCTCCTCGGCCTCCGGCGGGGCGTCCGGGAGGCCGATGCCGTCGTCCGGGTTGCCGGGGTCGTCGCCCGGGTCACCGGGGTTGTCGGGGTCACCCGGGTTGTCCGGAGCCGGGGCCTCGGTGCAGAGGAGGCCCAGCAGGCAGTTGTCCGTCTCCGCGGCAGATGCGGCACCCGCAGCGGTCATCGAGGCGCCGGCCGCGATCACGGCACCTGCGGCCACCCGCGCCAGGCGGATCCGCGTCTTCTTGGTCATGTGCTTGCTACCCCCAGTAGCTCATCGTCAGTAGGCAGCGTCGGGGCCACGGCGTCAGGGGCAGATCGCTCACTCAAGCCCCCTGCGTCACATGCGCCCCAGAGATACGCATGCCACGCTGCACCCTTCCCACTTTTCATGGCAACGTCAAGGCCGTTGCGCGTGCAATGTCCACTTCAACATCATTTGACCTCGGGCAGGAGATGTGAGCGTGACGTAAAACCCAGACATCCCGCACGCAAGAGGCAACTGCCGCCCGATGAGCGGCAGTTGCCATGTCGATAAAACACCCTGGTCGCGACGGGCGTGTGCGGCGCTACTTCTCCTGCTGCTTGCGCCAGCGAATGCCGGCCTCCAGGAAGCCGTCGATCTCACCGTTGAACACGGCTTCCGGGTTGCCGACTTCGTGCTCGGTGCGCAGGTCCTTGACCATCTGGTACGGGTGCAGGACGTACGAACGCATCTGGTTGCCCCAGGAGTTGCCGCCGTCGCCCTTCAGGGCGTCCATCTTGGCCTGCTCCTCCTGCCGGCGCCGCTCCAGGAGCTTGGCCTGCAGCACGTTCATGGCCGTGGCCTTGTTCTGGATCTGTGAGCGCTCGTTCTGGCAGGAGACGACGATGCCGGTGGGGATGTGGGTGAGGCGCACCGCGGAGTCGGTGGTGTTCACGCCCTGGCCGCCGGGGCCCGAGGACCGGTACACGTCCACGCGCAGCTCGGACTCGTCGATCTCGATGTGGTCGGTCTGCTCGACCACGGGAAGGATCTCGACACCGGCGAACGAGGTCTGACGGCGGCCCTGGTTGTCGAAGGGCGAGATGCGCACGAGGCGGTGGGTGCCCTGCTCGACCGAGAGGGTGCCGTAGGCGTACGGCACCTGTACGGCGAAGGTGGTCGACTTGATGCCGGCCTCTTCCGCGTACGACGTCTCGTAGACCTCGGTCTTGTAGCCCTTCTGCTCCGCCCAGCGCAGGTACATCCGCTGGAGCTTCTCGGCGAAGTCGGCGGCGTCGACGCCGCCTGCCTCGGCGCGGATGTTGACGAGCGCCTCACGGGCGTCGTACTCCCCGCTGAGCAGCGTCCGGACCTCCATCTCGTCCAGCGCCTTCCTGACGGCGGCGAGCTCGGACTCGGCCTCGGCGCGGGTGTCCGGGTCGTCCTCCTCCTCGGCCATCTCGAAGAGGACGCCGAGGTCGTCGATGCGACCGCGGAGGGCTTCGGCCTTCCTCACCTCCGCCTGGAGGTGGCTCAGCTTGCTGGTGATCTTCTGTGCTGCTTCCGGGTCGTCCCACAGGGACGGCGCTGCCGCCTGCTCCTCGAGCACGGCGATGTCTGCCCTCAGCTTGTCGAGGTCCAGGACGGCCTCGATCGACTCCATGGTCGAGGAGAGGGACTTGAGCTCTTCGGATACGTCGACGACTGCCACGCCCTCCAGCCTAACGGCTGTGGCAACCGACCCGACTCGGCTGCCGGGGCGGGCACGTGCCCTGGGGTTTTCCTCGCCCCCGCCGCCCCTACCCGTCCCATCCCCAGGGG
>NZ_VJZC01000910.1 GCF_009377185.1 Streptomyces spongiae
GGGGACGAGTGCGGGGACGGGGACGGCCCGCCGGAGACCTCCGGCCGCGCACCCGCGATCCGGCCGTTCCTGTTGACCGCCGGACGGGTGTCGGGCGACGGCACCCGGTCCGTGCTACCGCTCGAAAGCCAGGTCGTGGCCACCTCGGACGGGCTCGCCGCCCTTCGCTCACTCACGTTCGAGCACCGCGACATCGTCGCCTGCTGCGGGCGCCCGCAGTCGGTGGCGGAAGTGGCCGCCCGACTGCGACTGCACCTCAACGTCGTCCGGGTGCTGGCCGAGGACCTGTGCGCCGCCGGCCACCTGGCGGTCTATGTGCCGAACGCCGCAACAACCCAGGACATCTCCGTACTGCGAAGGGTCATCGATGGTCTTCGTGCCGTCCCCGACTCACGGGGCACACTCCGCAACAGCGGTTGAACAGCCGCCACTGCCGGTCAAGCTGGTCATCGCCGGTGGCTTCGGGGTGGGCAAGACCACCGCCGTGGGCGCGATCTCCGAGATCCGGCCGCTCACCACCGAGGCCGCGATCACCGAGGTCGCCGCGGGCGTGGACGACCTCAGGCACACTCCTCACAAGACCACCACCACGGTGGCGATGGACTTCGGCTGCCTCACCATCGACCCCACGCTGAAGCTGTACCTGTTCGGCACACCGGGCCAGGAGCGCTTCGGCTTCATGTGGGACGACCTGGTCCAGGGAGCACTCGGCGGTCTGGTGATCGTGGACACCCGCCGCCTGGACGACTGCTACGCGGCCGTGGACTACTTCGAGCACAAGAGCATCCCGTTCGCCGTCGCTCTCAACGCGTTCGACGGGGAGATCGAGCACGACCTGGACGAGGTCCGGTGGGCACTGGACCTGACCGAGCAGGTACCACTGTTCGTGTTCGACGCCCGGGAGACGGGCTCGGTCAGAGACGCACTCCTGGCCGTCCTCGACGTCGCCCTGACCCGCGCCGAAAGGGCAGCCGCGGGGGGCTGAGCGCTGCCGGAGGCCGGGTGGGTGCCGCCGTCACGGGCGGAGTCGCTTGCGCAGCCCTGGGGCCGAGGCGCGTTCCCACACCGCCGGCAACTCCTGCTCCCTGGTGTCGGCGACCGCTTTCTCCCTGCCGTACAACAGGCCCCAGGTGAAGTTGGCCTCGCTCGCCGTGTGGGCCGCCACCGCCAGGTCCCTGATGGTGCCCCGGGCCACGACGCTGTCCTGGTGGTCGCCGAGGACCCGCTGAACCGCCTTGACGCGCTTGCCCAGGCGTTTGGCCGGCTTACCGAGGGCCGGGCGGGCCGCCTCCGTCGCGTAGCGCACCTTCTTCGCCGCCTTGCGGGCCTCGTGCAGGGCCACATCGCGCTCATGGCCCGGTGGCAGGGCCAGGGCGGGGGTCATGCGCCGGGCCAAGCGGTCGAACTCCTTGAGGACCGCTTCGGCCATGACCTTGTCCGCTTCCTTACCGGCCTTGGCGCGCAGCGGGGGCTCCTCCACGAGTGCGGCAAGGGAGTCGAGCAGGGCCAGGTAGCGGTGCGAGCCCAGGACGTGGAGGGTGCGCTGGTGGGACTCGGTGCTGTGGGCGACGTTCCACACCTGTAGCCGTGCGGCCACGGGGCCGAGGACCAGTTCCTCGGGCTGGGCTTCGATGTCCCGGGTGAGGCGCTCCATCAGCACCTCCTGATCGCGCTCGGCGCCCAGCTCGCCGGCCAGCCACTTCAGCTCCTTGCGGATGGTGTCGGTGACATCGCGGTCGAGAACGGACCGGTAGGAGCGCAGACAGCTGCGCAGGCGACGGCACGCGACGCGCATCTTGTGCACGGAGTCCGGCCGGTCGCGCCGCACGGCCGGGTCGAGGGCGGTGAGGACGCGGATCTGCTCTCGCACGTAGGCAAGAACCTGTTCGCCGGCCGGTCCGGCGGACTGATCAGGCCCACCGGCCGGGGTCGCCACCGTCTCGTCGAGTGCCCGGGCGAGCTTCGACGGCGACTGCGCACGAACGATGCCCTTCTCGCGCAGTTCCTTGTCCACGGCGTCCATGAGGGCGGGGTCGGTCTCCTCCGCCAACTCCACTTCCACCTCCGTCCACTCCGCACGCCTGCCCTCCGCCCGCAAGGGCTCCGCACGAACGGCGTCGATGCTCAGCTCGGCACGGAGCGCGCCCTCGGCGTCGAGGAGCTGCCGTACCTCGCGGGTTGTGCGGATGCGGACCAACGGGGTCAGCTCCGCTCCGCGGGTGCGGGACAGGGTCAGGTCGAGCAGTTGGTCCGGGACGTCATCGGTCAGATGCGACTGGACCTCCTCCCGCTCGTCGCCCGCCAAGGGCAGCTTGAGGTGCCACCCGGCGTCGGAGCCGCCGGTCCTGCGACGCAGCGTGACCGAGGAGCCGGACAGGCGGAGGTCGTCGGTGTCGTAGTAGACCGCCTCCAACTCCTCAGGGCTCGGCTCGGCAACCGACGTGACACCGTCCACACGCTCCAGCTCGGGCAACCAGGAGGTATCGAAGGAGGAAGGGACCTCGAACTTTCGCTCTGTCTCGCGCATCGCATGAACCATGTCTTACCAGGTAGGCACCATCCGGCGAACCAAACACGACGCGGACACGGGGTTACGCATTCGAACAAACGTTCGAAAGAGCTCAGTCACACCCAGGGCTTCGGCCGCTGTGGCGGCGTCCAGTTGGGAACGATCTGGTGGGGCTGCCGGTGAT
>NZ_VJZC01000091.1 GCF_009377185.1 Streptomyces spongiae
CGTGGGCGCGGCCCTCGCGATGACAGAAAACCGAATCGGTGGTTACGTCGTCCGCGTCACTGGTGGTGCGGCGACGTCAGATAGTGCTGCCTGAGGAGCTCCTTTCCGTAGTCGTTGCCATTGGGGGTGCGGACGATGGAGTGGACGTGCTTCTGGGTCGGACCGCTGCCCTGTGCGGCGCCGTACGCGCCGGCGAGCGGACCCGGTGCCTGGCAGTCCACCTCGATCCACACGACCGGGCTGTGCACCCGGACGTAGAAGGCGTCGTCGTCGCCGGTTCCGCCGGCCCAGGTGACGTACGTGTCGCCCAAGTGCTTGCGGACCTCGGCCAGCTTCACCTTCGCCACGTCCGCCTTGGCGCGGCCGACGAAGGCCTGGACGATGCCGAGGAGCTTGGCCTTCTGGGCGGCGGTCAGGGCGTTGCCGCGGATGCCGGTGTACTCCTGGACCGCGTTGTCGGAGAACGCGCCCGCTTTCATCGACTCGTTGGACTTGGTCGAGGACTCGATGGCGACCGTCTGCTGGGCCTCGGTCAGGGAGTTGATGAAGGCGAGGCTCGCGACCACCTCCTCGTGGCAGACGGTCACCGTCTCGCCGTCGATCTCCATGGAGGTCGGTTCCGAGCCCCAGAAGCAGGGGCTCATCACGACCTGGTCGCCGAGGACGAAGTAGTTGACGACGAGGTGGTGGCCGTCGAACTGGAAGCCCCAGGGCTCGGTCGCCGACGGAGTGCCCATGACCGTCCAGTAGTAGGCGTCCTCGTTGAAGGCGGTGGTGTTGTTGATCGCCTCGCCCGCCGCCTGGTTGATGCGGCGGATCTTCTCGGTCGTCTCCACACCGTCGGCGCTCAGCGCCGCCTTCAACAGGGCAGTTCCCAGGGCCTTCTGATCGTCACTCAGATCGGCGAGGGAGACGCCCTGACGCTCGTAGGAGTCGATGTTGCTCCACATCCGCCACTCGGTGGAGTGGACCGTGAACTGCGTCGAGGTCTTCTGGTCGTCGGTGAGCCCGTCCAGGAAGGCGTTGGCGGCGGAGATCACCGGGGCGGTCTTCACGCCCGTGGAGTGGATCGTGAACAGGTCGTCGATCCGCTTGCCGTCGGTGGTGAGGCCGAAGAAGTCCTCGGTGATCGACTGGTTGCCCGGGCCGCCGGTGCCGCCGCCCGGGCCTCCGCTGGGAGCGCCGCTCGGGGCTGCGCTCGGGCTCGCGGACGCGTCGGCGGCAGGGGTGGCGTCGTCGGCCATCGCGGCCCAGGCTCCCGCGCCGCCCATGGTCGCGACGGCCGTGGCGCCGCTGGCGAAGAAGACCTTGCGCATGAAGTTGCGGCGGCTCGCCTGAGCACGGCTGCCGGCCTCGGACTGCGGCTCCTGGGCCGTCGGCCCACCGGTGTCGAGCTCGGTCATCGTCGCTGATCCCTTCGTGATGGGCACGTCCCCGCTGGACGGCCGCGCTGTGATCACTCTGTTGGAGCGAACTGAGGCCCAACTGAACCGGCGGCGGTCCGCCCGTGGAATCGGCGCGCGTGCGCGTCGGCAGAGCAGGTCTGACCTGCATGTCTGTGGAACCGCTTAGAGTTCGCGGGAGCCCGGGGATGTCCGTTCAGCGGGTGGCGGTGGGGAGCGTGATCGAGAACTCCGTTCGCCCCGGCTCGCTCTCCACGTCGATGCGGCCACCGTGCGCCTGAGTGATGGCCGTGGCAATGGCCAGGCCCAGGCCCGCGCCGCCCTCACTGCCCAGGGTGCGGGAGCGGGAGGCGTCGGCCCGGGTGAAGCGCTCGAAGACCGTGGGCAGGAGGCCGGGCGGGATGCCGGGCCCGTTGTCGCGGACGCGGATGACGCAGTGCGTGTCCGTGGTCTCCACGGTGACGGTGATCTTCGTGCCCTCCGGTGTGTGCGCACGGGCGTTGGCGAGCAGGTTGGCCACGACCTGGTGGAGCCGGGAGGCATCACCGATGACCGAGGCGGGAATGTCGAGGCACAGGGTGAGCTGCCAGTCGTGGCCGCTGCCCGCGGCCTGCGCGTCCCACACGGCTTCGGCGACCAGGGTCGCCACGTTCACCTCGGCCGACTCCAGCGGGCGGCCCTCGTCGAGGCGCGCGAGCAGAAGCAGGTCCTCGACGAGTCCGGTCATCCGGGCCGACTGGGCGGAGACGCGACGCCAGGCCAGCGCCGGTTCGATCGTCCCGGCGCCGCGGTCCATGAGCTCGGCGTATCCGGCGATCGAGGCGAGTGGTGTGCGCAGTTCGTGGCTGGCGTCGGCGAGGAAGCGGCGCATGCGTTCCTCGGTCCGCTGTCGTTCAGCGAGAGACGATTCGACGTGGTCGATGAGGTGGTTGAGCGCGATGCCGACCCGGCCCACCTCGGTTCCGGGGGCGGTGTCGGACGGGGGAAGGCGGGTGAGCCCGGTGACCTCGCCGCGGTTCAGCGGCGTACGCGAGACCTCGGCGGCGGTGGCGGCAACCCGGCCGAGCGGGCGCAGTCTGCGCCGTACGACCACGGCGGAGACACCGGCCGCGGCGGTGAGCCCGACGGCGGCGATCACGGTCTCGGCCACGACGAGACCGTTGATCACGCGCTGTACGTTGTCCATGGGGAGCCCGGCCAGGACGGGAACCCCGTCGCCGCCGATGGCGGTCGTCCGGTAGGTGCCCAGACCGGGAACGGCGCGTGTGTGCAGCGACCCGTCCGCGGTGATCCCGTCCAGGGCGGCGCGCTGGGTGGCGGTGAGGACCTGCTGGTGGCCGTCCTCGGTCACCACCTCGGCGGCGAGGACGGCACCGTCGTCGTCGAAGCGCGCGGCAAGCGTTCCGGCGGGCTGCCCGCGCTCGTTGAGGAAGCCCAGATCGCTCGCGCCGCCCGTCCGACGCTGGAGCCCTCCCTGACTGCGTTCGGCGGCGTCGGTGACCCGCTGGTCCAAGTCCCCGAGCAGATAGACGCGTTGGACGTACACGGTGGTGAGCGTCATGGCCGCGCACACGACGGCGAGGGTCACGGAGAAGAAGAGCACCAGGCGGGCCCGCAGCGAGCGCCCCCGAGTACGGGCCTGGGGCTTGCCCTTCTCAGTCTTCCGCGGCTCTGATCGCATACCCCACTCCACGGACGGTGTGGATCATCGGCGCCCGTCCCTTGTCGATCTTCGCACGGAGGCCGTAGACGTAGACCTCCACCAGGTTTCCCCCGCCGTCGAACGACGCGTTCCACACGTGGTCGAGTATCTGCCCCTTGCTCAGCACCTGGTGCGGGTGGCTCATCAGGAACCGGAGCAGGTCGAACTCCTTGGCGGTGAGCGGGATCGGTGTTCCGCCGCGCTGCACTTCGCGGGTCTTGTCGGCCAGGACGAGGTCACCCAGCACGAGCACGGATTCCTCATCGGCCGCTGTGTCGGCACCGGTGCGGCGCAGCAGCCCGCGCAGCCGCAGCATGATCTCTTCCAGGGAGAACGGCTTGGTCACGTAGTCGTCGGCGCCCGCCGACAGCCCGTCGAGCCGGTGTTCCAGCGCGTCGCGGGCGGTGAGCATGAGCACGGGAAGCCGCGTGTTCTCGCGCCGGAGACTGCGCAGTACGTCAACTCCGTCCACGTCGGGCAGCATCCCGTCGAGGACGACGACGTGCGGGGTGCAACCGCGCGCCAGCCGCAGCGCGCCGCGTCCGTCCTCCGCCGTGAACGGCCGCCATCCCGCCGCGGTGACGGCCGCGGACAACAACTCGGTGAGCTCGGGCTCGTCGTCCACGATCAGCACACGGACAGTGCCTTCGCGAGCCACAAGGGTGCCAGTCATCCCTCGACTCTCTCTCAGGACACTGTGGACAGGCTGTGCCTGTGCTCATCACCGAGTGCCGTTCGCGGCGAACTTCTCGATCGCGGCGATGTTGGACTTGTCGATGAACGCCGGGCCCGTCAGCACCGGTGCCTCGCCGCCGCCCATGTAGTTGCCGTTGTTCTTGTAGAGCCACAGGCTGTCCACGGCCAGGTAGCCCTGGAGGTAGGGCTGTTGGTCGATGGCGAACTGGAGACTGCCGTCCTTGATGGCGGCGACGACCTGCTTGTCGAGCTTCCACTTGTCCGTACCCGAGTTCAGGCCCACCACGGGGATGCTCACGGCCTTCGCCTTGGCGACGACGCTCTTCATCGCATCCGGCTTGGCCAGGGTGATGGCGATGCCGTCCACCTTCTGGTCGATGGCGTTCTGGACCAGGTTCGCCTGGTTCCCGGCGTTCGGGTCCGCCGAGTACAGCAGCTGGATGTTGTCCTTGGCGGCGGCCACATCGGCGCCCTTGCGGACGGTGTCCCAGAACGCCTGGCCCGGGCCCGCGTGCGTGATCATCGCGGTCTTGATACGTGGGGTGTCGGCCTTGGACGCGATCAAGCAGCTGGGCTACCGCCCCAACGGCGCGGCGAGGAGCCTGACCGAGCGCCGCACGCGGGCCATCGGAGTGCTGATCAACGACCTCCGGCAGCCGTGGTTCGTGGACTTCCTGGAGGGGGTCAACACCGCCCTCACCGAGAGCGACCTGCACATGTTCGTCGGCGACGGAAGCCGAAGCCGCCTCCCGGCTGCCCACCGCCGTGGCCGGCAGCCGCGTCATGCGGCACCTCTTCGACCTCGGCCACCGGCGCATCGCCCACATCGCGGGCAGCCACGCCGCCGTCTTCGGCATCCGCCGTCGTGCCTACGAGGCGATCATGCGGGAGCACGGCCTCATGGACGACATCCTCGTCGAGACGTGCGACACGACCGAGGACGGCGGGTACCGTGCCGCGGTACGCCTGTTGGGTCGCTCACTACAGCGCCCGACGGCGGTGTTCGTGGCCAACGACCCAGCCCGCGTCGGCGCGTTCTCGGCGGCCGTGGAACTCGGCCTCTCCGTCCCGGGAGACCTGTCCCTCACCAGCGTCGACATCGGTGCCCATGAGGTCGGCCGGTGTGTCACCCGCGTCCTGCGGGACCGCATCGAGGACCCCGACCGGGCGGCTGTGGAACACCTGGTGACACCGACGCTGGAGGTACGCGGCTCGACGGGGCCGGCGCCCATGAGAGGCGGCTCCGCGGAGCAGGGGCAGCAGTCCGGGAGCGAGCTCTGGAGAGCCAGGTGGCAAACGCGAGAGCAGGCGGCTGCTCGCCCGTGCCACCGGCTGCGACGAGGGCGCCGACGTCGTACTCGGGCAGCCGGGGCAGGGGCGAGCGGGGTGGGGCCGAGTCACCCCTGGCCGGTTGGCACCCCGTGCGTCAGGGGCGGGAGCCCACCTCGTGCTCGGCGATCGTCCAGGCGCGGGCCTGGTCGCTGAGGGTGAATCCGAGGCCGGGGCGGGAGGAGACGTACATGCGTCCGTCGCGGATCTCCAGGCGCTCGTTGAACAGTGGCTCCAGCCAGTCGAAGTGCTCCACCCACGGTTCGATCGGGTAGGCGGCGGCCAGGTGGAGGTGGATCTCCATCGCGAAGTGCGGGGCGAGCTGCAGCTGGTGGTGCTCGGCAAGGGCGGCGAGTTTGAGGAACTGGGTGATGCCGCCGATGCGGGGGGCGTCGGGCTGGATGATGTCGGCGGCGTTGTGCCGGATCAGCTCGACGTGCTCGGCGACGCTGGCCAGCATCTCCCCGGTGGCGACGGGGGTGTCCAGGGAGGCGGCGAGCGCGGCGTGACCCTGGGCGTCGTAGGCGTCGAGGGGCTCCTCGATCCAGACCAGGTTGTACTCCTCCATGGCGCGGCCCATGCGCTGGGCGGTGGGCCGGTCCCACTGCTGGTTGGCGTCGACCATGAGCGGGACGTCGTCGCCGATGTGTTCGCGCACGGCGGTGAGGCGGGCCAGGTCGTACTTGCCGTCGGGGTGTCCGACCTTGAGTTTGATGCCACCTATGCCGCTGTTCAGGGACGCGGTGGCGTTCTCCAGGACCTGCTCGGTCGGGGTGTGCAGGAAGCCACCGGAGGTGTTGTAACAGCGCACCGAGTCGCGGTGGGCGCCCAGCAGTTTGGCCAGCGGCAGTCCGGCCCTCTTGGCCTTGAGGTCCCACAGCGCGACGTCGAAGGCGGCGATCGCCTGGGTGGCCAGTCCGCTGCGGCCGACGGAGGCGCCGGCCCACACGAGCCGGGTCCAGATCTTCCCGATGTCGCTGGGGTCCTCACCGATCAGGTTCCCGGCGATCTCCCGGGCGTGCGCGAACTGGCCGGGGCCGCCGGCCCGCTTGGAGTAGCTGAAACCGATGCCTTCGTGGCCGTGCTCGGTGGCGATCTCCACGAAGAGGAAAGCCACCTCCGTCATCGGCTTCTGACGGCCGGTGAAGACCTTCGCGTCACTGATCGGAGTGGCCAGCGGCAGAGTCACCGAGGAGAGCCGAAGCCAGGCGATGCGATCGAGGGTGGCTTCGCCCGTGGAGCGCGCGGCGTGAGGAGTCGTGTTCGTCGTGGTCACCACTTCGTGTCCCTGGGTTGACGCGGTTGGAGTCGTGCGGGCCGGTGGAGAGCGCGGCGGCCCGGCGGCCCAGCATGCGGCAGTGAGGTGTCCGGGGCGGGCAGGTGTTGTCTGTCCGTCGAGGGCCGGGAAGCTCCGCTGCCGCTGACAGGCGGTCCCTGAGAAGGCGCTGCACGCGGCGATCGATTCGATGATCGCGATCCGGTTGAACCATGGTGCGTGCTCCCCTGGCTGGCCCCTGCCGCCGTGGGGTGGTGTGCGACGCGGGGATCACCGTGTCGAATACGGTCGACGCTACGTTCGCGATTGATCCACGTCCAACATAAGTTTTGGATGCCGCCATACAAGGAGAGCATCATTGTTCACGCTGACCCAGCTGACGTGCTTTGTCGCTGTGGCGGAAGAACTGCACTTCACCCGGGCCGCCGAGCGCTTGAGCATGACCCAGCCGCCGCTGAGCCGGCAGATCCAGCTGCTGGAGAACGACCTTGGTGTGAAGCTGCTGGACCGGACCAACCGAACCGTGCGGCTGACGCCCGCCGGCCGGTCCTTCCTAGCCGAGGCGCGCCGGATCGTGCGACAAGCCGACCACGCCACTCTCGCCGTACGAAGAGTGTCCACGGGGGAGTCGGGCGCGATAGCCGTCGGCTTCACCGCCGCCAGTGCCTACTGCGCTCTCGGTGAGCTCCTCGAGATCGCCCGCAGCGCTCTGCCCGGGGTGGAGCTACTGCTGCACGAGCTGGTCACCCGGGACCAGTTGGAAGCTCTCAGCGAGGGCTCTCTCGACCTCGGGCTCATCCGCCCGTCCGCGTTCGGCGCCGACCTGACCGCACGCACCGCCATCCGGGAGGGGTTGATGGCCGCCCTGCCTGTCGGTCATCCCTTGGCGGCTGTCGACGGTCCCGTGGAACTGTCGGCCTTCGAGGGCCAGGACTTCCTGATGTACTCCCCGATCGAGGCCCGTTACTTCCACGAGCTGCTGCTCACCACGTTCCGCGCCGCAGGGGTACGGCCGGTCTTCACCCAGTACCTCAGCCAGGTCCACAGCATCCTGGCCCTGGTCAACACCGGCTGGGGCATCGCCCTGGTGCCCGAAGCGGCAACCCAGATCAGCCATACGGGTGTTGTCTACCGCCCCTTGCACCTACCTGGCGATTCCCGGCCCGTCGAGCTGGACCACGTCTGGCGCAAGAGCAACGACAATCCCGCGCTCAAGGCCCTCCTGCGGCTTCTCTGACAGAGGTCCGGTCCGGACCACAGGAACTCCCTTCCATGCTGCGGGGCAGCCCCTAGGCGAGCGTCGTGACGACTGCGGCGGCACTGGCGGCGGAGAAGGACGCGGCGACCTGGATCACCGCGCTGTTCACCGCCGCGGCCCCCAGTTGCCCTGCTCGAACTCCTTCGCGCGGGTGGCGGCCTTGCCCGACCACTTCGGGACGGGGTCCAGGCTCGGCAAGGTGCCGCTGGCCGAGATGAGGGCGATGATCGCTGCGAGGCGGGCATCGGGACTCTCGCCGTGCTCCAGCACCGCGTGCATCCGCTCGCGCAGCGCGGATTCGTGATCGATGTCCCCGGCAGGCAAGCTCGTCGTGGGGAACAGCCCGAGGACGCGCTTGCGCTCTCGACGGAGCAGTCCGCGTTCGACGAGGCGTTCGGTCAGCGGCTCCCAGAGTCCGGAACCGATCGTGACCAGCAGCGACTGGACCTGCCGGGGGTGTGCCGCGATCGCGTCGTAGTGGGATTGAAGCAGCGGATCGGGAAGGGGGCCGCTCCCCGTGGCAACGACCTTTGTGCCCTTGAACCAGGCGCGGCTGTCCTCGGGCTCGATCCTGCCGAGAAGCGCGAGCTCGACGAGCACCGCGCCCCCCCCAGCGTGTGGTGGAGGGTCCCGGCTCCGGCCGGGATGCCGTATGTGTCGTCGAGCATCAGCAACAGCACGTCCTCGACGATCAACGTGTCGTCCTGCATGGTTTCCCTCTCCTTCTCCTTGATCGGTGTCCGAGGGACAGGGCCCGCACCGGGATCGGACCGGCTCAGCCCGGATCGGCGGGCGGCGGCAGGGGAGCGAGGCGGTACGCCGGCGGCTCGGTGCCGTGCAGATGGCGTACGAAGTAGTCCCAGGTCCGGCGCACGAGGTAGTGCCCGCGACGGAGAAACGCATGCTCGGCCCCTGGCACGATGAGCATGTCGAAATCGGCGTCGGCCGCGATCAGGGCGTCGACCAGGCGCAGCGTCTGGTACGGATGCGCGTTGTCGTCGAGTTCGCCGTGGATCAGCAGCAGCTTGCCCCGCAGATTGGCGGCCAGAGCCGGGTTGGAGAGTTCCTCCAGGTCACCGTCGCCGTGGTAGTGCTCGGCCCACATCGTCAGGTTGATGCGGTTGTCGTGGTTGCCGGCCACCGCGACGCCGACCTTGTAGAAGTCGGGATGGGCGAGCAGTGCGCGGGCGGTGGCGAATCCGCCTGCGGAGTGCCCGGTGATCCCGACCCGGTCGGTGTCCAGCCAGGGATACCGGTGTCCGAGCTCGCGGATCGCCGTGACGTGGTCGTCCAGGGCGCCGGCGTAGCCGAGGTCGCCGTAGGAGAGTTCGTGGAAGGCCTTGCTGCGCCCGGCGGTGCCGCGCCCGTCGACGGCGACGACGGCGAATCCCAGCGCGGCGAGCGCCTCCGGCCCGCCGTTGAGGGGAGCGTTGAACGACGGGTCGGCCCGGTGGATCTGCGGCCCGGGGTAGATATGGTCGATCACGGGGTAGCGGCGCTCGGGATCGAAGCCGTGCGGGCGCCACAGCAACCCGTAGATCGGGGTCCTGCCGTCGGCAGCGGTGGCGCGGAAGCGTTCGGGCGGGGCCCAGCCGAGGGCCTCGAGCCTGGCGGTGTGCGGGGCCTCCAGCTCGATGAGGACCTGCCCGTCCCCGCCGAGCACCCGCGTGCGGGGCGGGACGGCGGGCGTGGAGGGGCGGTCGACGAGGTAGCCGCCCTCCGGGGGACTGACGGCGTCGTGGTCGTGGTCGTCGTCGGTGAGCTGGGTGAACCCGGTGCCGTCGAGACCGATCCGGCAGAGCCGGCGGACGTAGGGGTCGTCGTCGAGCCCGGAAGCGAGGAACCAGACCTGCCGGTCGGCCTGGTCGACCCACAGGACCTTCCGGACGAGCCACTGCCCGGAGGTCACCTGGGTGGGCGTCCGAGCGTCGGCCGAGTAGAGGTACAGGTGGCCCCAACCGTCGCGCTGGGACCACCAGAGGATCTCGCCGGAGCCCAGGACGTGCACCATCGGCGGCTCCCCGAGCTGTGCAGTCGGGTCGACCCGGGTCTTGCCCGTTTCGCTGACCAGCGTGGCCGTCTCACCGGTGTCGGGGTCCAGGCGGCGCAGCTCAAGGGTGCGGGCGTCACGGGACTGGCGCAGGAAGTGGACCGCGTCTCCCTTCTCTCCCGACCACCACGCGTACACCACGGCACTCGGGTGCACGATCGTGGCCGGCTCGTCCTGCTGGCGCACGACCCTGCGAGTGGCGACGTCCAGGACAGTCCAGGACATCGTCGCCTGGGCCTCGTCGCCGGGTATCGGATAGCGGAAGCGGTGCTCCACGGGCCGCCCGCCGCCCGGCGGCGACGATTCCACGAGGACCTGCTCGGCGAGGCCGCGCTGGTCGAGACGGTGCACCAACAGGCGGGTGGAGTCCGGTGACCACACCGCCTGGAACGGCGGCTCCAACCCGAACGACCGCATCGCCATGCGGGCACTCATGGCGTCGGGCAGACAGCCGTAGTCGTGGTGAGGCTGCGCGTCGTCGGTGAGCGCGAACTCCTCGCCCCCGTCCCGGGAGCGTACCCACACGTTCCCGTCCCGGCGGAACGCGATCCACGTCCCGTCCGGGGAGGGGAACTCCAGGGGACCGGGCTGCGCCTCGTCGACGCGGGTGCAGGTACCGGTGTGGTCCGACCACTCCCAGCGCGACCCGAACGCGGAGAACCGGACGGCGTCTTGGGTGCCGTCGCGGTCCGGGAACTCGATCGCCGCGAACGGCAGGTCCGCGGCCTCGACCGCGTGCCCGGAGGCCAGCGACAGCGCGGCGGCGAGCCGGGCGTGGTCGAACGCCTCCCGGCGGGTGCCCGCGGCCGGGTCGGCCACGACGTAGCGGGTGCCGACGCGGTACCAGAAGCGCGTGCCGCCGTTCAGCCACTGTGGCGTGACGGTCGATCCGGGGACGTGCCGGGCTCGGTGCGGGGCCAGCATCTGCTCGGCGCGGGCGTAGTCGGCGTCGGTGAGCCGGGTCATGTCGCGGGGTCCTTTCCATGACGGCGGAGTTCGATCACGGCCTCGCCGTGGGTCCGTCGATCGAGTAGCGCGAGCGCGTGTCAGGCGCGCGGTCGGGCGCCTGGGTGAGGTGGACGTGGCAGGCACGCAGTACCGGTGCCGTCGCACAAGACGTATGTCTCGTACGGACCGACAGGCTCAGCCGATCGTCGGCGGTGATCACGTGGTCCTCCTTCACACGCTGTCACCGTCAACGGGACACTGTGCCGTTGCGGCATACTCAACCCCTTTGTGACCAGGGTCACGGACCGTTTCGGGGCAGGGCTTGACCATGCCGCCGCGGCACGGTGTGGACTGCACGTATGGCCTGGAGCACACGAGAGATCGCCGAGCTCGCTGGTACCAGCCTGCGCGCGGTCCGGCACTACCACGAGGTCGGGCTGCTGGCGGAACCCGAGCGGCGCGCCAACGGCTACAAGCAGTACGGCGTCGCGCATCTGGTCCGGTTGCTGCGCATCAAGCGCCTCACCGACCTCGGGTTCTCGCTGGCTCAGATCGCTTCCATGGGCGACGCCGACGACCACCCGGAGGAGGCTCTGCGCACCCTCGACGCCGAACTCGCGGCCACCATCGAGCGCCTCCAGCGGGTCCGTGTCGAACTCGGCCTGATTCTGCGTCAGTCCATGCCGACCGACCTGCCGCCCGAGTTCGCCCCCGCCGCTCGGGCGGAGATGTCCGATGCCGACCGGTCCCTGTTCATCGTGATGACGCGAGTCCTCGGGCCGGGGCCTCGACAGGCCTGGGCGGACATGTTGCTGAACCCATCCGACGACGGCCACGTGAGCAAGGAGTTCGACACACTGCCCGCCGACGCCGACGAGGAGATGTGCCAGGACCTCGCCGAGCGCATGGTGCCCCACGCACGAGAAGTGTTCGACGAGCACCCGGACCTGCGCTCACCGACCACCGACGCCCCTCACGGCGAGGCATTCGCCGGCCGGGCGATCGGGAAGGCTCTCAGAGACCTGTACAACCCGGCGCAGCTCGACGTCCTGCGGCGCGTCAACACACTGCTCGCGACACACTCCGAGACCGAACAGCCATGACTGAGCCAGAGAGTTGCACCCTGTTGGGCGACGGTAAGTGCGGATGTCGCTGCAGAGCGAGCGCATAGGATCGCCGGCATGGCGCTACGACCGGTTCAGGTGAACATAAAGGCCCTTGACGCCTCGGCGGTCGGCCGGTTCTGGGCGGAGGCGCTCGGCTGGAGTGCTTACAGCCCCGGCGTGACCACCTACGTCGGGCCCGTTGGCGGCCCCGTCTGGCCGGACCCCGTCGCCGTCGGCATCGACGTCGTTCCCGTCCCGGAACCCAAGACAGCGACAAAGAACCGTGCGCACCTCGATCTCGCCACCACCTCGGCCGCCCACCAGGCGGACTTGGTCGCGCGCCTGAAGGCTCTCGGTGCGACGCCCGCCCATGTGGGCCAGGGCGACGTGCCGTGGACGGTCCTCGCCGACCCGGAGGGCAACGAGTTCTGCGTGCTGGAGCCACGGGAGGTCTACCGGGACACCGGGCCGATCGCCGCGGTGGTGGTCGACTGCGTGGATCCGTGGGCCATGGCCCGGTTCTGGGGTGAGGCGATGGACTGGACCCTGCACGAGGTGACCGACGATCAGGCGGTGTTGCGCTCCGCCAGGGGCGTCGGCCCGTATCTCGAGTTCCTCCGCACGCCCGACGTGAAGACCGTGCCGGACCGCATCCATCTTGACCTGCTGCCGTACCCCGGTGACGACAAAGAAGCGGAGGTGGCCCGGCTGCGGGCCCTCGGCGCCACCGACCTCGACCTCGGCCAGGGCGATGTCCCGTGGACGTGCCTGGCCGACCCGGAGGGCCACGAGTTCTGCGTCCTGGCCCCGTCCTGACGCGGAGCCTGGCTGCGGCGTGGAAGCCTGGCCCGGGCATGATTCCCACCGTGCATGAGAGCAGGGATCATCGCGGGTACGGCCGGTACACGCTGACGGAGACGGAGCACGGCCACGTCTGGGGTGTGTGCGCCGCAGTGGACGGACTCTTCGGGGAGCCCCAGCGCGGGACGTACGAACTGTTCGGCTGGGTCCCTGGAGGTGTCGAGGTACGGGGCTGGGTCGGCAGCCGGGTGTGGCTGGTGCCGGACGACGAGGCACTGGAGCCCTGGCTGCTGGAGGACGCGGAGAGCCCACGACAGTTCCCCGGGACAGACAGTCTCGTGCTCACCGGCCTGGATGACTACGAAGGTCCGCCCGAGGGACACAGAGGTCCCGTCCGAGTGCACGACGGGCACCAATGGCTGGGCTCCTGCCGGGAATTCGCCCGGGTGCTGCCGCCTGAGCAGAAGGCGCGCCCGCTCGTCCTGCGGGGGCTCGCCCAGGGGGATCGGCTGCGGGCGGCACTGACGAAGGGCACCCGGCGGGCGCTGGACCTGGAGGAGGCCGCCCTGGAGATACAGGACGACCAGGGCGAGCCGCTCACCGAACGACTGCTGTGGACCCAAGTCAGCGCCTGGAGCCCATCGTCCTACGGGACGGTTCTGATCGACCTGGAGCTCGACGGAAAGCTCTTCACGCCCGTTCCCGAATACGCCCGGCCCATCTGGGAGCGGTGGCTCGCCGGGCCGCCGGACACCCTGGGTGCCTGGGTCGGCCTCGACACCCGGCGCCGCTTGGCCTGGCTCGACCTTGTCCGGGAGCGGGCCTGCCGACGCGCCCGCCGTGACCGGCCGCCTGGTCAGGCCTACGAACTCGACGGCCGGCACCTCACCGACGAACCGGGCCTCTATCTGGCGCTCGGTGAGGCGGTGAACGGGCCGGGTGGCTACTTCGGCGGCTGCCTGGCCGCCCTCGACGACTGCCTGGGCGGCACCTTCGGCTACACGGCCCCCGCGACCCTGCTCTGGCGGGATGCCGTGACCGCACGCGAGCACCTGTCCCGGGCCCTGACAGCGGACGGCCGGCCCTACGACCTGTTCGCCGAGGTCCTGGATGTCCTGGCCGAGGGCGGTATGCACGTCACCCTGGTGTGATCCTTCCTCCGTCCGCCTCGGCACCGACACCGGGACATCGGGTGGTGGGCAGGGCAGTGGCCTTGCGGTGCGGCGCCACCAGGCCGGTGTTGACGTAGGTGCGCCGCCTTTTTCTCCGTTGCCGAAGAGGCTCACCGCGCGGGATCCTGTGGTGATGAGGAACTCCATATGCGGCTGAGGCTGCGCCAGTTCAGGCCCCGGACCGGGCCGCACGAGCACCGTGTCGTCCAGCCCCGGCAGCCCCTTCGCCACACCTCGCTGCGCGCCCCCAAGCCCATCGGCCTGCTGCTCGGTGACCACGACGGGCTGAACCGGCTCGCGGGCCTGTTCTCCTTCGCCGCCTACTCCCGGCACACGATCGTCCACGTACCGCTGCGCGACGGCGTCCCTCCCGGCGAGGGTGTCGGCGAGTTGGTCGACCTCGTCCTGGTCCACCACACGCTCGGCCTGCGTCCCAGCAAGTGGCCCGAGCTGCGGCGCAAGCTGGTACACGGCACGCCGCTGACCGTCCGCACCGACGAGGCACGCACCGCCAGGGACGCCGCCTCCTGGCGAGACCACTGGGAGCGGGCCGACTTCAGGGACGAACTTCGGCACGCCACCCACGCCCGGACGTTCTTCCTGTTCGGCAGCCGGGACGTCTTCGCCGAGACCGCCACGAGCTTCGCCCACGCGGCGGGCTGGGGCCCGCGCCAGAAGGGCGTCGTCAAGGGATACTCAGCGCTGATGACGGCGCTCCCGACGCTGGTCCAGGAGCCCGGCGGAGGACACCCCATCGAGGTGCTGGTCTGCTTCAAGCCGTATCCGCCCTACGCCCACTTCAAGCGCCCGGGGTACTGAAGGCTCCGGCGCCTGTGTGCATGAGTTCTTCTTTCTTCGGGCATTCCATGCGGGATGGGTCGGAGAAGGGGGCCAGGCGAATATGGAAGCGGAGACGGTCGTCGCGGCATGCGCTGTCGTGATCGCTGTGGCATCGCTCGCCGTCTCGGTCTACGAGGTACGCGCGACACGGCAGCACAACCGCCACTCGGTGCGGCCCATACTCCAGTTGCAACGAGGGATGTCCAAGGGACACAAAGCGGGGATCAAGCTCATCAACTCCGGTCTCGGCCCGGCCTTCGTCGTAAGCACCACCCTGACGGTCGACGGCGAAGTGATCGGCGCGTGGAACAAGGCCGGCGCGGACAGAGCGCGCGACGGCCTCGTCGCATGGCCCTACGCCGTGACGTTCACCGAGACGCAGACCATCGCCACTGGCTACGAGGAGTTCTTGCTGAGTGTGGACCCGTACGAGCCACAGGCTCATGCCGAATTCATCGACCTGATAACTCGGCGCCTGCATCTGCAGATCCGCTACGAGTCCCTCTACGGCGGGGAGAACTTTCACGTGACCCTGCGCCCTCGCACACAGGGCTGACGCGATCGGGAACCAGCAGCCCCTCTGTCTCCAGTAGTTCAGCCCAGTCCGCAGCGATCGAGTGCGGCACGAACCCGGTTGAGCCCGTCCACTCTCCAGTGGTCCCGGTCAGGCATTTGGTCGTCTCGGCGCCAGCGCCAGGCTGAGAACATCGCCCAGTTCAGGGCGCGGCACTGGTGAATGAGACCGTGGTCAGCCCCCGCATAGTGCTCTCCCACTTCTTCGGGGGCATGGGCCAGGTCGAACTCGATCGGCCCACGGCAGCACGTGGCGAGGTCTACGAAAAGCGGCCCTCTCCTGGTGTTCAGGAGGTTGCCCGGATGCGGCTCGCCGTGCAACAGCTGGTCGCCGCCTGTGTCGATGGCGGCCGCGGCGCTCAGTCCACTGAGTGTGTCGCTGAGGAGTTCCCGGTCAGAATCGGATAGCTCGGGGGACTGCTCCCGGTCGTTCACCACCCTCAGCGCCCCGGCGATGCGATCGGTGAAATGCGGTGCGTCCAGATCGACTTGGCGCAGGGCGGCATGGTGCCGTAGGAACACGTCTGCGTAGTCGGCCGGCGCGATCTCCGATCCCACAGGTTCGTAGTAGGTCCAGAGCGAGACGGCGAAGGCGTCACGCACATAAACTCGGGGCTCGACCCGAGGATCGAGCTCACCCACTGGAGCGTCGACGTCGGCGAGCCGGTGAGCAACCTCTACTTCGAACTCGGTACCAGCCAGATGCCGCGAAGGTGCGACCCGAGCCAGAACATCGCAGGGGAGCAGGCGCAGCGCGACGCGGTCCGAGTTGTGGATGACGATCGCATCGTCGACCTGAAGGCCCAGCTCCGAGGCGGTCGCCCGTGCTGCCTGAACTGCGTGGCGGAGTTCTGATGGCTCCATACGTTCTCCCTCATTGTTGACGTTTCACTCTCGGGAAGAGTCTCCGTAGCGGGTGGCGATCGCGGCGGCGCGGTTGTGCAGCGAGGTGCGCAACGACTGCGGGGCCAGGGCTTCCGCGTCCGTGCTGAGTTGCCACAGCGCCCATTCCGCGTGTCGGGAATCCTGGAAGGTCACCTCCAGCCGCAGCCAGCCGTCCGCGTCGGGTTCTTCTGCGCGGACAGCCAGCGCGGTGTCCAACAGGTCCTCCCGCCGCGCCGGGTTCATCCGTACCAGCACGGTGATGTGGTCGCCGCCGGAGAGGAACTGCGCGGAGCGTTCCCGCCAGATCCGGTCCAGATCGACCTGATTCGGTCGCTGTGCCGTTTCGGGAAGTTCCTCGGCGGCCGACATCCGCGACAGCCGGTAGGTGCGGTCCGCGCCGGATCTCGTGGCCAGCAAGTAGCCCCGGTCGCACGGGGACCAGCCCGATCGGGTCCACCGTGCGCCACTGTGGTGCCTGCCCCGGGGCCGCGTAGTGGATGCGCAGCTTGTGTCCGGCGAGCACCGCGCGCCGAACCTCGATCATTGTGGTGCCGGGTACCTCATCGGTGACCAGCCGGCGGGAGAGCAGGTCGGTCTCCGGGTCGACGAGAAATCGCTGGGCCGCGTCGCTCGCGGTGGCCCGGTGGCCTTCGGGCAGCGCGTCGACCACCTTCCGCATGGCCGAGGCGAGCGCCGAGCCGAGGCCGAACACCTGCTCGCCGCGCCCCGATCCGGCGGTCAGAAGGGCAAGGGCCTCGTCGTGGTTCAGTCCGGTGAGCTCGGTCCGGAAACCGGGCAACAACGCGAAACCGCCGCGCCGGCCGCGCTCGGCGTAGACCGGGACGCCGGCCGCGGACAACGCCTCGATGTCGCGTAACACGGTGCGCGTGGATACCTCCAGCTCGCGGGCCAGCGCGTCCGCAGTCAGCCGACCACGCTGGCGCAGCAGTAGTACCAGCGAGACCAACCGGTCGGCGCGCATACGAGAACCCTAACGGAATACATGACCAAGGGTGTCGTGATTTGTTGGGAGGCTCGTTGACGCGACGTCAAAGCCGGCGGCTGCCGAGCCGAGGGACGTACGCACTCCCCATGCATCGAATGGAGCTGATGTGGCAGTGGAACGAACGGCGGTCAACCCGGTGAAGTGGTCGGTGGAGAGGGGATTCAACCAGGGTGAGGTCGTCTCCGGGCACACACGCACCCTTTACATCTCGGGGCAGACCGCGATGGACGGCGACGGCAAGCCCCAGCATGACGGTGACATGGCGGCGCAGTTGACACTGAGCATCGACAACCTGGAGGCCGTGCTCGGCGAGGCCGGCATGTCTCTCGCGAACCTCGTCCGGCTCAACGTCTACACGACCGACGTCGATCTGCTCTTCCAGTACTACGGAGTGCTGGCGGCGCGGTTGGGCGCCGCCGGAGTGGTGCCGACCACCACCATGCTCGGGGTGACGCGACTGGCGATCCCCGGCCAGATGGTCGAGCTCGAGGGGACCGCCGTCGCGTGATGCGACCTCTCAGCAGGCAGCAGGTGGCCTGATCACGCTTCGTCCGTGCGGAGGGACAGGCTCCGCCGGGCGTGGCGCCGCCATTGGCCGGGGGAGGTGCCGTAGGTCTGGCGGAAGCGGCGGGAGAAGTGGCTGGGATGGGTGAACCCCCAGGAACGGGCTATGGCTTCGATGGTGCGGTGGGCCTGCTCGGTGGCGGCCAGGTCGTTGCGAGCGCCTTCGAGCCGTCGGAGGATGATCCATTTTTCGAGGCTCAGCCCGCCTTGCTCGCACAGCCGGTAAAGGGTGCGCACGGAGATGCCGTGCGCCCGGGCGATGCGTTGCGGCGTGAGGTCCGGCTCGGTCAGGTGCGCGCGGAGGTAGGCCAGGACGCGGGTGACGAGCGTTTCCTCGGCCACCTCCCGGCGGGTGTGGTCAGGGCCGGCGACCGACACGATGAGCGCGCGGGTGAGCTGGATGGTGGCCGCGGCCAGGGCCTCCGCCTCGGCATTGCCGCTGAGCTGGTCCGCGTGCCGGCGCAGGCCGCGGATGTGCTGCAGTAACAGGGACTCGACCGGGCTGTGCCGCAGCAGAGGGATCGCGGCGCGCACCGTGTCGACGGGCAGGGCGAGATGTGCGATGTCGACCGTGAAGGCCACGGATCGGCCGGTCCCGGCCCATCCGTACTCGTGTGGCGCGACCATGTGGGGCGTCAGCCCGACGCCTTCCGCTCCCAGGTGCCGTTGGTATCCGTCGCAGGCGAAGGCGCCGGTGCCGAACCCTTCGGCCTGCGTCATGATCGATACGTTGTCCACGAGTTCGCGGCTCGTCTTCCGGTAGGAGCGCACGAAGCGCGCGCTCGTGCCTCGTGTGTCGAACATGGTGAGGGGCCCGAAGTTCCAGACTTCGAGTCTCTTCCACATGCCGGCCGCCGGCTCGTTCTCCTCGACCGCGTCGACTCCACCCTCCCGGGCGACCGCGGTTCGAAGAGCCTCGTACCGGTCGGCGACGGGTAAGTCGTTGGTGTCGAGAACCAGCACGGCGCCTCCCAGGCTGCGGTAGCGGCCCTGTCGCCGCTGCTTCCCGAGGAGCATTTTCCGCTGCGAGGAGCTTTCTCGACAAAGCTGAGTGCATCGGGCACCTGACTCGGTGGCTCCGGTACGCATGCGTGCGTCTCGTATACGCACGCGATGCGCCTCGTATACGCACGCGATGCGCCTCGTATACGCACGCGGTGCGCTTCGTGCGATGCCGCCCATCCCGAGGCACACAGGGATCAGCCCCTGGCACGCACGGTAAAGCCGGTGCTCCACACCTGTGCCAGGCTCTCCTTCACCGGTGCTTCACAACATCTGGTCACCGCGAGGGGTGTCGCGTGCGTTTGGCAGGACGTTCCCCAGAGCGCCAACAGCTGGACCACCTCATTGCCGACCTGCGCCACGGAATGAGCGGTGTCGTACTGCTCAAGGGCGACGCCGGGATCGGCAAGACCGCGCTGCTCGCCTACGCGGCCGCCGAGGCCGCCGATCTGCGCGTGCTGGGAGTGGCGGGAGTGGAGGCCGAGGCGGATCTCGCCTTCGCGGCCCTGCACCGGTTGCTCATCCCCTTCCTGGAAGGACTCAAGGAAGCCTCCGGCCTGCCTCCGACCCAGCATCAGGCGCTGCGGGTGGCGTGCGGGCTGGCCGACGGTCCGCCCCCGGACCGGTTCCTCGTGGGGCTCGCGGTCCTCACCGTGCTGGCGGAGGTCGCCAAGGAGCGCCCCTTACTGGTCTGTGTCGACGACCTACAGTGGCTGGACCGGGACTCCCTCGAGGTGCTGGCGTTCGTCGGCCGTCGGGTGCATGCCGAGAGCGTCGGTCTCGTTCTCGCCGCCCGCACGGGTTTTGACCCTCCGGCAGGGCTGCCCGTCACCGAGGTCGCCGGCCTGGACGGAACCCCTGCGCTGGACTTGCTGCGGTCGGTGGTCGGCGGGCCACTGGACGCCGGGGTCGGGCTGCGGATCGTGGCCGCGACGGGCGGCAACCCGTTGGCCCTGTCCGACCTCGGGCGGGAACTGTCCGGCCGACAGCTCTCCGGCGCGCTCGCGCTGCCCGAGCCGCTTCCCGTGGGCAGCAGGCTGGAGAAGCACTACCTTCGCCAGGTCGTCGAACTGCCCGTGCCGACCCGCACCTGGTTGCTGCTGGCGGCCGCCGAGCCGTCCGGCGCCCTCGGGTACACCGCGGCGGCGGCGCGGAGGCTGGGGCTCGGCGCCGATGCCTCCGCACCGGCCGAGGCCGCGCGGCTGGTCGTGCTGCGAGCCTCCGTGACGTTCCGGCACCCGCTGGTGCGCTCCGCGGTCTACACGGGCGCCACCAGCGTGGAGCGGCGTCGCGTGCACCGCGCCCTGGCCGAGGTGACCGATCGCCCGGCCGACAGCGACCGGCGCGCATGGCATCGTGCCGCGGCTGTACCCGGCCCCGATGCCGCCGTCGCCGACCAGGTGGAGCGGGCGGCGGACCGGGCGGGTGCGCGTGGTGGACACGCGGCCCGCGCCACCTTCCTGGCCCGCGCGGCGGAACTGACGCCCCAGGACGGTGCGCGCTCCCGGCGGCTGCTCGCCGCGGCCGAGGCGGCCTTCACCGCCGGCGCGCCGCTGCAGGCTAAGGCACTGCTGGACGCCTTCGACACCGACTTGCTGGACGACGTGGCCCGGGGCCGCGCCCTGCTGGTGCGGGCCGGCGTCCTCAACGGCCTGGGCCGACCCGACTCCCATGCCAGGGCGGCCGAACTGTGCCTGGCCGCCGCAGAGGCCTTCCGGGACCAGGCTCCGGAGTTGAGGCGCGAGGCACTGGTGCGTGCCGCCGAGTGGACGCTGACCGCACGGCACCGGGCTCCGTCGACGACGGCCGCTGAGATCGCGGCCGCTGTGCCGGCCCGCACGCCTGACTCCGGCTCGGCGACACCGGTCGACCACCTGCTCCACGCGTTCGCCGTGCTCGCCTCCGACGGCTACGAGCAGGCGGTTGTCCACCTGCGCGGGGCCATGGACGCGCTGCTGGCGCCGGACACTCCCGACGAGGTGATCCTCCGCGGATACCTGTTGGGCGTCTGGTTCTCCACCCTCCTGTGGGACCACGAGGCCCGTACCGCCCTGCTCCGGCGTGCCGATGCCGTGGCACGCCGCAGCGGAGACCTGTGGCATCTCCACGCCATCCTGTTCTGCCGGTGCATGGCCGAGACCACGCAGGGTCATCTGGCCGTGGCTGACGACCTGGTGGCCCAGAACCAGCAGATTCTCGCGGCCATGGGCGCGGGCGCCACTCAGGGGGAGATCTACCAGAACCCCGAGTTGGTCGCCTGGCACGCGGACCAGGACCACGTCCACGAGTTGCTGCGCCGATCACTCGACGCCGCGGAAGCGCTCGGCAACGGCGCCATGGAGACCCTCGCGCACAGTGGGGCGGTGGTCCTCGCTCTGGGAAACGGTGACCACACCAGGGCACGATCCGTCGCCCGGGAACTGATCCGGCAGGACGCGCTCGGGCTGCACTCCCGGCTCCTGCCGTCCCTGGTCGAGGTGGGGGTCCGCAGCGGTGACCGTGCACTGGCGGCCGCGGCCCTGCGTACGCTCGCATCGCGCGCGACGGCCGCCGGCACCCGTTGGGCGCTGGGTGTGCTGGCGCGCTCACAGGCCCTGCTCGCTCCCGCGGGCAGCGCCGAGCCGCTGTACCGCCGGGCCGTCGAGCTGTTGTCCGGCCCGGACACCGTCTCCGACCTCGCCGTCGCGCACCTGCTGTACGGCGAGTGGCTGCGTCGGCAACGGCGCCGCAAGAACGCCCGTGAGCACCTGGGGGCGGCCCTGGTCATGTTCCGCGAGATGCGGGCGACGGCGTACGCGGCGCGCGCCGCCCGGGAACTGGCCGCCACGGGAGAACATGTCGTCCCGGCACGAACGGGGGCGACCAGCACACTGACCCCGCAGGAGCGGACGATCGCCCGCCTCGCCGCCGGCGGCGCGACCAACGCCGAGATCGCCGCCCAACTGTTCATCAGCGCCAACACGGTGGACTACCACCTGCGCAAGGTGTTCCGGAAGCTGGACGTGACCTCGCGACGGCAGCTGCCCCACGCCCTGGAGACCTGGCCCGGGTCATGACTACGTACGCCACGTGGTTCGAGGTCCCGCCCCCTCGATGAACGATCGAGGAGCCGGAAACATCCCCTGCAGCCGGGAGCGATCGCATGCCTTTCATCACCGCAGCCGACGGAGCGCAGATCCACTACAAGGACTGGGGCCAGGGCCGCCCGGTCGTGCTCAGCCACGGCTGGCCGCTGAACGCCGACAGCTGGGAAACGCAGCAGCTGTTCCTGGCCACCCACGGATACCGCGCGATCGCGCACGACCGCCGCGGACACGGCCGTTCCGAGCAGACGTGGAACGGCAACGAGATGAACACCTACGCCGACGACCTGGCCACTCTCATCGACACCCTCGACCTGCGCGATGTCACGCTGGTCGGGTTCTCGACAGGTGGCGGGGAGGTCGCCCGCTACGTCGGCAGGCACGGCACCGCCCGCCTCGCGCAGGTCGTCCTGGTCTCCGCGGTGCCGCCGCTCATGCTCAAGACCGACGACAACCCGGGTGGGGTGCCGATCGAGGTGTTCGACGCGATCCGCGCCGGCTCGCTGGCCGACCGGTCGCAGCTCTACCGCGATCTGGCCGACGGGCCGTTCTTCGGCAACAACCGGCCCGGTGCCGAGGTGTCCCAGGGCGTCCGCGACGCGTTCTGGCGCCAGAGCCTTCAGGCCGGGCACCGGAACGCCTACGAATGCGTCGCCGCCTTCTCCGCCACCGACTTCCGCCCGGACCTGGACGCCGTCGACGTCCCCACCCTCGTCATCCACGGCGACGACGACCAGGTCGTGCCGTTCGAGGTGGGCGGCAAGGCATCGGCCGCACGGATCAAGAACGCGACGCTCAAGGTCTATCCGGGCGCCCCGCACGGCATCACGGACACCCACAAGGAGCAACTCGGCACCGACCTGCTCGACTTCCTCAACTCCTGACCCCGGAAGGAACCACACGATGATTCCCGAAGGTCACCCCCGCCGCCGGGTGCTCGGCGGCCTGCTCGCGGCGGGGAGCGCCGTCACGCTCGGCGCCGCCGCCACGCCCGCCTCGGCCGCGGCCCGCACCGGTGGTGCCCGAGCGACCGTCGTCCTCGTCCACGGCGTCTTCGCCGACGCCTCCGGTTGGAACGCCGTCACCGCCCGGCTGCTCAAGGCCGGTCACGAGGTCATCGCCCCGGCCAACCCCCTGCGCGACCTGGCCGATGACTCGGCGTACCTCTCCAGCGTCATCGCCACCCTCTCCGGCCCCGTGATCCTCGTCGGCCACTCCTACGGCGGCGAGGTCATCACCAACGCCGCCCGCGGCCACGCCCACGTCAAGGCCCTCGTCTACGTCGCCGCCTTCGCGCCCGACGAGGGCGAGAGCGCACTGCAGCTGGCCAAGAAGTTCCCCGGCAGCGAGCTGGAGGAAGCCCTCATGCTCCGCCCGCTGCCCGGCGGCACCGGCTACGACGGCTACATCGACCCGGCGAAGTTCCACGACGTCTTCGCCCAGGACCTCCCCCGCGCCACCACCACGTTGATGGCGGTATCCCAGCGGCCCGGCAGTGTGGGAGGGCTGTCCGGCCCCAGCGGCGCACCGGCGTGGAAGAACCTGCCGTCCTGGTACGTCGTCGCCGGCGCCGATCGTGTCATTCCGCCCGCCCTGCAGCGGTTCATGGCCGGGCGTGCCGGGAGCAGGACCGTAGAAGTAAAGGGCGCCTCACACGTCGTGATGATGTCCCGGCCGGACGCCGTCGTGCGGCAGATCGAGGCCGCGTACCGCGCCATCCGCTGACACCCTCCCCAAGGAGCAGCAGCCATGAGCACTCCGGACACCATCGTCCTCATCCACGGCTTCTGGGTGACCCCTCGCAGCTGGGAACACTGGGTCGACCACTACAAGAAGCGGGGCTACCGCGTCCTCGCGCCTGCCTACCCCGGCTTCGAGGCGGAAGTCGAGGCTCTCAACGCCGACACCACGCCCATCGAGAAGGTCACCGTCGAAGAGATCCTCCAGAGCCTGGAGAACCTGGTCCGCGGCCTGGACAAGCCACCCGTCCTGATCGGACACTCCGCCGGCGGCGTGTTCGTCCAGCTCCTGCTCGACCGCGGCCTGGGCGCGGCAGGGGTGGCGATCAGCTCCGCGCCCACGGAAGGCGTCGCCGTCGTACCGCTGACGCAGATCAAGTCGGCCTTCCCGGTACTGAAGAACCCGGCCAACCGGCACCGCGCGGTCGGCCTGACCGCCGAGCAGTGGCACTACGCCTTCACCAACACCTTTCCCGAGAAGGAGTCGAGGGAGCTGTACGAGCGGTACGCCATCCCCGCCTCCGGCGGCATCTTCTGGGACAGCGCCCTGGCCACCTTGCGCCCCGGCCACCAGAGCACTTACGTCGACTACCACAACGACGCCCGGGCGCCACTGCTGTTCATCTCCGGCGAGAAGGACCACCTGATGCCGCCCAAGGTGCAGCTGTCCAACGCCCGGCACTACAAGTCGAACACGGTCACCGAGGTCAAGGAGTTCCCGGGGATGCCGCACCTCCTGCCCGCCGCGCCCGGCTGGGAGAAGGTCGCCGACGACGCCCTCGACTGGGCACTCTCGCACGCCCGGTAGACCCCACGTCCGGGGCGGCGACCTGGCCGCCCCGGACTCCGGAAAGGAACCGGCGGACTCCAAGAAGCAACCGGCGGACTCCGGAAAGGAACCGCGCATGACCGAGGCCCGCCTCACCCACATCGGCGGCCCGACCACACTGATCGAGGCGGCAGGATGGCGCCTGCTGACGGACCCGACCTTCGACCCGCCCGGCCACCGCTACTCCTTCGGCTGGGCCACCTCGTCGCGCAAGACCTCGGGCCCGGCCGTGAAAGCCTCCGAACTCCCGCCCCTGGACGCGGTGCTGCTCACGCACGACCACCACGCCGACAACCTGGACGCCGCCGGACGCGCCCTGCTGCCCGAGGCAGGCGTCGTCCTGACCACACCATCCGGGGCACGCCGCCTCGGCGGCAACGCCCACGGCCTCGCACCCTGGCAGACCTGGCACCTGGAG
>NZ_VJZC01000911.1 GCF_009377185.1 Streptomyces spongiae
CGGTCGACGGCCACGTGGAGCACATCCTGGCCAAGCTGGGCTTCGCCTCGCGCACCCAGATCGCGGCCTGGGTGGCGGCCCGTCGCGTACCCGCCCCGGAGAACCAGGTACCCACCCCGTAGAACCACGCATGGTCCCCCGCGTCCGCCGTGCCGATGGTGGTCGGCATGACGCACGTCGAGGTGGACGAGGCCCGCTGCGACGGCTTCGGTTTCCGCGAACAGGCCGCGCCCGCCCGGAACTCTGCCCGCCGCCGGGGAGCCGGCCGCACGCCCTGGCTGCGGCCTGACGGTCACCGCTGCCCGGCTGCCCCTCAACCCTCGTACCGATCAAAGGAGATCACCGTGACGCTCGCCGCCCCCGCCCTCGTCTCCGACGCCGACCTCTTCAGCGAGGAGGCACTCACGGACCCGTATCCGCAGTACAAGATGCTGCGCGACCTCGGTCCCGCCGCCTACCTCAGCCGCCATGACCTGTGGTTCGTCTCCCGCTACGACCAGGTGCGGGCGGCGCTCGGCGACTGGGAGACCTTCTCCTCCGCGCAGGGGATCGGGCTCAACGACGGCTTCAACCAGGCCTGGAGCAGCGCCCTGATCCACATGGACCCACCCGAGCAGACCGAGCAGCGCAGGCTGTTCACCGAGCGGCTGTCCCCGCGTGCGCTGCGCCCGGTGGCCGAGGACATCGACCGGCGTGCGCGGGGGCTGGTCGAACTGCTGCTGGAGAGGGGCTCGTTCGACGCGGTCACCGATCTCGCCCAGGACCTTCCCGTGCACGTGATCATGGACCTGATCGGCTGGCCGCAGGAGGGCCGGGACCAGTTGCTGGACATGGCGGCGGGCTGGTTCGACTCGGCGGGCCCGGACGTCCCGCGTACGGCGGCCTCCGTGCCGAAGGTGCAGGCGCTGATGGCTTATCTCGCCGAGGTCGTCGCCAAGGAGAACCTGATGCCGGGTGGCTTCGGCTGGACCCTGTTGGAGGCGCACCGGCGCGGAGAGATCCCCGTCGAGGGGGCGATCGGACTGCTGGCCGGCTATGTCGTGGCCGCGTTCGACACGACGATCGCGGCGCTGTCCAGCGGGGTCTGGCTCTTCGCCCGGCACCCCGAGCAGTGGGACGCGCTGCGCGCCGATCCCGCACTCGTGCCGTCGGCGCTCAACGAGATCGTGCGGATGGAGAGCCCCATCCAGGTGTTCTCCCGGGTCACGACGCGCGAGGTGGACCTCGGCGAGGGGGTGCTGATCCCTGCCGGGGCCCGGGTCCTGCACAGTTACGGCTCCGCCAACCGCGACGAGCGCCACTTCCCCGACCCCGACCGCTTCGACGTCGGCCGCGCCCCCGCCGACCATCTCGGCTTCGGCTTCGGCAAGCACGCCTGCGCCGGGCAGGGCCTCGCCCGCCTCGAAGCACACGCCGTCCTGAAGGCACTCTCCGAGCGGGTCGAACGGATCGAACCGGCCGGCGAACCCGTCCGCGCCCTCAACAACATCACGCGCGGCTTCGCGAGCCTGCCGGTGCGCGTGCGGTGACCTCGCGGTCGGCGAGTCCGGTACGCGTGGGGTGACCTCGCGGTCGGCGGGAACGGGGTGGGGCTGCGGAGGGTGCGCGGACTGCGGGTGCTTCGTGGCCGGTCGCGCCCACGCGGCGGAACCGCGTGATGTCAGAGCCCCGCGCCCCTTCCGGGGCGCGGGGCCCGCACTGGAGCCTGCGTAGGTACTACAGCTGGGACTGGACCTGGGAGGAGATCAGCTCCAGGTGGTCCAGGTCGTCGAGGTCGAGGACCTGGAGGTAGATCCGCTGGGAGCCGGCGGCCTGGTACTGGCCGATCCTGTCGACGACCTCGGCCGGGGAGCCGGCGAGCCCGTTGGCCTTGAGCTCGTCCACCTGGCGGCCGATCGCGGCGGCGCGGCGGGCGACCTCGGCGTCGTCCTTGCCCACGCAGACGACCAGGGCGTTCGAGTACACCAGGTCGCCACCCTTGCGTCCGGCCTCCTCGGCCGCCGCCCGCACCCGATTGAACTGCCTCTCGCTGTCCTCGATCGAGGCGAACGGCATGTTGAACTCGTCGGCGTACTGCCCGGCGAGGCGGGGCGTGCGGCTCGCACCGTGCCCGCCGACGAGCACGGGCACCTTGGCCTGCGCGGGCTTGGGCAGCGCGGGCGAGTCGGTCAACTGGTAGTAGGTGCCCTCGTAGCTGAACGTCTTGCCGGCCTCCGTCGCCCACAGTCCGGTGACGATCGCGAGCTGTTCCTCGAGGCGGGCGAACTTCTCCTTGGGGAACGGAATGCCGTACGCCTTGTGCTCCTCCTCGAACCAGCCCGCGCCCAGGCCGAGTTCGACGCGCCCGCCCGACATCTGGTCGACCTGGGCGACCTGGATGGCGAGGACACCGGGCAGGCGGAAGGTTCCTGCGGTCATCAGGGTGCCGAGCCGGATGCGCTTGGTCTCGCGGGCGAGCCCGGCGAGGGTGATCCAGGCGTCGGTGGGCCCGGGCAGGCCGTCCACGGATCCCATGCGGAGATAGTGATCGGAACGGAAGAAGGCATCGAACCCAAGGTCCTCGGTGGCCTTGGCGACGCTGAGAAGGGTGTCGTAGGTCGCCCCCTGCTGGGGCTCTGTGAAGATTCGGAGATCCATGCTTCCCATCCTGCACGCTCGAACAGGGGTCAACCCCACTGGTCCCCTCCGCACCC
>NZ_VJZC01000912.1 GCF_009377185.1 Streptomyces spongiae
GGGCGGGTGGCCGCTCGTCGAGCGTCGTGCTCACTTCAGGCCCTTGCAGGCCGCTATGAACTGCGTGGGTGACGACTTGCCCGCGAACAGCTTGCCGATCTCCGTGTGCATCTTGGTGCCCAGCCCGTCGCCCAGCGCCTGGTCCCAGGAGAGCGTGAAGGCCGGGGCCTTCTCCACCATGTCGTACTGGAACTTCGCGAACTCGGGGTTGGGCGCGGAGGAGAGCAGCTGGGCCGCGTTCGAGGTGGTCGGGACGTCGCCGAGGTCGACCAGGTCCTTCGCGTACGCCTCCGACGCGCAGGTCCTGAGGAACGCGATCGCCAGGTCCTTGTTGCGGGTACGGGAGTTGATGGACCAGTAGTTGGTGGGGTTGCCGACCACGTTGCGGACGTCGCCCGTGCCGTCCTCGACCGTCGGGAAGGCGGCCCAGCCCAGGTTGCTCTTGGCGAAGTCGGGGAACTTGCCGAGCTGCGTCGAGTACTCCCACGAGCCCATCAGGTGCATGGCGGCCTTGCCCTTGGCGAAGACCGCGGGAGCGCCGCCGTTGACGTACGACACCGAGGTGAACTTGGAGCCGAAGGCGCCGTCGTCGACGAGCTCCTTCACCAGCTCGGCGGCCTTCAGGACGGCCGGGTCGCCCCAGCCCTCGGCGTCGCCGTCCTGGATGCGCTTGAAGACCTCGGGGCCGCCGACGCGGTCGACCAGGTACTCCAGCCACATCAGCTCGGGCCAGATGTCGGAGCCGCCGAGCGCGAACGGAGTGATCTTCGCCTTCTTCAGCTTGGCGTTGATGTCCAGCAACTGGTCCCAGGTGGTGGGCGGCTGGAGCTTGTGCTCGGCGAAGACGGACTTGTTGTAGAAGAGGATCACGGGCTGCATCCCGCGCATCGGTATGCCGTAGTGGCGGCCCCCCAGGTCGCCGGCCGCGAGCACCGCGGGCAGGAAGCCGTTCTTGAGGACGGGGTCGTCGTTGATGATGTCGGTGAGGTCGACGAGCTTGTCGGCCTCCTCGTACGGCTTGATGGAGCCGCCGCCCCAGTTGAAGAAGACGTCCGGGGCGCTCGGCGAGCCCATGGCGGTGCGGAGCTTGGGGGAGTAGTCGGAGCCGGGGACCTTCTCCAGCTTGACCTTGCCGCCCGCCTTCTTCGCGGCGGCCGACTTGTTGAACCGGGCCACGCCCGCCGCCTGGACCTTCACCGCGTCGTCGCCGTACACGAAGGCGGTGATCGTGCCGCTGTCGCCGCCCGAGCCGCTGCCGGAGCCGCAGGCCGTGAGTCCGGTGGTCCCGGTGGCGAGCAACGTGGTGGCACCGGCTCCCAGCACCCAGCGCCTGCTGAACGTACGGCTGCCCGGGCTCCCGCCGGTGGACTGGCCTCTGAGCGACTCCATTGCAGCACTCACCCTTCGCGAATGTTTCGGATGGCACTTCGAATGTTCCGGGAACGTATGGTGCCCGAAGGGGTCCGTCAAGGGGTCGCGCGGAGATACGATCCGGCCCATGAAACCTCCGAAGCCCGAGGAAACCCCGACAAGACCGCAGGCGGCGCAGTCCACGCAGACGGCGACGCTCGCCGAGATCGCCCGCGAGGCGGGGGTTTCGGCTCCGACTGTTTCGAAGGTGCTCAACGGCCGGGCCGATGTCGCCCCGGCGACCCGCACCCGTGTCGAGGAACTGCTGCGCGAGTACGGCTACCGGCGCCGGCGTGCCGAGGCGACCCGCTCGCCGCTCGTCGACGTCGTGTTCCACGAGCTGGAGAGCGCGTGGGCGATGGAGGTCATCCGGGGCGTCGAGACCGTGGCGAGGGAGGCCGGGCTGAGTGTGGTCCTCTCCGAGAGCGCGGGGCGGCTGACGCCCGGGCGCACCTGGGCCGACCAGGTCGCGGCCCGGCGCCCGCACGGGGTGGTGCTGGTGCTGTCCGGGCTCGACGCGTCGCAGCGGGCGCTGCTGACCAGCAGGTCCATCCCGTTCGTGGTGATGGACCCGGCGGGCGATCCCGGCGACGACGTGCCGTCGATCGGTGCGACGAACTGGCAGGGCGGGCTGGCGGCCACCCGGCACCTGGTCGAGCTGGGCCACCGGCGCATCGGCGCGATCAGCGGGCCCTCGCGGATGATGTGCAGCCGGGCGCGGGTGGACGGCTACCGGGCCGCGCTGGAGACCGCCGGGCTGCCGGTGGACGCGGAGCTGATCAAGGCGGGGGACTTCCACCACGAGACCGGCTACCGCCTGGGGCTGGAGTTGCTCCGGCTGCCGGACCGCCCCACCGCCGTCTTCGCGGGCAACGACCTTCAGGCGCTCGGCCTGTACGAGGCCGCGCGCGAGCTGGGGCTGCGGATCCCGGAGGACCTGAGCGTGGTCGGGTTCGACGATCTGCCGGTGGCGCGGTGGGTGGGGCCGCCGCTGACGACCGTGCGGCAGCCGTTGATGGAGATGGCGGAGGCGGCGACTCGGTTGGTGCTGGATCTGGGCCGCGAGGAGGGGGTTCCGGCTGCTACTCGGGTGGAGTTGGCTACGAGGTTGGTGGTGCGCAGCAGTACGGCGGTGGGTGCCTGAGGTTCGTGGGTGCCTGCGGGTTTGTTGTGGCTGGTCGCGCAGTTCCCCGCGCCCCTGAGGGGCGCGTCTGCGGCGCCGTCGTGGCTTGGGCGCCTGCGCGTTTGTTCGTGGGTCGGGGGTGCGCGGCTGCGGGT
>NZ_VJZC01000913.1 GCF_009377185.1 Streptomyces spongiae
AACTGTGTATAAGAGACAGGTACACCCCCGGAGAACCACTGGTGCCCTGTTACGCCCCCCGGAGCGAGCGTTTTCCCGACAACTCCGTGGACATGGGCACGGGCTACGACTGCTTCGACACGCTCTCCCACACCGACGACCCGCGGATCACCGGCACACAGCGCGCCAACCGCCAGCTTCTGAAAGGCACTCTGGAAGCCCTCGGATTCGTGAACCTGCCCGAGGAATGGTGGCACTTCACCTACAAGCCGGAGTCGTACCCGGACACCTACTTCGACTTCCCGGTGACCAGGAAATCCTTCACGCACGCACATTGAGCCGCCCGCCGGAGACGCCCTCCACGTGATCGGATACAGTCCGCCGCGTGTCCGCAACCCAACACCCAAACGCCAACTCTGCACCGGACTCCCACTGTTCGAGCTGCGGAGCGCCCTACGGAGAGGGCGTCTCCGGCTGGCCCCGCACCTGCCCGGCCTGCCACACGGTCGCTTACCGCAACCCGCTGCCGGTAGCGGTGGCGCTCCAGCCCGTGTACGACACCAAGGGCACCGCCCTGGTCGTCATCACCCGAACCATCGCCCCCGCGCGCGGGGGCACGGCCCTGCCCGGAGGGTTCATCGAACAACGGGAGGACTGGCGCAGCGCCGTCGTCCGTGAGCTCAAGGAGGAAACGGGCATCGACGCCGCCGAGCGCGACGTCCGCCTCGCCGACGCGATGAGCTCACCCGACGGCCACCTGCTCCTCTTCGGGCTCCTCCCGGAGCGCCCGGCCGCCGGCCTGCCCCCGTCCGCCGCCACGGACGAGACGGAGGGCTGGCAACTCCTGCACAGGCCGACCGAGCTCGCCTTCCCGTTGCACACGCTGGCGGTCAAGGCGTTCTTCGAGGGCCGGTACGTCTGAGTCACGACCGGGCGAGCCCTCGTACCCGCACGGGATACGGGGGCTCGCCCCGTCCACCCTCCCGCTGCACGACCACCCGCCGCTTCTTCCAGCGCGTCACATACCGTTCGACCTCCGGCTCGTCCCAGCCGTCGCCCGCGTCGGCCACCACGAGCCCACCCCCGGCCCGCCCGTGCTCCGGTGCCCATGCCTCCAGTTCCAGGCCGCCGTCGGCGCCCCGCACAGGCAGGACGGCACCCGCACGCGCGAGCACCGGGATCCTCGACAGGGGAGCATCGAGCAGCACCTGCCCCGGCCCCTCGTACGCCTCCTCGGTCACCGTGTCGTACCAGCGCCCCCGCGGAAGCTGCACCGCGCGCCGGTCGGCACCAGGGTCCAGCACCGGCGCCACCAGGAGACAGTCACCGAGAAGGAAGACGTCCTCGCAGTCGCGCAGCGCACGGTCCTCCGGCGCGCCCCACCAGACCGGCCGCGCATACGGCGCCCCCGTACGCCGCGCCAGATGCGCCAGCGTCATGAAGTACGGCAGCAGACGCCGCCGCTCGACGAGAGCCCCGCGCGCGTGGGCAAGCACCTCGTCACCGAACTCCCAGGGCTCCCTGCGCCCCGCCCGCAGACTCGCGTGCGTACGGAACAGCGGCAGATACGCGCCCAGCTGGAACCACCGCAAATACAGCTCCGGAGACGGACTCCCGTCGAAACCACCGACATCAGGGCCCGAATAGGGCACCCCGCACAGCCCCAGCCCCATCACCAGCGACAGCGACGCCCGCAGACCGGGCCAGCCCGTCGCCACGTCCCCCGACCAGGTGCCCCCGTAGCGCTGCATGCCGGCCCACCCGGAGCGTGAGAAGAGAAACGGCCGCTCCTGGGGGGCGAGTCTCCGCAGGCCCTCGTACCCGGCCCGGGCCATGCAGAGCGCGTACACGTTGTGTGCCTCCCGGTGGTCACCGCCCCGGCCGTCCAGGTCGTGCCGCGCGGACCGGGGCAGCGTGTTCTCCCCGAAGGCCGTGAACGACGTCGGCTCGTTCATGTCGTGCCAGAACCCCGCGAAGCCCTGCGCCAGCCGTTCCTCGTACAGCCCGCCCCACCACTCGCGCACCCGCGCGCGCGTGAAGTCCGGGTACACCGACTCGCCGGGCCACACGACGCCTTCCACCGGCCGGCCCGCCGAGTCCTGCACGAACGCGTCCTCGGCCGTCCCGTCGTCGTACAGCGCGTTGCCCGGCTCGGCCTTCACCGCCGGATCGACGATCGAAACGAGCCTGATCCCGTCCCGGCGCAGCTCCTCGGCGAGCACCGGCAGCTTCGGGAAGTGCTCCTTGTCGACCGTGAACACCTGGTGCTCGTCGTAGTGGTCGATGTCCAGATGGACCGCGTCCAGCGGCAGATCGTGCTCCTGGTAGCCCGCGACGATCCGCCGCACCTCCTGCTCGCTGCCGAAACCCCACCGCGCGTGATGGTGCCCCAGTGCCCAGGCGGGCGGCAGCGCGGGCGCCCCGGTGAGCGCGGCCCAAGCGTGGAGCACGCGCGCGGGGGTGCCCACCATCATCCAGCAGCGCAGCGGACCGCCGTCCACGCGGAGCTCGCTCGTCCCGGCCCGGTCGTGCCCGGAACCGGCCCCCTCCTCTCCCTCCCGCAACGCCACCGTGCCGTCCCACGAGGTGTCGTGGAACACCAGGTGCGTGCCCGCGTCGGCCACCACCATCTGCACCGGCATCGTGATGTACAGCGGATCGTCACCGGGAACGAACGTGCGTCCGGGATCGGTGTTCCACAAGC
>NZ_VJZC01000914.1 GCF_009377185.1 Streptomyces spongiae
CGTCGATCCAGCCCCGCACCTCGTCCTCGGAGTCGGCCGCGCGGACGTGCCACTGGTGCATGACCGGGTCCTGGAATGCCTGATAGACGGCTGGGACGTCCTCCGACGTCCAGGGGCGCAGGAGCAGGCCGTTGTCGGCGGGGATCGTCGGCTGGGGGTGCTGGGCGAGGGTACCGGCCGAGAGGACCGCGCTGTTGAGATAAGGCATGATCGTCATCCTGCCAACGGGGCGCGGGGAGGGCATAACGCTTTTCAGCGCCCCCTCGGCCCGCGGTCAGTACCCCTCGTAGGCTTGATCGTGATGAGACGCCGCACTCCGCCCTCGCCCCCTCCCCTGCCGCAGCGCGACGGGGTGGATCCCGTGCGCGTGCGGTTGCCGGCCGGGGACGCGTGGGCGACCGTGCGGGATCATCTCGTGGCGCGGCTGGCGGCCGGGGCCGGGGTGATCGACGAGATGCTCGATGCGGGGCGGATCGTGGACGCCGCCGGGCGTCCGGTGCCACGGGACATGGCGTACGTGCCGGGGATGTACGTGTGGTTCCACCGGGAGCTGCCCGACGAGGAGCGGGTGCCGTTCGCGGTCGACGTCGTCTACCGGGACGAGCACGTGGTGGTGGCCGACAAGCCGCACTTCCTGGCCACCACGCCACGCGGCAGCCATGTCGCCGAGACGGCCCTGGCGCGGCTGCGGCGGGAGCTGGGCGTCCCGACGCTGAGCGCCGCGCACCGACTGGACCGGCTGACGGCCGGGCTGGTGCTGTTCACCGTGCAACTCGAGGAGCGCGGCGCGTACCAGTCGCTGTTCCGGGACAAACGGGTGGCGAAGGAGTACGAAGCCGTGGCCCCGTACGACCCCTCACTGGACCTGCCCCGCACCGTGCGCAGCCGGATCCTCAAGGAGCGCGGAGTCGTGGCGGCCCGCGAGGTCGAGGGCGAGCCCAACGCCGTCAGCCGGGTCGAGCTGCTCGAACACCGGAACGGGCGTGCCCGGTACCGGCTGATACCCCGTACCGGACAGACGCACCAACTGCGGGTACACATGAGCGCATTGGGGGTACCGATCCTCGGCGATCCCCTCTATCCGGTGGTGACCGGCCCCGTGGCGGCCGGTGACTTCCGACGTCCGCTCCAACTGCTGGCGCGGGCCCTGGAGTTCACCGATCCGGTCACGGGGCGCGAGCACAGGTTCATCAGCTCGCGTGTGCTGCGGGCCTGGTCGTCATACGAGGAGTGGGACAGGTAGCCCTTGCGTCCGGTCGGCTCAGTCGCCGCGCCACCAGCGCAGGAGGCGCCGGAACACCCCCGGTTGGCGCGCTGGAGCGGGCGCGGCCGCCGGTGTCGGAGCGGCAGGCTCCGGAGCTGTGGGCTGCGGTTGCTCCGTGGTGACCTGCCAGTTGTTCGGGCGCTGCGGGGGCACGAGGCTGATGGAGGGCCGTTGCAGGACATCCTGCTGGGGCTTCGGCGCGAACTTCACCGGCAGCTCCACCAGGTGCCGGTTCGAGATGGACGTCCGCCAGCGCAGCTCGTGCTCCTCGCAGGCGAGCTGGACGTCCGGGAGTCGGGTCAGCAGCGCGTCGACGCCGACGTCGGCGATGGCGCGGCCGATGTCCTGGCCCGGGCACTCGTGGGGACCGCCGCCGAAGGCGAGGTGGGAGCGGTTGCCCTGCATGTTGGCCTTGAGGTCGGGGCGAACGCGCGGGTCGACGTTGCCCGGCGCGATGCCGAAGAGGAGACCGTCGCCCTTGCGGATGCGCTGGCCTCCCAGTTCGGTCTCCTGCTTGGCGAAGTAGCCAATGATGGCACTGAACGGCGGCTCGTCCCACAGGGACTGCTCGACCGCCTGGGGCACCGTCATCTGGCCGCCGTTGAGCTGGGCGCGGAACCGCGGGTCGGTGAGCACGACCCGCAGTACGTTGGCGAGGAGGTTGGCGGTGGCCTCGTACGCGGCGATCAGGACGACACGCAGGTGCTGGCCGACCTCCTCGTCGGTGAGCCGCGCCGGGTGGTTGATGAGGTGGCTGGTGAAGTCGCCCTTGGGTTCGGCCCGGCGGCGGGCGGTGAGCCGCGTCAGGGCGTCCATGATGTACGCGTTGCTGGCGATGGCGGTCTCGGTGCCCTTGAGCATGTCGCGGGCGGCCTGCACGATCCTGTCGTTGTACTCGTCGGGCATACCGAGGATCTCGCACATCACCGCCATCGGCAGGTGCTCGGCGAACTGGCCGACCAGGTCGGCCCTGCTCCCCTCGCAGAACTTGTTGACGAGGTGCTGGGTCGCACGGTTGATGTGGCGGCGGATGCCCCGGTGGTCGATGGTCGACATGGCCCCGGTGACCGCGCCGCGCAGCCGCAAGTGCTCGTCGCCCTCGGCGTGGGAGCAGATGGGCTGCCAGTCGAGGTGCGGCATCAGCGGGTGGTCGGGCTTGACCGTGCCGTCCTGAAGCTTGTTCCAGATACGGGGGTCACGGCAGTACAGCGAGGGAGTGCGCACCATGTGCATGTTCTCGTTGTGGCCGAGCACCACCCAGATCGGCACATCATGGTGAAGCAGCGCGGGAGCCACGGGCCCGTGCTCGGCGCGGAGCTTCTCGTACACGGCTCCGAGGTCCTCCGCTTCGGGGCCGTAGAGCCGACGCAGCCCGCCGGTGCCGATGCCGTGCGCGGGGCAGCCGGGGGG
>NZ_VJZC01000915.1 GCF_009377185.1 Streptomyces spongiae
GTCCACCCACCTCCACCACCACGGAGACGGACAGGCCCTGCACGCCCTCCTCTTCGGCCCACCGCCAGGCGACGACGCAGCACTGATCGCCCTCGCCGACCAACTCGACGCCCTCGAAAGAGAGGTACGCCGTCCATGATGGACCCGACCACTGACAACGCCGGGTACGCCGGGGACCCGGGCGCCGCCCGCTCCTCCCTGGAAGCCCTGCGCGCCGAGATCGCCAAGGCCGTGGTCGGCCAGGATCCCGCGGTGACCGGCCTCGTCGTCGCCCTCCTCTGCCGCGGCCACGTCCTCCTCGAAGGAGTCCCCGGAGTCGCCAAGACACTCCTCGTCCGCGCCCTGGCATCGGCCCTCGAACTCGACACCAAGCGCGTCCAGTTCACCCCTGACCTGATGCCGAGCGACGTCACCGGATCCCTCGTCTACGACACCCGCACCGCCGAGTTCTCCTTCCAGCCCGGCCCGGTCTTCACCAACCTGCTCCTCGCCGACGAGATCAACCGCACGCCGCCCAAGACCCAGTCGTCGCTCCTGGAAGCCATGGAGGAACGCCAGGTCACGGTCGACGGCACCCCGCGCCCCCTCCCGGACCCCTTCCTGGTCGCCGCGACCCAGAACCCCGTCGAGTACGAGGGCACGTACCCCCTCCCCGAAGCCCAGCTGGACCGTTTCCTCCTCAAACTCACGATCCCGCTCCCCTCCCGCCAGGACGAGATCAACGTCCTCACCCGTCACGCGGAGGGTTTCAACCCACGCGACCTGCGCGCCGCCGGCGTACGCCCCGTCGCGAACGCGGCAGACCTGGAAGCCGCCCGCGCCTCGGTCGCCAAGACCACGGTCTCCCCCGAGATCACCGGCTACGTCGTGGACATCTGCCGCGCCACCCGCGAATCCCCGTCCCTCACCCTCGGCGTCTCCCCGCGCGGCGCCACAGCCCTCCTCGCGACCTCACGCGCTTGGGCCTGGCTCACGGGCCGCGACTACGTCATCCCGGACGACGTGAAGGCCCTCGCCCTCCCGACGCTGCGCCACCGCGTCCAGCTGCGCCCGGAGGCCGAGATGGAAGGCGTGACGGCCGACTCGGTGATCAACGCGATCCTCACCCACGTCCCTGTCCCCCGCTGATGGCGCTCACCGGACGCGCCGCGCTCCTCGCGGCCCTCGGCTCCCTCCCCGTCGGCATCTGGGTACCCAGCTGGACGGGCATCCTCGCCGTGAACGCCCCTCTGGCGCTGGCCTGCGCCTGCGACTTCGCTCTCGCCGCGCCCGTACGCCGCCTGGGCCTGTCCCGCTCCGGCGACACCTCCGCGCGCCTGGGCGAAACGGCGGACGTCACCCTCACGGTCACCAACCCGTCCAACCGCCCCCTGCGCGCCCGCCTCCGCGACGCCTGGCCTCCGAGCAGCTGGCAGCCAGGTACCGAGGTGGCCGCCTCCCGCCACCGCCTCACGATCCCCCCGGGCGAACGCCGACGCGTCACGACCCGCCTGCGCCCCACACGCCGGGGCGACCGCCAAGCGGACCGCGTCACCATCCGCTCATACGGTCCTCTGGGCCTGTTCGCCCGCCAGGGCAGCCACAAGGTCCCCTGGACGGTACGGGTCCTGCCCCCGTTCACCAGCCGCAAGCACCTGCCCTCCAAGCTGGCCCGCCTGCGTGAACTCGACGGCCGCACCAGCGTCCTGACACGAGGCGAGGGCACGGAGTTCGACAGCCTCCGCGAGTACGTTCCCGGGGATGACACCCGCTCCATCGACTGGCGCGCCACAGCCCGTCAGTCCGCAGTCGCCGTACGCACCTGGCGTCCGGAACGCGACCGCCACATCCTGCTGGTCCTGGACACCGGCAGGACCTCCGCGGGCCGCGTGGGCGATGCTCCCCGTCTCGACGCCTCCATGGACGCGGCTCTGCTCCTGGCCGCCCTCGCGTCCCGCGCCGGCGACCGCGTCGACCTCCTCGCCTACGACCGCCGCGTGCGCACCCTCGTCCAGGGCAGAACGGCAGGCGATGTCCTCCCTTCCCTGGTCAACGCGATGGCCACCCTGGAACCCGAACTCGTCGAGACCGACGCCCGCGGCCTCACCGCCACCGCTCTCCGTACAGCCCCGCGCCGCGCCCTGATCGTGCTCCTGACAAGCCTCGACGCGGCCCCCGTCGAAGAAGGCCTGCTCCCGGTACTCCCTCAACTCACCCGGCGCCATACGGTCCTCGTGGCGTCAGTGGCAGATCCGCACATCGCCGGCATGGCCAAGGCACGCGGCAACCCGGAGGCCGTCTACGAGGCTGCCGCCGCAGCCCAGGCCCAGGCGGAACGGGACCGAACAGCCGAGCAGTTGCGCCGCCACGGAGTCACGATCGTCGACACGACCCCGGACGACCTGGCACCGGCGCTGGCGGACGCCTACCTGGCCTTGAAGGCAGCGGGACGCCTGTGAACAGCGTTTCCCAGGGGCAGATGCCAATGCCACCTGGGAAAGGCCGTCCTGAAAAACGAAAAAGGCCCACACCGTAAGGTGTGGGCCTTTCTCAACGATTGTTCGGCGGTGTCCTACTCTCCCACAGGGTCCCCCCTGCAGTACCATCGGCGCTGTAAGGCTTAGCTTCCGGGTTCGGAATGTAACCGGGCGTTTCCCTCACGCTATGACCACCGAAACACTATGAA
>NZ_VJZC01000916.1 GCF_009377185.1 Streptomyces spongiae
GGCGTGGGCGGCGCCCCAGGTGTCGGCGGGCCCCCCGGCGTGTGTTGCGCTCCCGGGGCGCCAGGGGTGGTGGGGTGCGCGCCCGGCGTGCCCGGCGTGTGATGCGCCCCGGGCGTGCCCGGTGTGTGCGGTGCACCCGGTGTCGGGCCGCCTCCGGGTGCGGCCGCCACATACCCGGGCGGGGCGCTCGCCACGTACCCCGGCGGCGGGCCGAAGCCCCCTGGCGCGGGCGCCGGGGTGGGCGTGGGCGCGTGGCTGGGCATGGGCGCCGGGGTGCTGCCGGACGTGGGCGGCCAGGCGGGCGGCGTCGCACTGCCCGGCAGTGGCCCGCTCTCGGTGTCCACCACCCGCTCCAGACCGCGCGCCACGGCCTCCGGCGACAGCCTGCGCACCGGGTCCTTGATGAGCAACCCGTGCAGTACGGGCGCGAGTTCGCCCGCGCGGACCGGCGGCGCGGGCTCCTCGCCGAGGAGGGCCGTCAGGGTCGCGTACTCGCCGTGGCGGTCGAAGGGGCCGCGGCCCTCGACCGCCGCGTACAGCGTGGCGCCGAGCGAGAACAGGTCCGCGGCCGGTGTCGGTGGCTCGCCCCGTGCACGCTCCGGTGCCAGATACCCGGGTGTGCCGAGGATGCCGGCCGTGGCCGTGAGCCGTGGCTCGCGGGACTCCGGCTGGAGCGCGATGCCGTAGTCGGTGAGCAGCACGCGCGCGTGGGGGTCGCCCGAGGCGTCCGCCGCCAGAAGGATGTTGGCCGGTTTCACATCGCGGTGCAGGATGCCGATCCGGTGGCCCGCGGTGAGTGCGTCGAGGACGGCGAGCCCGATGCGCGCGACCTGTCGGGGCTCGAGCGGTCCCGAGTGCCGGACGACCGCATGGAGGTCGATCGCGTCCGGCACGTACTCCATGACGATCCAGGGCAGCCCCTCGTGCACCACCACGTCGTGCACCGTCGCCACGTGCGGATGGCCGCGCAGACGTGCCGCGTGCCTGGCCTCGCTGCGGGCTCGCGCGATCCTCTGAGCCGGCTCGGTGGCGTCCATCGGCAGGTCGGGCAGCGCGATCTCCTTCATGGAGACCTCGCAGGCCAACTCCTCGTCGTACGCGAGCCACACGCGGCCCATGCCGCCCGCGCCGAGCGTGCGCAGCAGCCGGTACCGGCCGCTGATGATCCTGTTTTGACCCTGGTCCGGTGTCTCCCCCGCCATCACGTCCCCCGATCCCCGAGACAGCGCGCCTCCCCCGAGGACGCGTGGAATCCGTCTCTTGAAAATAGCTTCGCACGCACCACTGACAGGAGACCTTTCGCGGAGCAATCCTGTCAGATCGGGCACATGTGAATCAGAGGTGCGGATGCGCACCATCCGCCGCGGGCAGAGGCCGACAACAGCGTGTGAGACACGTCACCCGGCGGACCCCGGGCCTCACCCGGCCGGTTCGAGGAAGCCCTGCTGCACCAGCAGCCGGATCTGCGCCGGGGTCCGGTCGCGCAGCAGCACCGGGTCCTCGCCGACCAGTTGCGCGATGGCGTCGAGGATCCGGCCCGCGCTCAGCGTGCCGTCGCACACCCCGGCGAAGCCCGCGCCGACCGTGTCCACTTTGGTGGCCCGGCGCATGCCACGGTTCTGCCTCAGCACCACGTGCTCGGGGTCCTCCGCGCCCGGCAGTCCGACCTGCTCCTGGACGACCTCCCGGGCGAGCCTGAAGTGCCCGGCGAGCAGGGCCGCGTCGTCGTGCCCGCGCAGGTAGTCGAGACGCTCGAAGTGCGCGCGCACGGTGTCGCCGAGCGGTTGTTCGACCGGATGCGGCCACTCCTCCACCGTGATCGACGGCTCGGCGGCACCGGTCCTCCGCAGGGCGATCCAGCCGAATCCGACGGCCCTGACCTTGCGTGCCTCGAACTCGTCGAGCCACGCGTCGTACCGCGCCTGGTACGCGACGGCGTCCGCACGGTGGTCGCCCGCGTCGCGCAGCCACAGTTCGGCGTACTGCGTGACGTCCTGCACCTCGCGCTGCACGATCCACGCGTCGCACCCGCGCGGCACCCAGGAGCGCAGGCGGTCCTGCCAGTCCTCGCCCTCCACGTGCTGCCAGTTGGCGAGGAACTGCGCGAACCCGCCCTCGTTCAGCCGCTCACCCGCCTGCCGCACCAGCGTGCGGCACAGGTCGTCCCCGCCCATGCCGCCGTCGCGGTAGGTGAGCCGGGCGCCGGGAGAGATCACGAAGGGCGGGTTGGACACGATCAGGTCGTACGTCTCGTCGTCCCGTACCGGCTCGAACAGCGAGCCCTCACGCAGGTCGGCCACCGGGGCACCGGACAGCGCGAGCGTGAGCGCTGTGATGTGCAGCGCGCGCGGGTTCACGTCGGTCGCGGTCACCCTGGTGGCGTGCCGCGTGGCGTGCAGGGCCTGGATCCCGGAGCCGGTGCCGAGGTCGAGCGCCGTGGTGACCGGGGTCCGTACGGTGATCCCGGCGAGCGTGGTGGACGCCCCGCCGACCCCGAGGACGACGCCCTCCTCACGGCTGCCGATACCGCCGGCCCCGCCGACCGCGCACCCCAGGTCGGACACGATGAACCAGTCCTCGCCGTCGGGCCCGCCGTAGGGCCGCACGTCGACGGTGGCCACGAGGTCGCCCCCCGCGCCTCCCCCGGTGTCCCC
>NZ_VJZC01000917.1 GCF_009377185.1 Streptomyces spongiae
GGGCACAGGTCGGCGGGGGCGGCCCGGTCGCCGAAGCAGTTCTCCTGGGTGACGTCGGGGTGGGCGAGGCCGAGGGTGGTGTTGTGCAGGAAGACCGTCCAGCCGTGCAGGGCGGCGCCGCGTTCCGCCGTACGGTGGCGCAGTTCGCGGAGGGGTTCCCGGTCCGCGCCGGGCTGTACCGGCGGGGTCAGTCGCGCGCCCTCGAACAGGTCGGCTGGCGGCGGGAAGTGGGCGCCGTCCCGGCGCAGGGTGACCCGGGCGGGGCCGTGCGGGGTGACGTCACGGGCCCGGTGGTAGGCGGCGGCGACGGTGAGGGTGTCACAGCCGTATGTACCGAGGATCCGGTCCAGAACGCGCTCCACGCCCTCCGCGCGCAGGTCCTCGACGAAGGTGTACACGGAGGACGTGGACGGCGGTGCGGTCCGGGGGCTCGGGGACATGGCGCTCCTGTCGCGCTTCGGTCGGGGCTCGTGTCGTGCTCGGCGTGGCTCGGGTGGCTCAGCGTGGCTCGGGTGGCTCGTACAGCTCGTCAACGTCCGGCCGCTCGGTGCTGGACGACGTCCCGTGCCCGGGCCGAGCCGAGGACGTGGGAGATCTCCAGACCGGTGCGGACGACCAGCGGGCCGACCTCGCGGACCCGGGCCGGGGTCATCCGGGTGGTGAGACCGGAGACGCTGAGGGCGCCGACGGCGGCGTCGGTGTGGTCGAAGACGGGCGCGGCGACGCACCGTACCTCCGGCTCGTTCTCCCGGTCGTCGATCGCGTAGCCCTGTCGGCGGACGCGGTCGAGTTCGGCGCGCAGACGGTCGGGTTCGGTGACGGTATGCGGGGTGACCGGCGGCATCCCGGCGGCCACGGCGGCGCGGAACGCCTCCTCGCCGTGCCAGGCGAGGATGGCCTTGCCGACGGCGGTGCGGTAGGCGGGGACGCGGCTGCCGATGCGGGAGGCCATGCGGACGTTGGTCTCGTTCTCGACCTTGTCGATGTAGACGACGTCCGGCGGCTCGTACACCACCAGGTGGCAGGTCTCCCCCACCGCGTGCTGGAGCAGGCGGAGCGGTTCCGCGGCAACGGTGCGCAGGTCGAGGGAGGAGAGGTAGGACTGGCCGAGCCGCAGGGTGCCGTGGCCGAGGCGGAACCAGCCGGTCTCCCGGTCGCGGACCAGCAGGTCGGCCTCCAGCAGGGGCGTGGCGAGCCGCAGCACGGTGCTCTTGTTGATGCCGAGTTCCTCGGCGATCCGGGTCAGGGTGACGCCCCGGCCGGTGCCGGCGTGGTCGCGGACGTACTCGAGGACGGTGAGGGCACGGCGGAGCGAGGATGCCTGGTTGCGGCGGGGCGGTGCGGTCATCTCGTGCTCCTCGCCTTCATCTCGTGCTCTTCGCCGTCATGTCGTGCTCTTCTCCATCAGGTGGTGCTCCTCGGCATCAGGCCGCGGGCGACGGTGTCGCGGGCGGCGTCCAGGTGCCGCCCGGCCCGGGCCAGGGACACCTCGTGGTGGCCGGGGAAGAGCACGTCGACGTCGAGCGCGGCCAGTCGGGTGAGACTGTCCGCGTACTCGGGCACACGGCAGTCGTGCAGATTCTGCAGGGAGATGCGCCCTCCGGTGAAGACGCAGTCGCCGGAGAAGAGGGCCCGATAGGCGGGCGTGCGCAGGTGGTAGCAGATATGGCCGTCGGCGTGACCGGGGGTGGCGACGGCCGTCAGGGCGACTCCGCCTCCCAGGTCGATCTCCGTGCCGTCGGCGATGGGCTCGACGCGGGGGCAGGGCCGGAAGATGTAGTCGTCCGGATAGACCCCGGCGGCCTTGCCCTTGTCCAGGCTGAGGCCCCGCTCGTCGCCCTCGGCGATCCAGCGCACGGCCTCCGCTCCGGCCAGGACGCGCAGTCCGGGCAACCGCTCGGCGAGGGCCGCCGCCCCGCCCGCGTGGTCGGCGTGGCCGTGGGTGAGCAGGAGGTGGTCCGGCTCGGTGTCGGCGTTGCGCAGGACGGTGTGGACCGACTGCCCCGCCCCGGCGTCCACGAGGACACTGCGGCGGCTGCCGCGTACGAGGTAGACGTGGCAGTCCAGCGGGTCGCTGAGATCGAACCCGGCGGCTCCGCTGGCGACGAGGGTGACATGGTCGGTCAGCTGCACGATGGCTCCCCAGGGCGGTCAAGGTACTGTCCCTGTCCGGCCGTTGAGCCGCTCTCGCCCTCGTGGAGCCGCTTTCCCGTCCCCCGGACCGTTGCGACGACGATCTTCGCAGCCAACTCCACCTCCGCCAACTCCACCGATTCCGCGGCGGCGTGGGCGTCCGTGACCGAGCCGGGGCCGAACACCACCGAGGGGATGCCGGCGCGGGCGAGTTTGCTGGCATCCGTGCCGAAGGGCATGCCCTGGACGGCGGACGGGCGGCCGTGTGTGGCGAGGGCACGGCACAGGGCGGTGACGACGGGAGTGCCGGGCGGGGTGTCCAGGGCCGGGTCGACGGTGAAGGGAGGGTCCAGCTCGGCGCCCAGTGCGGCGAGTTCGGCGTGGTCCTGGTGCCAGACCGTGTCCGGGTCCTCACCGGGAAGCGTGCGGCGGTCGACGTCCGCCTCGCAGGTGCCGGGGATGGTGTTGGGCCCGGTGCCGCCCCGGATACGGGTGACCGTACGGG
>NZ_VJZC01000918.1 GCF_009377185.1 Streptomyces spongiae
GGCACCCGACCGCATCCCGGGCGCACTGCCCTGGCTGCTGTCCGCCGCCACCCCGGCCGCCCTGCATGACCAGGCCGAGCGGCTGCGCGCCCTCCTCGCCCGCGAAGGAGGCCTGCGCCCCCTCGACGTCGCCTACTCCCTCGCCGTCACCCGTACGGCCCTCGACCACCGCACCGCCGTCGTCGCCGGCGCGGACGACTGCGCCTCCTCCGCGGACGCCCTCGCCGACCTCACCGGCCTGGGCACCGTCCACGGACACGTCACGGGGCGGCCCAAGCTCGCCCTGCTGTTCTCCGGGCAGGGCAGCCAGCGGCTCGGCATGGGCCGTGAACTCCACGCCGCGTTCCCGGCGTTCGCCGCGGCACTGGACGAGGCGCTGGCCTGCTTCGAGCCCGGGCTGCGCGAGGTGATGTGGGGCACGGACGACGCGCTGCTGAACCGTACGGACCACGCCCAGGCCGCGCTGTTCGCCGTAGAGGTCGCGCTGTACCGGCTGCTGGAGTCCTGGGGCGTGCGCGCCGAGTTCGTCGCCGGGCACTCCGTCGGCGAGATCGCCGCGGCCCATGTCGCGGGCGTACTGTCCCTCACCGACGCCGCCGCGCTCGTCGCGGCGCGCGGCCGGCTGATGGCGGCCCTCCCGACGGGCGGTGTGATGGTCGCCGTCGAGGCGGGCGAGGCCGAGGTCCGGCCGCTGCTGACGCCCGGTGTGGCGCTGGCGGCGGTCAACGGACCGGCGTCCGTGGTGCTGTCGGGCGAGGCCGACGCGGTGGAGAGGGCCCTGGCCGCGCTGGGGGAGCGGCGGCACACCCGGCTCGCCGTGAGCCACGCATTCCACTCGCCGCTGATGGACCCGATGCTGGACGACTTCCGTCAGGTTGCGGCACGGCTGACGTGGCAGCCCCCGCAGCTCGCCGTGGTCTGCGGGCTGACCGGCCGGGTCGCCGAGCGGGAGGAGCTGTGCTCGGCGGAGTACTGGGTGCGGCACGTCCGCGAGACCGTGCGCTTCGGCGACGGTGTCACCGCCCTGGCGGACGCCGGAGCCACTGCCTTCCTGGAGGTCGGCCCGGACGCCGTGCTGGCCGCCGCCCGCGCCTGCCTGCCCGGACGGGCCGTCGTGCAGCCGCTGTTGCGCCGGGGCCGGGCCGAGGAGCCCACGCTCGTCACCGGCCTCGCGGGTCTGCACGTCCACGGCGTCGCCGTCGACTGGGCCGCGTTCTTCGCCGGCACAGGTGCCCGCCGCGTGGACCTGCCGACGTACGCGTTCCAGCGCGAACGGTACTGGCCCGACGGCGGCGCCCGCGCCCTGGAGGTGTCCGGCGCCGGCCTGGAAGCCGTGGGGCATCCGCTGCTCGGCGCCGCGATGGTCGTGGCCGGCTCCGACGACCTCGTGCTCACCGGCGTGCTCTCCACCGCCGTCCAGCCCTGGCTGGCCGACCACCGCGTCGGCGGCATGGTGTTCTTCCCCGGCACCGGCTTCCTGGAACTGGCGATCCGCGCCGGGGACCAGGTGGGCTGCGCCCGCGTCGCCGAACTGACCCTGGCGGTACCGCTCGTGCTGCCCGAGGAGGGCGCCGTCCAGGTACAGCTGAAGGTCGGCGGACCGGACGAGGCCGGACGCCGCGAGCTGTGGTTCCACGGCCGTACCGCCGACCGGCCCGAGGCACCCTGGACCCTGCACGCCACCGGACGGCTCGCCCCCGACGCGGCCGAACCGGCACGGTTCGGCGCCGCCGAGTGGCCGCCGCAGGGCGCCCAGCCCGTCGACATCACGGACCGCTACGACCGCTATGCCGCGGCCGGCCTGGTGTACGGACCGGCCTTCCGCGGCCTGCGCGCCCTGTGGCGGCGCGGCGAGGAACTGTTCGCGGAGATCGCCCTGGACGCCTCGGTCCGCGACACCGGCGAGTACGGCATCCATCCCGGGCTGCTGGACTCCGTACTGCACGCGGCCGCCCTGGACCAGGACGCGGAACGCCTGTTGCCGTTCGAGTGGCGCGACGTGACCCTGCACGCCTCGGGAGCCGGACTGCTGCGGGCCCGGCTGCTGCGCACAGGACCGGACACCGTCGTGGTCGACGCCGCCGACGCGCACGGCGACCCCGTCGTCTCGGTCGCCGGCCTTACCCTGCGGGCCGCGCCGGACGACGCTCACGCGGACGCCCTGCCCGACCCGGCCGGGTCGCTGTTCCGTCTGGAGTGGGAGACCCACGAGGTGCCGGCCGCCGTGGCGGGCAGCTGGGCCCTGGTCGGCGAGGACCCGCTCGGGCTCGTCGCCCACCTGGAGGGCGCCGCGCACGTCCCGGCGCTGGACGCGCTGCCGGGCGAGCGGGCACCACGCCACCTCGTGGTGACCGTCGCCGGGCCCGGCAGCGATGCCGAGGCGGCCCGCGCCGCAACCCGCCACGTGCTCGCCGTACTGGGGGAGTTCCTCGCCGACGACCGTTTCCGACGCTCCCGCCTGCTGCTGGTGACGCGGGGTGCCGTCGCCGCGAACGACGCCGAGGACGTGACCGACCTGGGCGCCGCGGCCGTCTGGGGACTCGTCCGGTCCGCGCAGGCCGAGCACCCGGGCCGCGTGCTCCCGGTGGACACCGACGACGCTTCCGCCGCGCTGCTGCCCGCCCTGCCC
>NZ_VJZC01000919.1 GCF_009377185.1 Streptomyces spongiae
CGACCCTCCCCTGAACCCCCGGTTCGTCCGGCCAGGCGCTCTCCTTGGCGTGTCCGCGTTCCGCATTCACATAAGCGCCACTGGCGTCTTCTGGTCTCCTCGGCAACAGTGCGGGGATTTCCAGGCAAGGAATGCAGGGCGGCACCGGGAAATTGATCACGCGCACGGAAGTACCACGGAACTACCGTCGAAGATCATCGTCTTGATCAATTCCGGATTCGTCTCGGATCCGCCTCCGCTCGCCGAACGGAGTAGCGTGACTCGCACACTTGGAGTCGGACATAACGGGACGTTCGGTCGCTGTCGAGCGGCTCCGGATGTGTGTAACGTACGCGTTTCACCCCGACCGCAGAGCCGCTCCGACCTGCGAATACCCCGCTCCGTTCACTCTCCGATGCACGTTCCTGTTGCTGTTGTCAAGCCCCGAGATATGCCCTGACCTGCGAAAACGCCATTCAGAAGACGCCGTATCCGTGTTACCCTGGATAGCCACGGAAGGGGTACCTGTCACATGACGTTCAAGGTTGGCGACACCGTGGTCTATCCCCATCACGGGGCCGCGCTGATCGAGGCCATCGAAACTCGTCAGATCAAAGGCGTGGACAAGACCTACTTGGTGCTGAAGGTCGCCCAGGGCGACCTGACGGTGCGTGTGCCAGCGGACAATGCGGAGTTCGTCGGCGTACGTGATGTGGTCGGTCAGGACGGGCTGGACCGGGTCTTCGAGGTGCTGCGCGCGCCGTATGCCGAGGAGCCCACGAACTGGTCGCGTCGTTACAAGGCAAATCTGGAGAAGCTCGCCTCCGGCGATGTCATCAAGGTCGCGGAAGTGGTGCGTGACCTGTGGCGTCGCGAGCGTGAGCGAGGGCTCTCCGCCGGTGAGAAGCGGATGCTCGCCAAGGCCCGGCAGATCCTGGTGAGTGAACTCGCCCTCGCGGAGAACACGAACGAGGACAAGGCCGAGGCACTGCTCGACGAGGTCCTCGCGTCCTGACGCCGGCGCACGCAGCGCGCCAGCAACTCGCTTCAGTGCAGCAGTGAATGAAATGCCGCGGTGCCCGATGACGCAACAGCTGTCGCCGGGCGCTGCGGCATGTTCGCGCTCAGACGGGCGGGTGGCGGGACCGATATCCTTCACGATCCGTTCATGCGCTCGTACGCCTGTGTCGTACCGCCGTGCCATTTACGTCGAGGGGGCGCCCCCGATACTGGCGTGCCGGGCCCGGGCAGCTGGCTCGACCAGTGTCACGGAAGGGTCCGGTCAAGGCTCGCGCCCGGCACTCCTCCAGGCCATACCCACGCATGCCGAGCACACAAACCTGACAGGAACCGATGTCTGACGATCCGCGCCCTTCGTCTCCAGGTGTTCGTACGGGAGCTAGTACAGGAGCTAGTACAGGAGCTAGTACCGGGGCTCGTACGGCGGCCGTGATTCCGGCCGCGGGCCGGGGTGTGCGCCTCGGTCCGGGCGCCCCCAAGGCGCTGCGTACGCTGAACGGCACCCCCATGCTCATCCACGCGGCGCGCGCGATGGCCGCGTCACGCGCCGTCTCCCTCGTCGTGGTGGTCGCGCCGCCCGACGGCACCGCCGAGACCAAGAGCCTGCTCGACGCGCACGCGCTGCCCGAGCGGACCGACTTCCTCGTCGTACCGGGCGGTGAGAGCCGGCAGGAGTCCGTGAAGCTCGGTCTCGACGCGCTGCCGCCCGGCATCGACATCGTGCTGGTCCACGACGCGGCACGGCCGCTGGTGCCCGTGGACACGGTGGACGCCGTCATCGATGCCGTACGGGACGGGGCGCCCGCCGTCGTGCCGGCGCTGCCGCTCGCGGACACCGTCAAGCAGATCGAGCCGGCGGACGCGCCCGGTGCGCCGGAGCCCGTGGTCGCGACGCCGGAGCGGTCCCGGCTGCGTGCCGTCCAGACGCCGCAGGGCTTCGATCGCGACACGCTGGTCCGGGCCCATGAGACGGTCACCGAGAACGTCACGGACGACGCGAGCATGGTGGAGCAGCTGGGGCTGCGGGTCGTGGTGGTTCCGGGGCACGAGGAGGCATTCAAGGTCACCCGGCCCCTCGACCTCGTGCTCGCGGAGGCGGTCCTTGCGCGGAGGAGGCTGAACGATGGCTTCTGAGTCGGCCGAGGGCACCGCCCCTCTCCCGTACCCGCTGCCCCAGGTGGGCATCGGCACCGACATCCATGCCTTCGAGGAGGGGCGGGAGCTGTGGTGCGCCGGGTTGCTCTGGGAGGGGGAGGGGCCCGGACTCGCCGGGCACTCCGACGCGGACGTGGTCGCGCACGCGGCGTGCAACGCGCTCTTCTCGGCCGCCGGGTTGGGTGACCTGGGGCAGCACTTCGGCACGGGGCGTCCGGAGTGGTCCGGTGCGGCGGGGGTCGTGCTGCTCACCGAGGCCGCCCGCATCGTGCGTGCGGCCGGCTACACCGTCGGCAACGTCGCGGTCCAGGTCGTGGGTCCTCGCCCGAAGATCGGTAAGCGGCGGGATGAGGCGCAGAAGGTGTTGTCGGAGGCGGTGGGGGCTCCTGTGTCCGTGTCCGGGGCCACGACGGACGGGCTCGGGTTTCCGGGGCGGGGGGAAGGGCTGATGGCGGTGGCGACGGCGCTGGT
>NZ_VJZC01000920.1 GCF_009377185.1 Streptomyces spongiae
CCGCCCACCCGCGCCCTCTCAGATCCGGATATCTCAAGGTCCGCGACCGGCAGTCGTACGAGTTCGCCCTGACCTCGGCGGCCGTCGCCCTGCACATCCGGGGCGGGGTGATCCGCGAGGCGAAGGTCGCCGCCGGAGGTGTGGGAACCGTGCCGTGGAAGCTTCCCGCCGTCGAGAAGCACCTCGTGGGCGAGCGGCCCTCGCAGTCCCTGTGGGCCGAGGCCGCGAAGCAGGCGGCCGACGGGGCCCGCCCGCTGGAGCACAACCGCTTCAAGGTCGAGTTGCTCCAACGCACCGTCGAACGCCAGCTGCGCATCGTAGGAGGTACCGAATGAGCCCGCAGCCGCAGGCAGCCGTCGGAGCGCCGCTGTCCCGCGTGGACGGCCGACTGAAAGTGACCGGTAAGGCGACGTACGCCGCCGAACACGACATCGAGGGCGTCGTCCACGCGGTCGTCGTGGACAGCGGCATCGGCAAGGGCCACATCACCGGCATCGACACCCGCGCCGCCCTCGCCCAGCCCGGCGTACTGAAGGTGATCAGCCACCTCAACGCACCCGTGCTGCCCTACCGGGGCAACCCCGAGTCGTTCGATCCGCCGGGCAGACAGCTGCGGGTCTTCCAGGACGACAGAGTCCTCTTCCGGGGTCAGCCGGTCGCCGTCGTGGTCGCCACCACACTGGAGGCCGCCCAGCACGCGGCGGAGCTGGTGAAGGTCCGCTACGACGCCGAGAAGACGTCGACCGACATGGCCTCCGCGCCGGCCGGTGAACCCGTCACCTATGCGCGTGGCGACGCGGACCAGGCCTTCGCATCCGCCCCCGTGAAGGTGGATGCGACGTACCAGCAGGCCCGCGCGCATCACAACGCGATGGAGATGCACGCCACCATCGCCCGCTGGGACGGCGACAAGCTCACCCTGTGGGACAAGACCCAGTGGCCGAAGGGCACGCAAAGGGACATCGCCGCCGTGTTCGGCATCCCGAACGACTCGGTGCGCGTCATCGCGCCGTTCGTCGGCGGGGCGTTCGGCAACGCGATACGGGCCTGGCCCCACATCACCATCTCGGCCCTCGCCGCCCGCGAGACGGGGCGTCCGGTCAAGCTCATGCTGACCCGCAGGCAGCTGTACTTCGGGGTGGGCTACCGGCCCTCGTACGAGTACCGGGTGCGCCTCGGCAGCGACCGGCGCGGCCGGGTGAGCGCCATGGTCCAGCACCTGAAGGCCGAGACCTCGACGTACGAGAACTTCACCGAGAGGGTCCTGCACACCGGCCAGATGCTCTACAACGCGCCCCACGTCCTTCAGGACTACCGGACGGTGCCGCTGGACGTGAACACGCCCATATGGATGCGCGGTCCCGGCTTCGCCACCGCCGGCTTCGCCATCGAGTCGGCGATGGACGAACTCGCCCACAAGCTGGGCATCGACCCCATCGAGCTGCGTCTGCGCAACGAACCGGAGGAGGACCCGGCCGACGAGCTGCCGTTCTCCACCCGGCGGCTGCGCGAGTGCTACGCCACCGGCGCCCGCGAGTTCGGCTGGCACCGTCGCGACCCCAGGCCCCGCTCCACCCGTGACGGCGACTGGCTGATCGGCACCGGCATGGCCACCGGCACCTACGACGTCCTGCGCAACCCGGCCCAGGCCCGCGTCAGGCTGGACGCCGACGGCACCGCCCTGGTCGAGGCCGCGACCAGCGACATGGGACCGGGCACCTACACCTCCCACACCCAGGTCGCCGCGGACGCCCTCGGCCTGACCATGCGCAACGTGACCTTCCGGCTCGGCGACTCCACCATGCCGCCGACCCCGCCCCACGGCGGCTCTCAGACCATGACCAACGTAGGCTCCGCCGTCCAGGACGGCTGCGACAAGGTCCGGCAGCAGGCGATCGGACTCGCCGTCGAGGACGTGGACTCACCGCTGTACGGCGCCGACGCCGACGCCGTCGTGGTCCGCTCCGGACGCCTGCACATGAAGGACAACCCCGCACGCGGGGAGACCTACCGGCAGCTTCTGGCCCGCAACAACCGCACCCACCTGGAAGTCCTCGGCTCCTGGGCCCCGGGCGAGGCCCGGCACTCCATGTACACCTACGGCGCGATCTTCGCCGAGGTCGCCGTCGACGCCCGACTCGGGCTGGTGCGGGTGCGGCGGATGCTCGGCGTCTTCGACGCGGGGCGGATCATCAGCCCCAAGCTCGCCGACAGCCAGGCCCTCGGCGGCATGGTCGGCGGCATCGGCCAGGCCCTGCTGGAACACACCGTCACCGACCACCGCGACGGCCGCATCGTCAACGCCGACTTCGCCAACTACATGGTCCCGGTCAACGCCGACATCCCCGACCTGCGGGGGATCTTCCTCGACGGCGGCGAAGACCTCCATGCCGACCCCATCGGAGTGAAGGGACTCGGCGAGGTCGTCTTCATCGGCGTGGCACCCGCCATCGCCAACGCGGTCTTTCACGCCACCGGCCGCCGCGTCCGCGAGCTGCCCATCACCGCCGAAGCCCTGCTCTGAGCCTGAGCACCTGAGTGCTCGCCCGGCCGTCCGGCGGCCGACCTGACCCCGCCGCCGGACCCCCGGGGCCGCCGCCGTGCCACGTCTCCCCC
>NZ_VJZC01000092.1 GCF_009377185.1 Streptomyces spongiae
ACCCTCTTCCGCCCGCCCTACGGAAGGATCGACGACAAGGTCCGGTCCGCCATCACCCTCACGCCCGTCATGTGGGACGTGGACCCCGAGGACTGGAAGTACTTCGACGCCTCCCGCGTCGCCCAGTACGTGATCGCGAACACCCGCCGCGACGACGTCATCCTCCTGCACGACATCCACCCCACCTCGGTCGAGGCCGTCCCCGAGATCCTGCGCACCCTCACCGAACGCGGCCACCACTTCGTGACGCTCAGCCACCTGCACGCCACGCGGACCCCGGGCTCCGCGCCCGGGCTGCGGCGCTGACCTTTCCGCGGTGTCCGGTAAAGCCTCTAGCGGGCCGTTCCGAAGTCCTGCGTCCAGTAGTTGCCGGACTGGGCGAGGCCGACACCGATCTCCTCGAACGCGCAGTTCAGGATGTTCGCCTTGTGGCCGCTGCTGGCCATCCAGCCGGCCATGACGCTCTCGGGAGTGGTGTAGCCCGCGGCTATGTTCTCGCCGCCGGTGCTCCAGGAGTAGCCGACGCGTTCGTACCGGTCGGTGAAGGACGATCCGTCGGAGCCGGTGTGTGACAGGGTCCCGTGGTCGGCCATGTCCTGGCTGTGGTCCTGGGCGGCCTTGGTGAGCTTCTCGTTCACGGTCACCGCCGCACACCCGGCCTTGGCCCGCTCCTCGTTGACGAGCGTGACGAGGGTCGTGAGTTCGTCGGCCGACGCGGCGGTCGTCGAGGCGGTCGGCGTCGATGCGGTCGGCGTCGAGGCCGTGGGCGTCGCGGCCATGGCGACAGCGGGCATGCCGGTGGCGGCCACGGTGACGGCGACCACGGCTAACGCCCGGCGAAACGTGCTCTGCTGGTTCCTCATGCGGTACCTCACTTACTCCGTACGTCCAGGTTTCCTGACGCGAATGGTCGCGCCGTTCGGCATATACGTGCCGCGCGGCCCGGTCGTTGAGAGTTCTCCCGTGATGTATCCCATAGGACTTTGGGAGTTCGGCGCCTTGTGGACCGAATCCGGAGCACGGGGGCGCAATGTCCGTCCCGGGATATTCCATCGCGTTCCGGAGGGTCGCGAAGTCCCTTGCGGGGCAAGGCTGATGGCCACCACCAAGGCGACCGTGAACGCTACGAAACTCCCGATTTCCGGGCTTTCGGGATTGCGGGGTCGCTGGGTTTCCCGGTTGCTGGGTTGCCGGGTTGCCGGATTTCGGGCGACCGTGACTTTTCCGCACGGCCTGCCTCTCGCCCTTCCCTATACTGCGGGTTGACCTGGAATAACGGAGTCAACACCGAGGCGGGATGCACACCCGGGACAAGGGCGGGAATTCCCTCGCATACGAAATGCGCCGCGGATCTGATCGAGCGAGCCGCGGCGGGCTCAGCCCGGCAGGCCGCACGGATCGGGTCGCGACGGGCTCTTGACCCGCCTCTCGTCGGCACGTACAAATCTCTCCAGAAAACGGTTACTACATGTTGTCACCGTCTCAGCGGAGAGGCCCTGCGCGATGAGAACTTCGGAAGACCAGGAAGACCAGGAAGACCGGGCACTGTCCCGTCGGGGGATCCTCAAGGGCGCGGCCGTCGGTGTCGGGACGGTGGCGGTGGGGCTGGGCGCCACGCGGCCGGCCTACGCGGGGCACGGCCAGGTCGGCGTCACCGCGCGCATGGGCGGCACGGCCATCACGATGTCGGTGGTGGACGGGGCCCTACGGTGGTCCGCGACCCGCGACGGCAGGACGGTGATCGGCACTTCGGCCCTGGGCATCCGGCTGAGCGACGGGACCAGCCTCGGCGACAGCGTGACGGTGATCGACAGCCGCCGCCGCACCGGCCACGACACCTGGACCCCGGTGTACGGGCGCAACGCGCGCGTCACGGACCACTACCAGGAACAGCGCTGGCTCCTCCAGGACACCGCCTCGGGCATCCGTTTCGGCGTCCAGATCCGCGCCTACAAGAGCGGGGTCGCCCTGCGCTACGTCCTGCTCGGCGCGAAGGGCAACCGGACCGCCACCGTCTCCGACGAGCTGACGACGTTCGTCTTCCCCGACGGCACCACCGTCTACAGCGCACGCGACGAAAACGGTTACTCGCCGGTGGCCCCCGATGCCATCCCGTCCACCGGCACGTCGAGCACGGACCAGGGCCCCCTGACCGACCTGCCGCTCACCGCCACCCTCGCGAACGGGTCCATCGCCTGTGTCTGCGAGTCCTCCCGGCTGGACTTCCCCCGTCTGATGCTGAGTTCGGTCCCGGGGCAGTCGGGCACCCTCTCCGCCTTCCTGATGGAGCACACCGCCCGCGGCACCGGCCCGGTCGAGACGACCACCACCGTCACCACCCCGTTCGCCACGCCCTGGCGCGCGGTGGTGATCGGGTCCACGCACGCCGAACTGGTCGACAACGCCGAGCTGGTCCTCAACCTGGCCCCGGAGAACGCCCTCACCGACACCTCCTGGATCAAGCCGGGCAAGGTCTTCCGCTGCGAGCTCTCCACAGCGGCCGGTCTCGCGGGCGTCGACTTCGCCGTGGCGCGCGGCCTGCAGTACGTCGAGTACGACGCTGGCTGGTACGGGCCCGAGTTCAGCACTCCCGACGCGACGGCCCCGATCGCCGCCATCGACCTGCCGTCGGTCATCTCGTACGCCACCGAGAAGGGCATCGGTGTCTTCCTCTACGTCAACCGGCTCGCGCTGACGGACGCGGACTCACTGTTCGGCCTTTACAAGAGCTGGGGTGTCGCGGGCATCAAGCTCGGCTTCATCAACGACGGCACCCAGTCGATGACGAACCAGATCACCGACTGGGCGCGGACGGCCGCCGAGTACCAGCTGCTGATCGACATGCACGACGACGTCCGGCCGTTCGGCTACGAGCGCACGTACCCGAACTACGTCAGCCTGGAAGGCGTACGGGGCAACGAGCAGTTCCCGACCGCCACCCACAACGTGACGCTGCCCTTCGCCCGCAACATCGGCGGCCCGATGGACTACACGATCTGCTACGGCCAGTCCCGCAACAAGACGACCAACGCCCACCAGATGGCGATGGCCGCGGTGTACTACCAGCCCCTCAACTTCCTCTTCTGGTACGACAAGCCGTCCAAGTACGCCAACCCCGCGAGCTGGCCCGGGCTGCCCTGGTTCAACGCCGTACCCACGACCTGGGACGAGAGCAGGACCCTCGCGGGCTCCATCGGCGAGTACGTGGCGGTCGCCCGTCGAGGCGGCCGGACCTGGTACCTCGGCGCGATGACCAACGAGACGGCCCGGACGCTGTCCCTCCCGCTGTCGTTCCTGGACGACGACACGTCCTACACCGCCACCGTCTACGCCGACGGCACCCCGGACAGCAGCCCGTACCGGACCCCGGTCGTGGTCAGCACCCTGACCGTCACCTCGGAGACCACGCTGGAGGTGGCCATGGCCGCGGCGGGTGGCCAGGCGGTCGTCCTGAAGCCGAGCTGACGACGGGCCGATGACGGGTGCGGCGTGGTGACGGATGATTTGGGGTGAAATAGATAGCCTCGTCCCGTTGTAGGCCATCGGGTTCCTAATCGCCGAGCCACCGAGCCGCCGAGTCCAGGAGGTCCTCATCGCCGGGACGAAGTCGGAGGCCGCCGCGTCCGGGCCGGCGAGCCAGCCGAGGGAGGCCGACCAGCTGCGGGAGATGCTGCACCGGCCCGAGTACCTCAAGGCGCTGGTGTTCTGCGGGCTGATCGGCATCCCGGTGTCACTGATCGCGTTCTGGTTCCTCGTGGCCGTCGAGGAGTTGGAAGAGCTGATCTGGACGGACTGGCCCCGCGACCTGGGCTGGGACCAGGCTCCCTGGTGGTGGCCGCTCCCCCTGCTGCTGGTGGCCGGGGTGGTCGTCGGCCTGGCCGTCGCGCGGCTCCCCGGACGGGGCGGTCACATCCCGGCGGGCGGACTGCATCCGGGCGGGATGACCAAGGCCGCGCTGCCCGGTGTGGTCGTCGCCGCCCTGTCCGGTCTGCCGCTCGGCGTCGTCCTGGGTCCCGAGGCGCCGCTGATCGCCCTGGGCGGCGGTCTCGCCCTGCTGTTCGCGAGCCTCGTGCGGGCGCCCGAGAACGAGGCGGGCGCGGCGCTGCTCGGCGCGGCCGGCTCGGCGTCGGCCATCTCGGTGCTCTTCGGGAACCCGGTGGTCGGCGCGGTGCTGCTGATGGAGGTGGCGGGAGTGGGTGGGCCGCAGCTCTTCGCGGTGATGCTGCCCGCCCTGCTGTCCAGCGGAATCGGGGCCCTGGTGTTCACCGGGTTCGGCAGCTGGACCGGTCTGCACACCGGCAGTCTGCGCATCGGTCTTCCCAAGGCGCCGGCGCTCGACATCGGGGACGTGCTGTGGTCGCTGCTGCTGGCGCCGGCCCTGGCGCTGCTGATCCACGGAGTCTTCGTGGGCGGACGGCACGCGGCCCGCTTCGTGTCCTCGCGGACGGCCTCGCGGACGGTACGGAACACCGTCGTCTGCGCGGTCGGCACGGGCTGCTGCATCGCGCTGTACGCCGTCGCCACCGGGCGGTCGCCGTCCGAGGCCGCCCTGTCCGGGCAGGCCACCCTGAGTGTGCTGGCCCAGGACCCGCACGCCTGGTCGGTGGGCGCCCTGGTCGCGGTGCTGGCATTCAAGTCCCTCGCGTACTCGCTCTGTCTCGGCAGCATGCGGGGCGGGCCCATCTTCCCCGCGTTGTTCCTGGGGGGTGCGGCCGGAGCCCTGCTCGCGCCGCTCCCCGGCTTCGGGCTGGTCCCGGCCATGGCGGCCGGGATGGCGGCGTCGGTGACCGCGGCCCTGCGGCTGCCCGTGAGCAGTGTGGTGCTGGTCGTTCTGCTGCTGGGCAACGTGGACACGGTCGCGGTCGTGGTGCTGGCGTCGGTGGTGTCCTTCGTCCTGACGCAGCTGTTGCCGCAGGGGCCGCGGATGCCCTGAGTGGTTTTGCGGTCTCGTCTGCCGGGTTCCTGCTGATGGGCAGCTGCGGGTTCGTCGTGGCTTGTCGCGCCCACGCGGCGGAGCCGCATATCGACACAGCCCCGCGCCCCTTAAAAGCACGGGCGCGCCCCTGCGTCACAACGCACCCTCCGCCCCGTCACGCCACACCGCGCCGCGCCGCCGGACAAGCGGTGAGGGCGGGCCCGGTGGCCCGCCCTCACCTTGCGGGGCATAGGGGGAGTGTGCCCCGCGTCTGTGGGGTTCGCCGGAGGCTCTACGCGGCGATCTTCTGCTTCAGCGTCGCGACGCCTTCCTTGATCTTCTTCTCGGTCTCGGCGCGCTTGCGGTCGCGCTTCTCCTTCGACTCCTCCTTCCTGATCCGGTCGGCGGCCTCCTCCATCGCCTTCAGTTCGACCCGTACGGAGTCGGCCGGGCGGCGCTCGAGAACGGCGTCGTAGCGCATGGCGAGGAGGTCCAGGGCCTGGGTGTCGCTCTCCCTGACCTCGGCGAGGATGGCCGTGCCGTTGGGCGCCACGTGCTGGGCGAAGAGGCCGACGGTGCCGGTGGCCGCCGCCGCCCGCCGGTAGTCGTGGCCGCCGCCGATCAGAGCCCCGACGCTCCAGCCCATCAGCACGCCGAGGGGGCCGCCGAGAATGCCCACCAGGGAGCCGACGAGACCGCCGACCGCCGTTTTCCTGCCCGCCAGGGTCTCCATGCCCTCGGGGACGCGGACGGTGCCGTCGTCGAGGCGCTCGACCAGGACGGCGGCCCGGATGTCCGTGGTGGCCGAGGAGAGGTGCTTGAGCTCGCTGAGCGCCTGGTAGGCGGTGGCCCGGTCGGTGAAACGGAGGGCGACGGCGTTCTCGTTCATGGGCACGGACATGGGATGCCTCCTTGGGCTTCCTGGACTTCCTGGGGCTTCATCTGTGAGACAGTATGTATCGAAGAGAAGTTGTGAGTCAAGGTGTCTCAGAACTTTCCCGTGCGTCCCGCGGGATCCCGCGATCCCGTGAGGGCCCGTGAGATCCCGCGAGATCCCGTAAGAGAGGTGCCCCCGATGTCCCCGTCGAGCGACGACCCCCGCGCCCGCCGCAGCCGCGCCGCCTGCCTGGCCGCTGCCACCGAACTCCTCGTCGAAGGCGGACCGGAGCGCGTGACCCACGCAGCCGTCGCCGAGCGGGCGGGTGTGGGCCGGGCCACCGTCTACCGGCACTGGCCGGACCTGCAGTCCCTGCTGCTCGACGCGCTGGCCACCGACGCCCGCCCGCTGCTGACGCTCGGCGACGGCCCGGTCCGCGACCAGTTCGTGGCCCATCTGGCAGAACAGGCCGCCTGGCTCAACCAGCCGGTCTCCGCGTCGGTCATCGCCACCGTCATCGAACGGTCGGAGCGGGACGAGGGCGTACGGCGTATCCGCGAGGAGATGTTCGGCCGCGCCGACGAGCACCTGACCGGCATGCTCACGGCCGCCGTCGAACGCGGTGAACTCCGCCCCGGCATCGAGGAACACGCCAGGGAACTGGTCTCCCGCATCCTCGGACCGCTGCTGTTCCAGCGGTTCATGCTCGGCGTACGGCTGGACGAGGACATCGTCGTCCGCACGGTCGACGCCGCACTGGCGCCCTGGCTGCCGAACGCGTGACAGCCGACGCCGGCCCGTCGGTGTCACTCGGACGCCGTACCCTGTATACAGGCGGGTGTACGGCATGATCGGCTGTACGGCGTGATCGGCGAGGAGTGCCATGGTCCGGGCCACGGGCAAGAGCGAAGCGGTGTACGAGCGACTGAAGGGCGACATCGAGTCGTTGCGCCTGCGGCCGGGGGCCAAGTTGAGCGAGGTGCAGCTCGGCGAGCGGCTCGACGCCTCGCGCACTCCCGTCCGTGAGGCCATCCGGCGGCTCGCCCGGGAGGGGCTGGTCGACTTCGTGCCGGGCGAGGTGGCGCGGGTCGCCGCCATCTCGCTGGGCGGGGTGCGGGCGCTGTTCGAGTTCCGGATGATGCTGGAGCCCCGGGCGGCCGCCATGGTGACGGCCGTGGGGGCGGCGGACGAGCGGGTACTGGTGCCCTTCCGTGAACTGCTGGCGCGGCTGGAGGAGTTCGAGGAGTCGTTCCGGCTCCGGGACGCCGCCGCGCAGGCGCGGTCGTACCACGACTTCTACGAGGTGAGCGAGGACTTCGACCAGGCCGTCGTCGCGGCGTGCCGCAATCCGTACCTGGCACGCACGATCCGCGACCTGCGGAGCCAGACCGTGCGGCTGCGGCACCTGTCCCACAGCGGACCGCGCCGGATGCTGACCTCCCTGGAGGAGCACCGCGCGATGCTCAAGGCGATCACGAACGGGGACGTCGAGGCGGCCGAGGCGGCCTGCCGCCACCATCTGGCGCAGACCCTCCAGGCACTGATCGAGAGTCTGACGAGCCAGGACTTCGTGATCGGTGCGGAAGTGCACCTGGACACCGCCCTGTAGCCGTCAGCCCTGTAGCCGTCAGCGCCCCTCGCAGCCATAACCGCCACCACCCCCAGCTGCCACGGCCGCGAGCCGCCCTGTTCCCGGCCGTGACGCACCCACCCCCCTTGATGTATACAGGAATGGATACAGAGTGGTTGCCTGCAGTCCGGGTTCGACATGAAGGACGCTCCGATGCCGTACACCGTCGCCGCCGCCGACCTGCTCCGGTTCGCCACCGCGGCCACCGAGACCTACGGGGTCCCGCCCGCGGACGCCCACGTTCTCGCGGACACCCTGGTCGTCGCGGAGTTGTGGGGGCACGCCTCCCACGGGATGCTGCGGCTGCCCTGGTACCTCTCCCGGCTCGCGAGCGGAGCGACCACCTCGGTCGCCGCTCCCGCGACCGTCAGCGACAACGGCGCCGTACTCGTCGTGGACGGCCGCGACGGCCTGGGCCAAGTGCTCGCCGACCGTGCGGTCGCCCAGGGCGTCGAGCGCGCCCGGCGGCACGGCATCAGCGCGGTCGCCGTACGCAACTCCGGTCACTTCGGTACGGCCGCCTACTTCACGCGCAAGGCGGCCGAGCAGGGCTGTGTCGCCCTGCTGGCCACCAACGCCAGTCCCGCGATGGCCCCGTGGGGCGGCCGGGAGAAGCGCGTCGGCACCAACCCGTGGTCGATCGCCGCACCGGGCGGCCGCCACGGCACGGTCGTGATGGACATCGCCAACACCGCCGTCGCGCGCGGCAAGATCTATCACGCCCGCGAGCGCGGCGAGCCGATCCCGGAGGGCTGGGCGGCCGACGCCGACGGTGTGCCGACGACCGATCCGCGCCGCGCGATCGAGGGCCTCATCCTGCCCATGGCCGGCCACAAGGGCTACGCCATCTCCTTCATGTTCGACGTGCTGGCGGGTGTGCTGACCGGCAGCGCCTTCGGCTCCGCCGTCGTCGGCCCCTACGAGCCCACCGGCCGCAGCGGGGTCGGCCACCTGCTGATCTGCGTCGACATCCGGTCGATGGCCGAACCGGCCGAGTTCGAACGGCGGATGGAGGCCCTGATCGAGGAGACGAAGTCCACCCCCACCGCCTCCGGCACGGCGGAGGTCTTCGTCCCGGGCGAGCCGGAGGTCCGCACGGCCGAGCGCCTGCGCGCCGAGGGCATCACGATCGCCGACGACACCTGGGCCGCCCTGGCGCGCGTCGCCGGCACCACCGCCGTACCCCTGCCCACCCCGACCAGCACTCCCGAGGAGTTCCCCGCATGATCGCGCTGACCGTGTCCCTCCAGGTCGTCCCCGGCCGCCGGGACGCCTTCCTCAAGGCCATCGAGGAGAACGCCGAGCGCTCCTTCACCGACGAGCCCGGCTGCCGCTACTTCGACGTCGTCTGCGACCTGGAGGACGACCACCACTTCGTCTTCCACGAGATCTACGACGACGAGGCCGCGGTCGAGGCCCACCGCGCCGCACCCCACTTCAGGGTCTGGCGCGAGGCCGCCGCGAAGTACGTCGTGCCCGGCAGCCAGGTCAACACCCTCTCCCACCGCCTGTACCACCACTCCTGAACTCCTGAACTCCTGAACGGAGCCGCTCATGTGCCCGAAGCCCGCTGAGCCGAACCTGCTGATCCACCCCGACGAGGTCGAGCGCTTCGACCGCGGAGGAGGTGTCGCCACCCTCCCCTACGTCGGCAAGTGGAACTCCGAGCAGTCCCTCATCACCACCGGCCAGACCGTCTTCCAGCCCGGCACCGGCCTGCCCCTGCACAGCCACAACGTCGAGGAGTCGGTGCTGATCCTCGAAGGGGAGGCGACCGCGGAGATCGACGGCGAGCTCTTCGACCTGCGGCCCGGTCAGGCCACCTGGGTCCCGGCGGGCGTCCCGCACCGGTTCCTCAACCGCGGCGAGGGCGTCATGCGGATCTACTGGGTGTACGGCGGCCGTGACGTCACCCGCACCATCACCGCCACCGGCGAGACCTTCGAGCACCTCTCCGAGCACGACAAGGGAGGGGCACCCACCTCATGAGCGGCGTCATCCGAACCGTCAACCCTGCGACGGGCGAGCCGATCGCCACGTACGACGGCTGGGACGCGGACCGCGTCGAGACCGCCGTGGCCCGGGCGCACGCCGCGAGCCGCGCCTGGGCGCTGGTCCCGGTCACCGAGCGGGCGGCCCTCGCCGGCCGTCTCGCCCGCACCCTGCGCGAGCACAAGGAACACCTCGCCACCCTGGCCGTCGCGGAGATGGGCAAGCCGGTGGGGGAAGCCGAGGGAGAGGTCGAGAAGTCGGCGGTGACGGCCGAGTACTACGCGCGTCAGGGGCCCGGCATCCTCGCCGACGAGCATGTCGAGGTCGAGGGGGCGCGGGCCTGGGTGGCGTACGAACCGGCCGGGCTGGTACTGGCGGTCATGCCGTGGAACTTCCCCGTCTGGCAGGTCATGCGCTTCGCCGTCCCCTCGCTGGTGGCGGGCAACGGCGTCCTGCTCAAGCACGCGTCCAATGTCACGGGCAGCGCGCTCGCCCTGCGGGACCTCTTCGTCGAAGCCGGTTTCCCCGAGCACCTGGTGACCGCGCTCGTGGTCGCCGACGCCGACGTGCCCGAGGTCACCGCCCGGATCGTCGAGGACGACCGCGTCGCCGCCGTCACCCTCACCGGAAGCAACCGGGCGGGCGCGGCCGTCGGCGCGGCGGCCGGGCGGGCGGCGAAGAAGTCCGTTCTGGAACTGGGCGGTTCGGACGCCTTCGTGGTCCTCGACGACGCCGACGTCGAAGCGGCGGCGGCCGCCGCGGTGCGGGCGCGGTTCGCCAACTCCGGGCAGAGCTGCGTGTGCGCCAAGCGGTTCGTCGTCGGCGCCCCGGTTGCCGACGCCTTCACCGAGGCGTTCGTGGCCGGGGTGGAGAAGCTGCGTGTGGGCGACCCCCGCGCGCGGGACACCCAGGTCGGTCCGCTCGCCCGCGACGACCTGCGCGCGGCGCTGCGGCGGCAGGTCGAGGAGTCCGTGGCGGCCGGGGCCCGTCTGCTGACCGGAGGCGAACCGCTGCCCGGCGAGGGCTACTTCTACCGGCCGACCGTCCTGGCGGACACCGGCCCCGGTATGCCCGCCTTCGACGAGGAGACCTTCGGGCCGCTCGCCGCCCTCACGGTCGCCCGGGACGACGAGGACGCCGTACGGCTCGCGAACGCCACCGCGTACGGGCTCGGCCTCAGTGTGTGGACGGGCGACCCTGGCCGGGGCGTCGCCCTCGCCCGCCGTGTCACGAGCGGCGCGGCCTTCGTCAACGCCGTCGTCGCCTCCGATCCCCGGCTGCCCTTCGGCGGCACCAAACGCAGCGGACACGGGCGGGAACTGGCCACCGCGGGAATCCGCGAGTTCACCAACATCCGCACGTACTGGGTGGGTACCTGATCTCGGGAAAGTCGGTATGCAACCTTCCGGCATATCCGTAGGTCTCATAACGTATCAGGTCTATACGGCCAAAGGGTTATCCGATCAAGGGGGGAACGATGCGACGAATCGGAGCGGCAGTGGCGGCACTTGTCCTCGCGGGCACCGGGCTGGGGGTCGCGGCGAGCACCGCGAGCGCCGCGCCGGCGACCGCGACACGGGCCGCGGCCTGCCCGACGGGCTGGGGCAGCGGCGCCAAGGGCGGTGCCACCGCCGGTGCGGTGCCACTGAACAACATCAGGACGGGGCGGCACGACTGCTTCGACCGCATGGTGGTCGACGTGCCCGGCGGCGGCACCGTCGGCTACTACGTCCGGTACGTCGACCGGCTCCACCAGGACGGTTCCGGTGACTACATCCCGGTCGGCGGCGGGGCCGTGCTCGAAGTCCGTGTCGGGGCGCCCAGTTACGCCCCGGAGACCGGCGCGCCCACGTACCCGGGACGGGTGGGCCGCACCCTCCCCGGTGTGAACGTCAGCGGATACAGCACCTTCAGGGACACCCGGTTCGCCGGCAGCTTCGAGGGTGCCACGCAGGTCGGTCTCGGTGTCCGTGCCCGACTGCCGTTCCGGGTGATCCAGTTGCCCGACCGCCTGGTGATCGACGTGGCCCACAGCTGGACGGCCACCCGCTGATCCTGCCGGCCCTCGGGTCCACTGCGGCCTGAGGGCCGGTCGGCCGGTCGGCCGGTCGCGCGGTTCAGCGGGCCCGCACATCGTCCAGTTCGGCCGCGAAGAGCAGCGCGGGATCGAAGCCCATCCCGGTGAAGTGGCCCGCGAGTTCCAGCGACAGGACGCCGTGCAGCCGGGTCCAGAACGTCAGGGCCCGCTGGAGGGCCGCCGGCGGGGCGGGGTGTCCGGCCGCCCACTGCCGGCCGAGGTCCTCGATGTGCGCGCCGAACTCCGTCGCCGTACTCGTCTCGGGGCTGTCGCCGCCGCTGCCACTGCCGGAGGGCATCGCGGCGCAGGCGTCGAGCAGGGTCGCCATGATCTCGGACGCGATGGCGGTGACGTCGTCGGGTGCGTGGTAGCCCGGGACCGGTGTCCCGTAGATCAGGAAGTACCGCTGGGGGTCCTCCAGAGCCCATCCGCGCAGGGCGTGCGCCAGCGCGGCCAGGTCGGCACCGGAGGCGGAGGCGGAGGCCGCGCGGAAGGTGTCGGCGAGGCTTCGGTACGCGTCCCTGATCAGCTCGGTGATCAGCTCGTCGCGACCGGCGTAGTACCGGTAGAGCGCGGGTCCGCTCATGCCCATCCGCTTGGCGATCGCGTTGAGGGACAGCGCGGACGCGCCCGCGGTGGCGATCTGCTCCCACGCGCGTTCCTTGATCTCGGCACGCACCTGCGTGCGGTAGCGCTCCCGCGGCGTCTTCGCTCCGGCGCCCGCGTCCGTACTGCCCGTGTCCGTACCGCCCGTGTCGGTGCTGCCCGCGTCCGTGTCCGTGTCCGCCATGGTCTGCCGCCCCTCCGCGCCCGTACGACTACACCCACACGTTTCAGTTAGAGGCTATCACTCAAGTTATTGACACTCTCCATGTCGTCGAGTTACAACTTCTAACGAACACGAAGGCCAGTAACTCAACACCCACACGGAACGCATGGAGGTCGCCATGGGCGCCGAAGGACTCGTCGAGGTCGTCCTGCCGGGCAAGGTGGAGCCGGAAGGGCTGCGGATCCGGCACGGAGCCGTCCCCGTCGCGGGCCCGGGCCAGGTCGTGATCCGGATGGAGGCGACCGGGGTCTCCTTCGCCGAGCAGCAGATGCGCCGCGGCCGTTACTACGACCAGCCGCCGTTCCCGTTCGTGCCGGGCTACGACCTGGTCGGCACGGTGGAGACGGTGGGCGAGGACGTCGAGCCGGGCCTGGCGGGCACCCGGGTGGCCGCGCTGGTCAAGGTCGGCGGCTGGGCCAGCCACCTGGTCGTCGACGCGGCGGACGCGGTGCCGGTACCCGACGGGATCGGCGCCGCGGAGGCGGAGACCCTGGTGGTCAACGGCATCACCGCCTGGCAGATGCTGCACCGCACGGCACGGGTCCGCGCGGGGCAGACCATCGTGGTGCTCGGCGCCAACGGCGGTGTCGGCTCGGTACTGGTACAGCTGGCGCGGGCGGCCGGCGTGAAGGTCATCGGCACCGCGTCCGCACGCCACCACGACGTCCTGCGGGAACAGGGCGTCCTCCCCGTCGACTACCGCACCGGAGACGTCGCCGCGCGGATCCGCGAGCTCGCCCCCGATGGGGTGGACACCGTCTTCGACCACGTCGGCGGCCGCGGCATCGTCGACTCCTGGCGGCTCCTCGCGCCCGGCGGCACGCTCGTCTCCTACGGCAGCGCCTCCACCCGGGACGACGAGGGCTCCAAGCAGTGGCCCGTGCTGAAGCTGCTCGGCCGGGTGTGGCTGTGGAACAGCCTGCCCAACGGCCGCCGCGCCTACTTCTTCAACCTCTGGGCCGGGCGCTCCCTGGCCAGGAACCGGTTCCGGGCCCGGCTGAACGCCGACCTCACCCAGGTCTTCGCCGCCTTCCAGCGCGGTGACGTCACCGCCCGGATCGCCGCCCAACTGCCGCTCAGCCGTGTCGCGGACGCCGTGCGGCTGGCCGAGTCCGGGACCGTCGCCGGAAAGGTCGTGCTGAAGCCGTAGTGCGCGGGAGGGGCAAACGTGCTGGTCATACGGGTGCGCGTGCCTGTGTCGCGCGGATGTGCGGGAAGGCTGGGATGCTGAGGGAGGGAGCGCGCCCATGATCCGACCTTGAGGGACGGAGGTGGTGAGCGCCGTGGCCGAGGCCGACGAGAAGCATCCGGAATCACCCGTTCCGGCTGGTGCGGCTGTTCCCGCTGTTACGGCTGTTCCGACCGCTCCGACCGACCCGACCGCTCCGACCGACCCGACCGACCCGACCGCTCCGACTGACCCGCCCCCTCCAACCGACCCGGCTGACCCGACCGCTCCAACCGCTCCGTACGCCGATCCTCTCGGCGATCCCTTTCTCCGCACCCGGTTCGCGCTGCCGACGAGGCCCGGCACGTTTCTGCGGCGGCAACGGCTCGTCCGGCATCTCGACCAAGCCCTCCGGACGCCCTTGACGCTGGTCAACGGGGCGGCCGGCGCGGGCAAGACCCTGCTGGCCGCCGACTGGGCCGCGAGCCTGGCGGAGCCGGTCGCCTGGCTCACCGTCGAGGTGGGGGACCGGCGTCCCGGCGTGTTCTGGGCGTACGTCCTGCGGGCGCTGCGCTCCTGCGGTGTCCCGGCATCCGACGAGACCGGGTTCCCCGCGGACCCCAGACAGGTGGACCGGGGACTGCTGGCGGCGGTCGCGGCCGAGCTGAGCGGTCGTGATGAACCCGTGGTCGTGGTGCTCGACGAGTTCGACCGCCTGCCCGCCCCGGAGATCGCCGAGCAACTGGAGTTCGTCCTGCACCACGCCGGGCAGGGCATGCGCCTGGTCCTCGTCACCCGTACCGAGCCCCTGCTGCCGTTGCACCGCTACCGGGCGGCCGGAGAGCTGACGGAGATCCGTGCCGCGGAGCTGGCCTTCACTCCCGAGGAGACCGTCGCGCTGCTGGACCTGCACGGTCTGAGCCTTCCGGTCCCCGCCGCGCGCGCCCTGGTGGACCGCACCCGGGGCTGGGCCGCCGGTCTGCGTCTGTGCGCGCTGGCCGCCCGGGAGAGCGCCGATCCGGAGCTCTATCTGAAGGAGTTCGAGGCGGACCGGAGCGCGGTCGCGGACTTCCTGCTGGCCGAGGTGCTCCAGCGGCAGCCGGAGGAGACACAGGACCTCCTGCTGCGCGTCTGCGTCCTGAAGCGTTTCTGCCCCGATCTGGCGAACGCGCTGACCGGGCGGGCCGACGCCGAGCCCCTGCTCGTAGGACTGCACCGCGCGAACGCGTTCGTCGAGGACCTCGGGCACGCGTGGTACCGGCTCCACCCGCTGTTCGGGGAGATACTCCGGGCCCATCTGCGCGTACGCCTGCCCGGTCTGGAGCCGGAGCTCCACCGGCGGGCCGCGCGGTGGTGGCGTTCGTACGGTTCCCTGCCGGAGAGCCTCGCCCAGGGTGCCGCCGCGGGCGACTGGGGTTTCACCGCCGGTGCCCTCGTGGACGACCTGGCGATCGGCCAGCTCTTCACCGGCCTGCCCTCCGACGACCTGGACCAGCTGTTCTCCCGGATGGGTCCCGAGGTCACGGGTCCCGCGGCGGACCTCGTCCGGGCGGCCCGCGACCTGTCCCGGTGCGACCTCGACCACGGTCTCGCCCGTCTGAGCCGCGCCGAGGAGTGCCTGAACGCGGACGCGTCGGGCGTGACCAGCGCCGCTCTCCTGAGCCGTACGTTGCTGGAGGCGCTGGCCGCACGGCTGACCGGAGCCCCCGTACGGGCCGAGGAGGCCGCCAGGGCCGCCGACGAGCTGCGGCAGCAGGTCCCCGCCCACCTCCTGGACAGGCATCCCGAACTCACCGCGCTCCTGCTGACGCACCTGGGCTCCACCCGCCTGTGGGCCGGGCGCTTCGAGGACGCGCGTGCCGCCCTGTCCAGGGTGGCCGGCGCTCCTGGTGACGCCTCCACCGTCCTGCCCCGGCAGGAGGCGATGGGGCACCTGGCGCTGATCGACTACCTGAACGGCTGGCTCGGCAGGGCGGAGCGCAAGGCCCTCGCGGCCGTGTCCGAGGAGGAGGGGGCCGGCCCGCCCCGGCCGTGCGTGCCGTACGGCTGCGGCATCGGGCGGCTGGTCCTCGCCGCCGTGGCCGTCGACCGCGACGAACTGCGCCGCGCCCAGGAACTCCTCGACGAGACGGAGACGAGGACGGGGACGGGGACGAGGACGGGGACGGGGACGAGGACGGACCGGCTCCACCGCGCGACACGGGATCCGGTGACGGCGGCGGGGCGGGCCCTCGCCACGGCTCGTCTCCTGCTGGTCCGGGGCCAGGCGCAGGCCGCCGTCGAAGCGGCGGACCCGGGTGTCTCCGCCGCCGTGCCCTCCCCCTGGGCGACGAGCCACGAGGCGCTGGTCGTCTCCGCCGCCCACCTGGCCGAAGGACGGCCGGAGGGGGCGGCCGAGGCACTGCGGGCTGTGACCGGCGACCAGCCCGTGTGGGCCGTGGAGGCCGCGCGGATACAGCTCGCCGCGGGTCGTCCCGAGGCGGCGATCGACCTGCTGGACGGCGTCCGCACAGGAGGCCGGACCGGTCCGGCGGTGACCGTCCGGGCGGCGCTGGTGCGGGCCCGGGCCGCGGAGGAGGCGGGGGACACGGCCACCGCCCGCAGGCTCGTCGCGCAGGCGCTCCTCGACGCCCGGCGCGAGCGGCTGCGGCGGCCGTTCCTCGACGCCCGCCCGTGGATCCGGCCTCTGCTGTCCACGGCACCGCTCCACGAGCTGGCCGCGGGCTGGCTCACGTCCCGTCCGGACCCGCACGACGGGCCGCCCCGGCCCGAGACGCGGCCGGCCCCGCTCGTCGCGGCGGAGCTGAGCGGACGGGAGCGCGACGTTCTGGAGCGGCTGGCCCGGATGATGTCGACGGAGGAGATCGCCGCCGACCTCTACGTGTCGGTGAACACGGTGAAGACCCACCTCAAGAGCGTCTACCGGAAGCTGGCGGTGAACCGGCGCAGCGACGCGGTGCGCCGGGCGCGGGACCTCCGGTTGCTGTGAGCGCGCGCACCCCCGGTCCCGGTTTCCACAGCTGTGGAAACTCTTCCCCCGCGGCGGATAAGGCACCTCTGCTGCCAGACGGAGTCACCTCTACCGGGTGATGCCCGAGGGCGCGCCACGGCGGACGATCGCAGGAGAGGACGCCGTCCGCCTGTCTCCAGGCCGCCCGCGGGAGCAGCTCATGCGCTACGAGATCCGCGTCGACGGACACCTGTCGGAAACCCTCGCCGAGGCCTTCCCGGAACTGGGCCACGTGGTGATGGCCGGTCAGACCGTGCTGTTCGGCCCGGTCGTCGACGAGGCACAGCTGTACGGGCTGCTGGCGCGCTGCCAGTCGCTGGGGCTGCGCGTCGTGGAGATGCGGCAGCTGCCGGAGTGACCCGGTCGGCAGCTGCCGCATCTCGCGGGGCGGCTCAGAGGCTCTCCGCCGTGACCCGGCCCGAGCGGACCGCCGTCCCCAGCGCCTTGAAGTCCCGCTCGTTCTGGTCGGCGTAGGCCTGGGCGAACTTGGCGAGTTCGCGGTCGAAGCGGTCGTTGCCGCCCAGGTAGGAGGCGATGGCGACGGGGTCGCCGGAGCGGGCGTGGGCCCGGGCCAGGGACGCCCCGCACAGCCGGCCGAAGAGGGCGAGCAGGCCCGGGTCCATGGTGTCCGGCCGTGCGATGCCCTTCCAGTCCCGCAGCTGACGTACGTAGAAGTCGCGGTCCTGCCCGTCGATGCCCACGGCGTGCGTCCAGCCCAGGAAGATGTCGCTGGTCGTCTGGATCAGGCGCTGCCCGGACACCACCCGGCGGCCCTGGTTGTCCCAGCGGTCGCCGCCCGTCTGGGCGGACAGCACGGACTCCTGGGCCTCCTTGGCCTGCAGCAGGAGCGGGTCGTCGTCGTCCCTGCCGAGCATGAGGATGATCCAGCAGCGCGTACCGACGCTGCCGACGCCCACCACCTTGCGGGCCATGTCCACCAGCCGGTAGTGACGCAGCAGGTACCGGCGTTCGGACGGCAGGGTCCGCCCGTACCCCTCCAGAACCGTCTGCAGTTCCTTCTCCTGCCAGTCCTCGGCCGGATCCAGCAGGTCCGCGAGGGGGACGATCAGCGGCGGGTCCGCTGCGATGCGCCGGCCCTCGGCCGTGACGTGGGTGAGCTTCGAGAAGGCCTGCATATGGGTGCGCGTGCGGGCCTGCTGCGAGGCCTTGGCCGCGCGGCGCCTGGCCTCTCCGCTGATCGACGAGGCCATCAGTTCCCGCATGTTGTCGATGTCGTCCTGGGCGTACCAGATGTCCAGGGTGCGCATGCCGGCGAAGTCGTGCATGCGCTCGCGGTAGGCCTTCACACACGTCCGTACGGCGTTGGTCTGTTCCTTGACCGAGAAGCCGTTCTCCCGGCCGGCCGTCACGAAGCTGGTCGCCAGTCGTTTGACGTCCCATTCGAACGGCCCGGGCAGGGTCTCGTCGAAGTCGTTGATGTCGAAGACCAGATGGCGCTCAGGCGAGGCGAGCAGCCGGAAGTTCAGCAGGTGGGCGTCGCCGCAGAGCTGTACCTGCAACCCGGTGTTCGGGGCGCGGCCCAGGTCCATCGCCATGATCGAGGCCGCGCCGCGGTAGAAGCGGAACGGCGACTCGAGCATGCGGCCGTAGCGGACCGGCACCAACTCCGGTACGCGGGTGGTCGACTGACGCTCGATCACCTTGATCGGGTCGGGCCGCTGCGGGTCCGCCTCGAACGAGCCGTGGCTCGAACGGGGAGCACGCGTGCGCGCCTGCTTGCCGTACGCCGCCCGTTCGGACGGTGACAGGGAGGACGTGAAATCGCTCGGTACGGTCATGGCTCGGCCTCCTGGTCCGGTGTCTGGTCCCGTGTCGTCGTGTCGGTTCCGGCCGGCTTCTCGGCCGGCGGGTCACGGTCCCGGCGGCGCAGCCCCGTCTGGACCGCGCTCGCCAGCACCCGCGCGGCGAACGCCACGAGCAGCAGCCCCACGACCATCTGCGACATCACCATCACGCGCCCCGTCTGGGAGCGCGCGGTGATGTCGCCGAAGCCGACGGTGCTGAAGACGGTCAGCGTGAAGTACAGGGCGTCCGTCCTGGTCAGTGGCTCGCTGAAGGAGCCCGGGGTGGAGCTTTCCAGCACGTAGTAGGCGCCGGCGAAGAGGACGAAGAGCAGCGCCAGTGTGGCGGCCAGGGCCTCCACGGCCTTCAGCCTCGGGTGGGGCGAGCGCACGATGACCCGCACCTCCCAGCAGAACACCACCAGGACCGCCAACAGACCACAGGCGAGCAGCGCCGACGCACCGGCCGTGCCGTGCTCGTCCAGCGGCAACAGGTAGTAGGCGGTGACGAGCCCCGCGGTAATGAACACAGCGCGAACGACACACGCCCCCACCACCCACCGCCGGTGGCGAACCCACGGATCCGGCCGACGCGACTCCGGCCCGGCAGTTCTGGGATCACTCATCTCATGTGCCTCCCGGTCCCACCTCACTGCCACCGTGTCGCGGACGGATCACCCGTCGGGGGTGACTCGGCGGGCCGGGACCGTGCGCCACCGGCGGGTACGCCGGGTGGGCGCCTCGACCAGGAAGCGCTCCTCCCTGCTGCCCGTGCGCCAGGCCTCGTGAGCCCGGGCCCCGGGCGCCCCGGGAGCGTGCCGGACAAGCCCGGGACAAGCTGCGGACAGGGCCCCGGACCAGCCCGCTCACCCCCCAGAGGGGCCCGCACGATCACCCGTGCCGGGTGAGGCCGCAGGGCCTTGCCGTGGGCACGCTGAGGATGGCAGAGAAGGGCTGCCGGGCGAGCGCCCGAGCACCCCGGGACGGAGTACGGACATGAGCGAGCAGACGTACCTGGCGTACGACTTTCCGCTGTTGAGCGCCTTCTGGGCGATGCTCTGGTTCTTCCTGTGGATCCTGTGGATCATCCTGCTCTTCCGCGTCGTCGTCGACATCCTCCGTGACGACGACCTGGGCGGCTGGGCGAAGACGGGATGGCTGGTGTTCGCCATCGTCCTGCCCTTCCTGGGCGTCTTCGTCTACGTGATCGCCCGCGGCAAGGACATGGGCCGCCGGGAAACGGCGCAGGCACGTGCACAGCAGGAGGCCTTCGACAGCTACATCAGGGATACAGCGGGCACCAAGGGCGGGACGAAGAGCAGCGTCGACGAACTCGCCAGGCTGTCCGAGATCCGCGCCCGCGGTGACATCACGGACGAGGAGTACCGCAGGGCGAAGGAACTGGTCCTGACCGGCCACGGCCCGGCGGCGCACTCCGATGCCACCGGTGCCGGCGGCTCCACCCCCACCTCCGGTCGCTGAGCAACGCAATGCCGGACGACACGAAACGAGGAACCAAGATGGCAGCGACACACACCCGGCAACCGAACACGACGAGGCAGAACTGGGCGAGCGGCCTGACGGTCTTCGCGGCCGTGATGCTCATGATCGGCGGCGTGCTCGCCATCTTCCGTGGCGTCATGGGAATCGCCGAGGACGACGTGTTCGTCACGACGCAGAACTACGTCTTCCAGTTCGATCTGACCGGCTGGGGCTGGCTCCACCTCTCCCTGGGCATCGTCGCCGTCCTCGTGAGCTTCGGGCTGCTCCAGAACTCGACGTGGGCACGCATCGTCGGCGTGGGCATCGCCGCGTTCATCCTCATCGCGAACTTCCTCTCCCTGCCGTACTACCCGGTCTGGTCGGTCGTGATGATCGCGATCGCGGGCTTCGTCATCTGGGCACTGTGCGTGGGCAGGGGCCGCGAGGCCTCCGCGGGGTACGAGTCCGAACGGTACGAACGCACACCGCACCACGTGTGAGGCGCCCGGCCCGGCGCCCGGCCCGGCGCCCGGACCGGCCGGTTCAGGAGCCCCCGTACCCCCGATGATCGTGGCCCTCCGAGCGGGAGGAGGGCCACGCGTCGAAGGTCTCGCCCGGGGCCAGCCGGGCCAGCGCCTCCGTCAGGCGGTCGCACACCCCCTCGATCTCGTGAAGGGTGCGGTTCCGCTCGGTGATGACCGCGGAGAGCAGCAGGGCCGTGAGGGACACCGTGCCGTTGAACGCCTGCAGAATGACCATCTTGGCGAGGAGGTCGTGATCGGAGAACGGGCCCGACCCGGTGGCCCCCGCCGAGATGGCGATCGCGGAGGCGATCAGCACGCACGGCGCGGCCACGGCCAGCTGGAAGCGGAAGGCGGCCCAGATCAGGAACGGGACGACGAGGAAGAGAAGGTTGATCAAGGTGTGGGTGGCCACCGCGGTGACCGCGGCCGTACCGCCCAGCATGGCCACCGCCTCGACCCAGCGCAGGACGGGGACGTCGCGTGGCCATCGTGCCTCGCGCGCGACCAGCAGCAACGGCGTGATGACCAGGACCCCCATCGCGTCACCCGTCCACCACACCGACCAGGTCGGCCAGAAGTCGTCGGCCGACAGCGCTCCGTCGGCCACGAGAACACCCGTGCCAACCGTCGCGCTGATCAGCATCCCGCCCAGGGCCCCGAGGAAGACCAGCGCCAGGGCGTCCTGCAGCCGGTCGAGAGCGGGTCGGAACCCCACCCGCCGCAGCAGGAGATAGGCGCAGACGGGGGCTAGCGTGTTGCCGGCCACGATGGCGAGCACGGGGCCGATCCACGGTCCGAGCCACACGTTCACCAGGAACGCGCCGAGAGCGATGGCCGGCCACATGCGCAGGCCCCACAGCAGCAGGGCGAAGAGGGCGATCCCGGTGGGCGGCCAGAACGGCGTGACCTGCCCCCGAACCAGTTGTTGCTCCAGCCCGAGTTTCGCGCTGACGTAGTAGGCGGCCACGACGACGGCCAGCCGCAGGCCCTCGGCGGCGTACGGCCGGAGCCGGTCTCCGCGCACCGTACCGACGTTCACCCTTCGCCCTGCCGCTGCTGTTGCCGCTGATCGCCCTGCCGCTGCCGCTGATCGCCCTGCCGCTGCTGCTGATCGCCCTGCCGCTGCTGCTGGAGCCCTCCGTAACGGAGGACGAGGACCGCGGCGTCGTCGCTGTGGCCGGTGAGGTCCGCCACCTTGATCACCCGCGCGGCCAGCTCGTCCGGGTCGCTGCGGCAGGCGCCGACGGCCAGTTCCGCCACCTGGGCGAGCCCCTCGTCGAGGGGGTAGCCGGGCCCCTCCACCACGCCGTCGGTGAGCAGCACGAACGCGCCCACGTCGGTCAGCAGGCGGCGGGTCGAGGGGTAGCGCTCACCGGCCTGGATGCCCAGCGGCAGACCGCCTTCGTTCAGCAGGACGTCCACGCGGCCGTCGGCCGTGGCCCAGACGGCGGGCACATGGCCGGCGCGGGCGTCGGCGAGCTCGCTCGTGACCGGGTCGAAGCGCAGGAACGAGCAGGTCACGAAGAGCCCGGAGTTCATGGAGACGAGCAGGTCGTTGGTGCGCCCGAGCACCTCCGCCGGGTCCGTCGTGGCGGTCGCGACGGCGCGCAGACAGATGCGCACCTGCCCCATGAGGGCCGCGGCCTCGACGTCGTGGCCCTGGACGTCCCCGATCACGAACCCCACGGAACCGTCCGGCATGGGGAACCCGTCGTACCAGTCCCCGCCGATGTCCAGCCCGGCCCGCGCGGGCGCGTACCGACCCGCCGCCCGCAGGCCGTCCAGCACCGGCAGCTCGGCGGCGAGGACCTGTCGCTGCAACGCGGCGGCGAGTTCGACACGGGCCTGCTGGAGCTTGATCCCCTCCAGTATCCGGCCCGTGAGATCGCCGAGCGTGTGCAGCAGGTCTCCGGCGCCGCCCGTTCCACGGGCGCCACTGGATGGACCGGTGCCGCGACGAGGCATGGCATCACACTCCGAGCGCTGATGGCATCACTCTCCGAGCGCTGTCGGAGTTGCACCATACATGCCTGATTTCACGACTTCACGGTATCAATACGGACCCGACAAAGCCCCGAGGAGGAACCCGGGCCTTTGCCCCCGCCGCCCCCGCGCCGGGCGTCGGGCCTTGCCGAGGTGCGGAACTTGTAGGGTTCGAACAATGAGCACGACAAGTGAAGGCGTGTACGGCGGGGCGGCTCTGCTGGATGTGCTGCTCGACGCGGCGCGGGAGGCCCCTGGCCAGACCGTCGTTCACGTCCGGGGGGACGGCAGCGAGCACACCGTCACCTTCGCCGGGCTCCGGGACGAGGCACTGCGCGTGGCGGGCGGGCTGATCGCCGCGGGGGTCGAGCCCGGAACCCCACTGCCCCTGGTCGCCGACCGGGGCGAGGACTTCCAGCCGATGTTCTGGGGCGCGCTGGCGGTGGGCGCCGTCCCCGTGCCGCTCGCTCCCGAGGCACGCCGGGTGGGGCCGGTGTGGGAACTCCTCGGCGGTCCGCCCGTGGTCGTGGACGGGTCCACCGCGTCCGTGGCCGACGAAATCCAGGGCGCGGTACGGACGGTACGGACGGTACGGGCGGTACGGGCGGTACGGGCGTTGAGGCTGGACGAACTCCGCGAGGGCCGTCCGCCCAGGCGACTGCCGCGGCCCGCGCCGCACGACGTCGCGTTCCTGCAGTTCTCCTCCGGAAGCACCGGCTCCCCCAAGGGCGTCGAGCTGACCCACGCGGGCGTCCTCGCCAACCTCCGCCAGATACGGACCGCGACGGCGCTGACCGGCGACGACGTGCTCGCGTCCTGGATGCCGTACTTCCACGACATGGGCCTGATCGGCACGCATCTGGTGCCCATGGCGACGCGCCTGAAGCAGGTGCGGCTGGAGCCGCTGTCCTTCGCCAAGCGTCCCGCCCTGTGGTTCGAGGCCGTGGCGCGGCACCGCGCGACGATCCTGTCCGCGGCCAACTTCGCCCTCGCCCTCGCGGTGCGGCGGGTGCCGCCCGCCGCCCTGGCCGGCCTCGACCTGAGCTGCGTACGGCTGATGCTCGTCGGCGCCGAACCGATCGCCCCGCGCGTCTGGCGGGAGTTCACGGCCCGCACGGCCCCGGCGGGCCTGGACGCGCGGGCCCCGCTGCCGGTGTACGGACTGGCCGAGGCCACGCTCGCCGTGACGGTTCCGCCGCTGGGGGAGGTCGCCGAACCACTCGTACTGGACCGGGCCGCGCTCAGCGGGGGCCGGGCCGTGGAGAGCGAACCAGGGCCGCACACCGTGGAGTTGATGGACCTCGGCCACCCCGTGGAGGGCTGCGAGGTACGGATAACCGACGGTTCCGGGAGGCCCCTGGGGTCACTGGGGGACTCGCGCGTCGGCCATGTGGAGGTGCGTGGGCCCCAGTTGGGGCGCGGCTACCACCGGGCGCCCGAGGCGAGCGCCGCCGCCTTCACCGAGGACGGCTGGCTGCGCACCGGAGATCTCGGGTTCCTGCGGGCCGGACGGCTGTGCGTGACCGGGCGCCACAAGGACGTGGTCTTCGTCAACGGCCGTACGTTCCACGCGCCGGACCTGGAGGAGACCGTCGCCGCGACGCCGGGGCTGCCACCGGGGACCGCGGCGGTCGTGGGCTCCACCGATCCGGACAGCGGGAGCGAACGGGTCGTCGCGTTCGTGCAGTGGGCACGCCCTCGGCCGGAGACCGCGGGGCCGGTACTGCGGGCCGCCGCGGCCCGGCTGCGTGAGGCACTCGGACACGACGACGTCCGGGTGCTGCCGCTGCCGCCGGGGGCGTTCGCCCGTACGACCAGCGGGAAACTGCGCCGGGGGGTGCTACGGACGCGCTTCGAGTCCGGTGCGTACGCAGCGGTCGAAGGCCGCTGGGCCGGGACTGCGGCTGGGGCTGCGGGCCCGGCTGCGGCTGCGGGCCCGGCTGCGGCTGCGGGCCCGGCTCCGGCTGCGGCTTCGGCTGCTGCCCCGGCTTCGGTTCCGGCTGCCGCTCCGGCTTCGGTTCCGGCTCACGCTCCGGCTCCGGCTCCGGCTCCGGCTGCTGCCCCGGCTCCGGCTGCGGCTCCGGCTGCTGCCCCGGCTCCGGCTTCGGTTCCGGCTCCCGCTCCGGCTCCGGCTGCTGCCCCGGCTCCGGCTCCCGCCCCGGCTCCGGCTCCGGCTCCGGCTCCGGCTGCTGCCCCGGCACCGGCTTCGGTTCCGGCTCCCGCTCCAGCTCCCGCTCCGGCTCCGGCTGCTGCCCCGGCACCGGCT
>NZ_VJZC01000921.1 GCF_009377185.1 Streptomyces spongiae
CACCCGCACCCACCCGCGGCACGCCCTCATCCGTCGGAGGACGAGTAGGAGCGGCCCGCGCGCGTGGTGCCGCGGCAGTTCTCGCCATCACCCGTAGTAGCTGATGGTGTAGATCTCGAACGGAATTAAAAGGGCCGCCGACCCTGCCGCCGGGATGAACACGGCCGGCCTTCGTACATCAGTAACTGAGGTAGGCCAGAAATACGCGGGAGTCGAGCTCTCGCCGACTGCGCACCCTCCGCCAGAGCGAGGCGGGGTCAGAAGGGGACGGGAAAGCAACCAGACCGAGACTTGCCCACCCCGGAGCGTCCATTCGGTGATCATGGCACAAGCCATCACCGAGCGACAAGGAAACTTGGCGGATCAAGGGCCCACTAAGCAAAAGTGATCATAGCCGTCACGATCACGAGAACCGAGACCACCCCGATGAGCACCGGGGCCCATCTGCCGGACTCCGCGGCGTTGAGGAATTTCGCTCCCTTGAGGTTTTTCGGGTTGTAGACGATATCAGCGGAATCGCCCACACGAAGCGGCGGACTGGAGTAGTAGCCCACTGTGGGCCTGACGGGTGCACCGTCGGGTCCAACGCACTCCATCAGCAGCCCGACCTTGTCATTTCCCCACTTTACGTGGTCCACACACACAGCCCTGGCCCGGATTCCCCTCTTTCTGAGCGAGCTTCGTGACACGTGATTCACCAAAAGGGTCACCAAGACGAAACAGAGGAATATCAGGATTCCCAGCATTCAAACCCCCGGCCGTTTTCTCCCGGTTGAAAGGAAATGACCTCAGACCCTAGCAGACGACCGGCTGCGGGACACCCGTACGACACTCGCCCACGTTCACTCAAATCAGGATAATACGGAAGGAGGGGTCGTGGCCGACTCCAAGGACAGCGAAATTCTGGGCAGGATCCAGGAGATCAAAACGCGACTGGCGGACCAGAGTACCAATGGACTGGTTACGCGGGCGTACCTGGACGAGAAAATGAAGGCGCAGCCCGAGAAGAAGACCGACACCACCACCAGCGAGAAAACGAAGGGACAGGCTTCACCCGGCCTCCTGGACCAGTTTTTCGAAGCCACCGGCCTGAAGCCCGTGATCGACGCATTCAAGTCGAGTGGATGGATTGTGGGTGTCTCAGCGGCCCTCGGGGTGCTCGGCGTCAAGCTGTTCGATTTCCAGGCACTGCTGTCCGGAATCCTCGGAAAATTCGACAGGCAAGTGGGAACCACGCCGTACGGTTTTCCCAGGTTCGATCCGAAACCGCCCGAGCCAATCGTTGCGGAAGCGGGCTCTCAGGCCGAGAAGCTGCAGAAGCTGAACAAGGCGGCAGATGAGCTGACGTCCAGTCTCCGCGAGTTGACCGGTGCAATGCAGCAAGCGGAACAAACTGCCTAGGAGAATGACATGGGACTGAAGAACTCTTTCCTGGCGGCCGCCGGCGGCGCATCCAAGATGCAGAAGAGCGTTGACGCCGCGCAGTCCAGTCTGCGGAGAATCCAGCAGGCCGCGCGGAACGCGGCATCGTCAGTGGGAAGCCTGAAGAACCCGGCGGGCCAGGCCGCACCCGCCATCGGCAGGATCAAGAGCAACGCGGGCCAGGCCGCCTCCTCGCTGACCAGGCTCAGGACCTCGGCGACCCAGAGCGGCAGCGGCCTCGGCAGGCTCAAGTCCGAGGCCGGCGGCCTCAACACCGGTGTCGGGAAGGCCAAGTCCGGGTCCGACAGGCTCAAGTCCTCCCTCGACAAGCTGAAGTCGTCCGCCGACCGGACCAGGACCGCCCTGCGAGGCGTCAAGCAGCAGGCCGACGCCGTCGAGAAGTCCGTCGGCAGGGCCGGGAAGAACGCCGACAGGGGCGGGAAGTCCATGGGGAGTCTGGGCAAGGGGCTCAAGGGGGCCTCACTCGCTCAAAGGGGGCTGAATCTCGCCATGGCGGCCAGCCCGTTCGGCCTGATCATGACTCTTGTCGGGCCGCTGATCGCCCAGTTCATCAACATGGACAAGGTCGCGGCTCTGGTCAAGCGCGGACTCGTCGCCGCCTGGAGCGCCATCAAGAGCTCCTCGCAGTCCGCGGCCAGGATGCTCGGGCCGCTCTTCAAGGGCGTCGTCAACGGGTTCCTGCTGCCCTCGCGGATGCTGGTGCGCGGGCTCAACATGCTCATCGGGTCCCTGAACCGGGTGAAGATCAAGGTCCCGGACTGGGTGCCCGTCATCGGCGGCAAGGGCTTCGCGTTCAACCTGCCGACCATCCCCGTGCCGGCCCTCGCCCAGGGCGGCATCGTGCAGGCCCGGTCCGGCGGCACGCTCGCGCTGATCGGTGAGGCCGGGGAGCACGAGGCGGTCATCCCGCTGTCCAAGCTGGAGCGGATGCTGGGCTCGGGCGGTGGGATGCGTGCGCTCACCTCCGCCGTGGAGCGCCTCGCGGACCGGCCCGTCGTGGTCCAGGTCGGCTCGCAGGAGATCGCCCGCGCGGTGTTCCTGGGGCAGCGGCAGCTCGCCAGGCGGTAACCACGTCACCGGGTGTCCGCGCGCCCGTTCAGCCGCAGTCGATGGCACCGGCTTTCCGCCGCCATCGGCTTTTTTCATGCCCGCCTCCGCCCACCACTTCACCC
>NZ_VJZC01000922.1 GCF_009377185.1 Streptomyces spongiae
GTGCGCACGGCGCACCGCCCCTGTCTGTCCCTGTGCTCGGTGGTCTCGGTGGTCTCGGTGTTCGCGCCGGTCAGCGTTCCACGGCGACGACGGCGTACGTCGTCTCGGGCGTCGGCGTGGTGGTGAACCGGGCGTTGGGCAGGTAGAGCGTCCCCTTGTACTCGGCCACGGTGGTCGGCACGTCGAAGTCCGGGTCCGTGACGCGCTTGACGAAGACACCGCTGGTGCCGTCCGCGGCGAGCGTGAACACGTCGATCGCGTTCTGCCGGTTCTGTACGACGTACAGCGTCCGCCCGATCAGCAGCAGTCCGTCGCCGTTGGTGAGCGGGGCCGCGTCACCGAGGTCGACCCGTTCGGTCACTCCGGTCCTCGGGTCGACCCGGTGGAGACCGCCGACCCCTGACTGCACGACGAGGAGCGCCTTGCCGTCGGGGGTGCGTGTGATGCCGTTGGCGTTCACGGTCTCGCCGGGGACCTGGCTCCAGTCACCGCTCAGGGGGAGCGTCACGATCTCGTCCGCGTCCGGCAGCGCACCGCGCCGGCCCAGCGGCAGGGCGTACAGCGCGGGCTGGAACGAGTCCGTGAACCAGGCCGTCCGCGGGGTCAGGAACACGTCGTTGGCGAAGGTCGGGGTCGCCGTGGTGAGCGTGTACGAGGCGAGGACCTCGCCCGTGCGCGCGTCCACCACGCGGGCGCCCTGACCGCGCCCGGCGACGAACAGCCGTCCCCGGTCGTCGAGTTTGAGTCCGACCGACGGCGTACCGGGCCCGGCCGAGATGATCCGGCCCTCTCCGGTGCGCAGGTCGGCGCGGTAGATCGAGCCGTCGCCCAGCGAGCCGAGGTAGGCGTACGGGCCGCCGCCGATCGCGATGCCCTCCGGGCGGAAGCCGTCGGGCAACGGGATCACGGAGGGCCGGGTCCGTGCGGAGTGCGGGGCCGCCTCGGCAGGTGAGCCGAGGAGTACGGCACCGGCGGTCGCCGCTCCGGCCGTGAGGAGTCCTCGCCGGCTGAAGTGTGGTGCTGGGGAAGAGTGCGGGGGTGCCACTGCGTGTCCTTCCGCGTGGGGACCGGCAGTTGGCCGGTCCAACGGTCAACTTCCTCTGTCACCCCATCACATGTGGCACGCCCCCGCAGCAACTAACAGTCGTCTGACAGCCTCTCGACAGGGTCACGACTTCGGCCACGACGATGGGAACGGAAGGGGCGCTTCCCCACTTGGGGAAGCGCCCCTTTGCTGTGCAGGACCGTTACCTCACATACGTCACAGTGCCACGCCAAGCAGTGCGTCCACCGCCCGCGAGACGACTCCGGGCGCGCCCTCGTCCGTACCGCCCCGCTCCTTCTGGAGGGCGGCCCAGCGGTCGACCGCGGCGAGCGCGGCGGGGGCGTCCAGGTCGTTCGCGAGGGCCTCGCGGAGCTCCTCGACCAGGGCCTCGGCGGGTGGGCCGTCGGGCCGTGAGACGGCGGCCCGCCAGCGGTCGAGCCGGGCGACCGCGTCCGCGAGGACCTGGTCGGTCCACTCCCAGTCGGCGCGGTAGTGGTGGGCGAGCAGCGCGAGGCGTATGGCCGCGGGGTCGACGCCGTCGCGCCGCAGCTTGGACACGAAGACGAGGTTGCCCTTCGACTTCGACATCTTCTGGCCGTCGAGGGCGACCATCCCGGCGTGGACGTACGCCTTGGCCATGGGGAACTCGCCGGTCAGCGCCTGGGCGTGCGAGGCGCCCATCTCGTGGTGCGGGAAGGCGAGATCCGATCCCCCGCCCTGGATGTCGAAGCCCATGCCGAGGTGGTCGAGGGCGATGGCGACGCACTCGATGTGCCAACCGGGCCGGCCGCGGCCGAGCGAGCCGCCGTCCCAGCTGGGCTCGCCGTCGCGGGCGGCCATCCACAGCATCGGGTCGAGCGGGTTCTTCTTGCCCTGGCGGTCCGGGTCGCCGCCGCGCTCGGCGGACAGCAGGCGCATCGCGGCGGCGTCCAGGCCCGACACCTTGCCGAAGTTCGGGTCGGACTCGACGGAGAAGTAGACGTCTCCTTCGAGCTCGTACGCGGCGCCGGCGTCGCGCAGCCGCTCGACGAGGGGGACGATCCCGGGTATCGCCTCGACGGCGCCGATGTAGTGCTGCGGAGGCAGCATGCGCAGGGCGGTCATGTCCTCGCGGAAGAGGGCGGTCTCCTGCTCGGCGAGGGCCGCCCAGTCGACGCCGTCGCGCTGCGCTCGCTCCAGCAGGGGGTCGTCGACGTCCGTGACGTTCTGCACGTACTGGACCTGCCGCTTGGTGTCGAGCCACACGCGCTGTACGAGGTCGAACGCGTTGTAGGTCGCCGCGTGACCTATGTGGGTCGCGTCGTAGGGAGTGATCCCGCAGACGTAGAGACGGGCGACGGGACCGGGGTCCAGGGTGACCGGACCGCCGGTCGCGGTGTCGTGGATCCGGAGGTCGCGGCCCTTGCCAGGCAGGGCGGGGACATCGGAAGCGGGCCAGGCATGCATGTCATGAGCCTAACCGGACGGAAGTTCCGCATACGAATGGGACCGGGCCGGATGGCCGGGAAGGCGCCCTTGCGTGGACCCTCCGGGTATGCGGGGGGGGTGTGGGTGCCCTTGTGTGGGGC
>NZ_VJZC01000923.1 GCF_009377185.1 Streptomyces spongiae
GCCGTACGGCCCGGCTGCGGGTCAGCCACGCCTTCCACTCGCCCCTGATGAAGCCGGTGCTGGCCGAGTTCGCCGCCGTGGCGGCCGGTGTCGCCTACCGCACGCCGGCTGTGCCCGCCGTGAGCACTCTCACGGGCGAGGTTCTGCGGGACGGCGACTGGAGCACCGCCCGCTACTGGGTGGACCAGATCACCAGGCCCGTCCGCTTCCACGACGCGCTCTCCACCGCCACCGGCGACCAGGGGGTCAGCAGGCTCCTGGAGATCGGCCCCGACCCCGTCCTCACCGCGTTCGCCCGGGAGGCCGGACATGCCGCCGTGGCCACCCTGCGCGGGGGACAGGCGGAACCGCAGGCTGTTCTGACCGCCGTCGCCGAGATGTTCGTCCGGGGCGCCGACGTCCGCTGGCCGGCTCTCTTCGAGGGCACCGGCGCCCGCCGAGTCGACCTGCCGACCTACGCCTTCCGCCGCGAGCGGTACTGGCTGCCCGATCACGTCGTGGCGGAGCGCGGCGCGGTCACCGGCCCCGATGGTGTCGACGCACGCTTCTGGGAGCTCGTGGAGCATGGTGAGGTCGACGTGCTCGCCGAACGGCTGGGTGTGGCCGGCGGCGCAGCCTTGGACACACTCGTACCCGCGCTGTCGGCATGGCGCAGGCAGGGCCGCCAGGATCTGGAACAGGCGGGCCGTCGCTATCGTGTCCGCTGGCGGCCCGCCCGCCCCGCTGCCGATACGGCCGCGATCCAGGGTCGGTGGCTCGTGGCCACGGCCGACCCAGCCGGTGAGGACATCGCGGCAGCCCTGCGCCGGGCCGGCGCCGAGGTCGACCTGCTTCCCGTCGCCGCCACCGACACCCGCAGCGACCTCGCGGAGCGCATCCGCGCCACCGGCGACGAGCCCACGCACGTCCTGGCACTGGTGCCGTGGCCTGGTGCCGTGCTCGCCCTGTGGCAGGCGCTCTCCGATGCCGCCCCGGCCGCCCGTCTGTGGTGCGCCACCCGCTCCGCGCAGTCGATGGGTGCCGGCGACAGCCCGTCCCGGCCCGACGAGGCGGCCGTGTGGGGCCTGGGACGCACGCTCGCCCTCGAACAGCCCGACCGCTGGGGTGGCCTCGTCGACCTGCCCGCGCACCCGGACCCCGACGAGCCGCAGCTCCTCGCACGCGTGCTGGCCGAGCCCGGCGACGAGGACCAGCTCGCTTTGCGCGCCACCGGCGTCCTCACCGCCCGCCTCGTACGCGACACCGGCCCGAGCGGACAACCCGCAGGCTCGGGTGGACAGTCCCCCGACCGGGGTGGACCATCGGGGAGCACCCGCTTCCACGGCACAGCTCTGGTCACCGGGGGCACCGGTGCGCTCGGTCGGCACATCGCGCACTGGCTCGTCGACCAGGGAGCCGAGCACCTCGTCCTGGTCTCCCGGCGCGGCGCCGACGCCCCCGGTGCTCATGAGTTGCGCGACGAACTGACCGGACGCGGCGCCCAGGTCACGCTCGCCGCCTGTGACGTCACGGACCGTACCGCTCTCGCCGGCCTGCTGGACCCCCACCCGCCGACCGTCGTCGTTCACGCGGCGGGCATCCTGGACGACGGCCTCGCCGCCGACCTCACCCCCGAGCGGCTGGCGCGTGTCCTCGCCGCGAAAGCCGATGCCGCCACGCACCTGCACGAACTGACCGCCGACCGTGCCCTCGACGCCTTCGTGCTGTTCTCCTCCGTGGCCGGCGTCACCGGCAACGCCGGACAGGCGGCCTACGCCGCGGCCAACGCCCGCCTCGACGCGCTCGCGCAGCACCGCCGTGCCCTCGGTCTGCCGGCCACGTCCGTGGCCTGGGGGCCCTGGGCCGGCGACGGCATGGCCGCCGACCCCGTCGTCACCACGCACCTGGCCCGGCTGGGCATCCGTCCCCTCGCCCCCGACACCGCCGTCGACGCGCTTCAGCGCGTCCTCGACGACGACCGCACCTGCGTCACCGTTCTCGACGCCGACTGGGCCCGCTTCGCGGAGACCAGCGCCTACGCCCGCCACGGCTCCCTCCTGCGCGAACTCACCGGGCCCGCACAGCAGCAGGCCCGTACGGTCGCCGGTCCCGAACGGCTCGTGGCCGGCGGCGGACTCGCCACGGTTCTGCACGGCCGCCCGCCCGCGGAACGGGAACGCCTGGTCCTCGCCCACGTGCGGTCCACCGTCGCCGAGGTCCTCGGGCACAGCTCCGGCGCCGCGGTCGCCGTCGACCGTCCCTTCAGCGACCTGGGCTTCGACTCGCTCACTGCGGTGGAGCTGCGCAACCGCCTCGGCGCCGCGACCGGGCTGAGCCTGCCTGCCACCCTCGTCTACGACCACCCCAACCCGGCCGCCCTCGCGGCCCACATCCGCGCCCTACTCCCCGGCGAAGACGCCCGGAGCGAGGCCCACGACATCCCGGGCTCCGGCACGGGCGCCGACCTCGACGACGACGCCGTCGCGATTGTGGGTATGGCGTGCCGTTTTCCTGGTGGTGTTTCGTCTCCGGATGAGTTGTGGGAGTTGTTGGCGGCTGGTCGTGGTGGTGTGGTCCCGTTTCCTGGGGATCGTGGGTGGGATGT
>NZ_VJZC01000924.1 GCF_009377185.1 Streptomyces spongiae
CCCCAGGGACAGGATGGGATGGGTAGGGGCGGCGGGGGCGAGAAACCGTCCGCCGCGCGCCCCCGCCGGCGTCAGCCCTTGAGCTCCGCCGCCACCAGCTCCGCGATCTGCACCGCGTTCAGCGCCGCACCCTTGCGGAGGTTGTCGTTGGAGACGAACAGCGACAGACCGTGCTCGACCGTCTCGTCGACACGGAGGCGGCCGACGTACGAGGGGTCCTTGCCCGCCGCCTCCAGGGGCGTCGGGATGTCGGAGAGGGCCACCCCCGGCGCACCCGCGAGCAGCTCGGTCGCGCGCTCGACGGTGATCGGGCGGGCGAACCGGGCGTTGACCTGGAGCGAGTGTCCGGAGAAGACCGGGACGCGGACGCAGGTGCCGGAGACCTTGAGCGCCGGGATCTCCAGGATCTTGCGGGACTCGTTGCGGAGCTTCTGCTCCTCGTCGGTCTCGTTCAGACCGTCGTCCACGATCGAGCCGGCCAGCGGGACCACGTTGAAGGCGATGGGGCGCTTGTAGACCTGCGGCTCGGGGAAGTCCAGCGCCTCCCCGTCGTGCGTGAGCTTGTCCGCGTCGGCGATCACCTTCTGCGCCTGCCCGTGCAGCTCGGCGACGCCCGCGAGACCCGAACCGGAGACCGCCTGGTAGGTGGCGACGACCAGCGCCTGAAGCCCCGCCTCCTCGTGCAGCGGCTTCAGCACCGGCATCGCGGCCATCGTCGTGCAGTTCGGGTTGGCGATGATGCCCTTGGGGCGGTCCGTGATCGCGTGCGGGTTCACCTCGGACACCACCAGGGGGACGTCCGGGTCCCTGCGCCAGGCGGAGGAGTTGTCGATCACGACCGGGCCCTGGGAGGCGACCTTCTCGGCCAGCGCCTTCGAGGTCGCGCCGCCCGCGGAGAACAGGACGATGTCGAGGCCCGAGTAGTCGGCCGTCGTCGCGTCCTCCACCGTCACGCCGTCCAGCACCGTCCCGGCCGAGCGGGCCGAGGCGAACAGACGCAGCTCGTCGACCGGGAACGCCCGCTCGACGAGGATCCTGCGCATGACCGTGCCGACCTGACCGGTGGCTCCGACGATTCCGACCCTCACGACGACTCCTTTTTGCGTGCCTGATGCGTGCGTATTGCGTGCGCTTGACGTGGCCTGGCGTTTCCATCATGCGTCGGTGCCCGGCCCGTGTGTCCAGTTCTTTGCGGGCGTGGCCCGGAGAGTGGGACGCGCCGGGGAAGGCCCAGGTCGGGACGGTATGTCCCGACCGGCGGAGGCTCGGCGCGATCCGGAGTCCCGGACCGCAGATTTCCGCCTCCGACCCACCGCGCACAGGAAGCCGTGCGGGCTCCGTCCCTGGTTCCCGCCTGCCCACCTCCCGGTCCGGTGTGACGTACGACTCCGCACGGATGTCCGGACCAGTCCCTGCCTGTTCCCGGTCCCAGCACGCGTCTGCCCCCATCACTCCCCGCCAAGCGTGCCCTCCGTCACACGCGCGGCGAAAAGAAGCCCCTCGCAGCCGAACGTTTCCCCCGCACCCGGCGTCCTAGAGGAAACGCGGCGAGGGGAGGGGTGGCTGTGCTGCGCAGAAAGACCCGGAGAGCCGAGGGGGTGGACGACCCTCTGGACATGGTCCAGGGGGCGGACGATCCCCTGGACGCGGCCCAGGAGCGTCGGGTGCGGGCGGTGCTCGCGCTCGGCGGGGTTCCGCAGTCGGACCTGCTGGACGGAGTGCAGCAGGTGCGGCTGCGGCTCCTGGAACGGGCCGCGAGCGGCCGCGAGGCCCCGCGGGACGTGTCCGCGTGGGCGGCGGTGGTCGCCTCCAACCTGGCCATGGACTGGCACCGGGCCAAACGCCGCCAGGAGCGCCTCGGTGAGCGCCTGGCCTCGCTGCGGCAGCTGGAGCACCCCTCCGGCGAGGACTCCAGCGTGCTCTCGCTCGCGGTCGCCCGCGGTCTGGACGCGCTGCCCGACGCCCTGCGCCAGGTCGTCGTCCTGCGCTTCTACGCCGACCTGCCGGTACGCGGGATCGCCGAGGAACTCGGCATCCCCGAGGGCACGGTCAAGAGCAGGCTCCACTCGGCGGTCCGCGCCCTGCGCGCCCGCCTGCACGAGGACGAGGTGGTGTGACGTGGCCGCCCGGAACGAAGACCGGCGCGATGACCGCCGCGAAGACCGGTACGACGCTGATGACGCGCACGACGGCGCGTACGACGGCGCGTACGACGGCGCGTACGACGGCATGGACGCGCTGATGGCCGCGATCATGGACGAACCGCTGCCCGAAGGGGCCCTGGACGACGCCGTGTTCGCGGCGGAGCACCGGTCCGCGCTGGCGGACGTGGCGCTGCTGCGCGAGCAGTTGGGGCTGATCGGGGAGGCGCTGGCCGCGGACCGTCCCGCCGAGAACGGCGCGGAGGCGAAAGCCGTGACCCCGGCGGGGCGACCCGCGGCCGCGCGGCCCGCACCCGGCACCGAGGGCACGCCGCGGCCCGCACAGACAGCCGCCCCCGAGACGGAATCCGCACCGGCGCCCACCCCGCCGGTGAAGCCCCACGCGGCCTCCGCC
>NZ_VJZC01000925.1 GCF_009377185.1 Streptomyces spongiae
TTTCTGAACCCCCCACCCGCACGTTCCTGAGCAAGAAATGCGAACCCCCATGCCCTCGCATCCCCGCCTTGCCGAAACGGACAGCCCGACCGAACGCGCCCCGCAAGCCGCACCATCCGGTGCGCCCCCGTCGGGGCCGCCGACAGCAGGGCGACGTTTGAAGCGGGCCGCCCGCGCATCCGGCTTCCCCCTCGCCGTCTACGCGGCGACACTCCTGCTGCACCTCGCGATGCTCGCCGTGATGAACCCGCCGGGCGGCCCGGGAATCCGCGCCCGGCTGCTGTCGTGGGACGCGCAGTGGTTCGTCGCCGTCGCACGCGACGGCTACTCCCACGACTTCTCCTTCACCGCCGACGGGCTCAGCGGCGGCGACCTGGCCTTCTTCCCGGCCTATCCGTTCCTCGTCCGCGCCGTCCACGCCGTGACCGGGCTCGGCCACCAGACCGCCGCGCTCGTCGTCGCCCATCTCGCCCTGACGGTCGCGCTGTTGTGCGTCCACCGGCTCCTGCTCGACCTGTACGGCCGGCGCACCGCGCGCATCGCGCTCGTCCTGCTCGCCTGCGCGCAGCCGATGGCTCTGGTCTTCCTCATGGCGTACAGCGAGTCCCTGTTCCTGGCGCTGGCGGCCGCCGCCCTCCTCGCCGTCCACCGCAAGGCATGGCTGACGGCGGGCGGCCTCATCCTGCTCGCGGGCCTGACCCGGTCCGTCGCCGTCGCCCTGGTCGCGGCCCTGGCCGTCGCGGTCGTGCTGCATCTGCGCGACACGCGCCGTATGACCTGGCATCCGGCCGCCGCCCTGGTCCTGGCCTCCTGCGGCACTCCCGCGTACCTGCTGTGGGTGGACCGGCGCACCGGCCGGCCCGGCACCTGGTTCGCGATCCAGGAGGCGGGCTGGGGGACCCGCTGGGACAACGGAGCCAGCTTCGTCGACTTCCTCGTCAAGACCCTCAGCCGCGGCGACGGCTGGGTCCCCGTCAGCACCGCCCTGCTGGTCCTTACGCTCCTCGCCGGCACCATGGTCGCCTGGTGCGACGAGATCTGGCCTCCCCTGGCGGTCTACGGCACCGTCATCGTGATCACCGCGCTGGGGCAGAGCAACTTCTACCACTCCAAACTGCGCCTGCTGATCCCCGCGCTGGTCTTCCTCATACCGGCCGCCCGCGCCCTCGCCCGCGCCCGCACCACAACCGCCGTCGTCACCCTGACCGCCGCCTCGCTGTTCGGCTCCTGGTACGGCGCCTACATGCTCACCACCTGGCACTACGCGATCTGACGAGGAAGGGAACGAGATATGTCTCCACTCTCTCCGCAGGCCCAAAGCGCCGCCATGTGGGCTCTCGCCGTGGGCGTCAACACGGCGACGGTGTGCGCCGGGCTCCTCTGGGGCTGGGACGCCTTCGTGCAGTTCCTCCTGCCGGCCGTCGGGTCGGTCGTGGGTGCGTCACTGGTCAGCTACAGCCGGCGATCCTGACGAGTGGTCACCAGGTCACGCTCGATCACGATCCGGTCTCGGGAGATGCGGCGGGTCTTGCCGAATCCCCGTGTAATCGATTCCAATCCCTCGTGTAATCGATTCCACGAGGAGGTGGAGCGACGATGGCGAGCATCAAGGACGTCGCCGCCGAAGCCGGCGTGTCCGTCGCCACGGTGTCCCGGGTCCTGAACGACCACCCGTCGGTCAGCCCGGAGGCCCGTACGCGCGTGATGGCCGCCGTCGAGACGCTGGGCTACCGCCCGAACGCCGTCGCCCGCTCCCTGCGCACCGACCAGACCCACACCCTCGGCCTGGTCATCAGCGACGTGATGAACCCCTACTTCACGGAACTGGCCCGCGCCGTCGAGGAGGAGGCCCGCGCCCTCGGCTACAGCGTGATCTTCGGCAACGCCGACGAGCGGCCCGATCTCCAGGACCACCACGTGCGGACCCTCCTGGACCGCCGGATCGACGGGCTCCTGGTCTCACCCACCGACGGCGGCTCCCCGCTGATGCTGGACGCCGTACGGGCGGGGACGCCGATGGTGTTCGTGGACCGGTGGATCTCCGGCGTGGACGTGCCGGTCGTCCGGGCGGACGGACGCGAGGCCGTACGGGACCTCGTCGCCCATCTGCACGGGCTCGGCCACCGCAGGCTCGCCATCATCGCGGGCCCCGCGGCGACCACGACCGGCCGGGAGCGCGTCGAGGTCTTCCGGGAGGCCCTCGGCGCGTACGACCTGGAACTGCCCGACGCCTACATAGGCCAGGGCGACTTCCAGGCCGAGAGCGGGCGGGCCGCCACCGAGCGGTTCCTGGACCTGCCCGAGCCGCCCGAGGTCGTCTTCGCGGCCGACAACCTGATGGCGCTCGGCGCGCTGGACGCCGTTCGCGCGCGGGGGCTGCGGGTCCCCGAGGACATCGGGCTCGCCGCGTTCGACGACATCCCGTGGTTCGTGCACACCGATCCGCCGATCACCGCGGTCGCCCAGCCGACGGGCGAGCTGGGCCGGGCCGCCGTACGCGCCCTGGTCGACCGCATCGAGGGCCGCACCCCGCGGTCCGTCACCC
>NZ_VJZC01000926.1 GCF_009377185.1 Streptomyces spongiae
GTGGTGTGCGGGTGGCGGAACCGCGGCGGGCGGCACGGCGCGCTACAGCAGATCGCGCAGGGCCCGGTCCCGGACCATGAGGGCGGCTCGCTTGTCGGGCAGGTCGAGCTCGGTGGAGAACCGGAAGCCGGCACTCAGGAACGCGGAGACGGAGGGGGCGTTGCGAAGGTCCGGTTCCGCGATGACGCGTGCGCACGAGGGCCGCTTCTCCAGGACGAGGTCGGCCAGGGCTCGGAGCAGGGCCGAGCCCAGACCCCGCCCGCGGTCGGCGACACCGCCGATGACCAGGTGGACGCCGGTGTCGTGCGGGCGGGCGGGGTAGTGGCGGGCCAGGGGGTCGAGATCCGCGCGGTAGACCTCCCAGTAGCTCATCGGTGTGCCGTCCAGCAGACCGAGACACGGAACGCTGCGTCCGTCTCCGTGCAGTTGGCGGCGCAGGTGTCCCTCGGTCACGGACTGTGGGCCCGCGAGTCTCCAGAAGGCGGCCACGGCGGGGTCGTTCATCCAGCGGCTGATCAGCGGGAGATCCCGCTCGACGCGTACGGGGCGGAGGTGCAGGACGCCTGCCGGGGTGGTGGTCGGTCCCCAGTCGGCAAGGTGGTCGAGCAGGTCGTCGGTGGTTGCGTCACCGGCTTCTGGCTCGTCGGCTGGTGCCTCGTCGGCCGATGTCTCACCGGCCGTGGGGTCGCCGGCGTCCGCCAGGAGCGCGAGGAACTCGTCGGGCAGGCGCAGGTCCAGGGTTTCCTCGGTGTCCTGCGCCGTAGCGGTGTCCTGCGCCGTGGCGGTGTCCTGCGCCGTGGCGGACGCCTTGCGCGAAGCGGTGTGGTCGGTGCTCGCATCGGTGGGAGGCACGGCGACGCTCCTCTCAGGAGACGGGGTGGGTCATGGTCCTCAAGTGCGGAGGGGGTTGGCGACGGTGACGTAGACGGACTGGGTGTCGACCGGGCCGACGAGTTCGTCGAGGCCGTGCAGCCGGGTCAGCAGGTTGGCTTTGCAGCGCAGGACCGGTGAGTCGAGGAGCAGGGCGGGCAGGGAGGTGCGCAGCCGGTCGGGTCCGGTGGCCGCACCGGCCAGGAAACTGCGGAAGGCGGCCAGCAGCAGCCGTTCGTCGGCGAGGTGTTGGGAGCCGAAGGCGCCGATGAGCCCGAACACGTTGTTGATGGCGAGGTAGTACGCGAAGCGTTCGTCGGTGACCTCGTCGGAGACGAACGTGTCGCTGTGCTCACCGATGCCGGGCAGCCGTGCGTCGAGCTCCGCACGGCGGGACTCGCGGAAGTAGTAGCCCTGGTTGTCGCGGTAGCGGCCGCCCCTGGGCCAGCCCTCGCGGTCCAGCAGGAGCAGGGTGTTCTGCTGGTGGGCCTCCAGGGCGATACCGGCCTCGCTGTCGAGCCACAGCACGGGGCGCACGACCTGCTCCAAGTAGCGAAGGAACCACTCGGCTGCGACGGCTCGGCGGGGGCGGCCGGTGCGTTCGGCGAGGCGGGTGATGACCTCGCCGAGCCTGGACCGGGGGCAAGGGCCGGTCGGAGACGGCCGTGGGGAGACCAGGCCGGCGATGCAGGACACGTCGTCCGCCGGGTCGAACGGGTTGTGCCGGATCACCACGTCCAGGCCGGGCACGGGGTGGCCGTCCGGTCCGGTGACCGCGAGCCAGGCCGGGTCGCGGACGATGTCGAAGCCCGGGTGGGCCTCCTGCCACTGCCTGCCCAGTCCCGTACGGAGGAGCCGGTGGACCTCGACCCCGCGGTGGAGTTCCTTGCGGAGGTTCTCGCGGCGGGAGTTGGTGATGCGAAGGCCCAGCGACAGCTTGAGCATCGCGGGGGCGCCGGAGCGGTAGACGGTGCGCACGGAGGAGGTGGGGTGCCAGGGAGAGCCGAACCGGCCGAGGTGCTGAAGGAGCCCGGCATCCAGCAGGGCCGCGGTGTCCGGGCGGTGCGCGATCTCGCGCAGCTGCCAGGGGTGCACGGGCAGGGCGGCATGGCCTTCGGGCAGGGGCAGCCCGGAGCCGGCCAGCCGTGCGGTCAGCTGCCCGGCGGGGACGAGTCGGCCGTTCTCCGTCCATGCCGAGTCGGCCGCCAGGACAGATGGGGCCACTGCGATCCAGTGCAACGGGAACGAGCCGCGCGACTCCGGTGAGTAGAACCGCGTCTCCGCTTCGGAGAGCCCTTCGCGGCTCTTGGGGGTGGGGTGCAGGGGGTGGCCGAGTACGAGTGCCTGTTCCGCCGTGAGGAAGAGATCGGGACCGTCGGTGGGGTGCTCGCGCCGGTCGCTGATGAACACAGCGGTGCGCCGGAGCGAGTCGGTGACCCGGCCGACGAGGTCGGCCCCGTCCCGGCCCTCGGCACCGGCCTCTCGGGCCAGCAGGGCCGCGACCGTCACCGCGCCGACCGGCGGCGCGGTGTCCGGGGTGCCGGCCAGTCGGGGAGGACCGAAGCGGTGCCAGCCCGTGGGCGACCAGTAGAGGACAGGAGCGAGGAGAGCCGTGCCGGTGGTGGGAAGGGGGATGCG
>NZ_VJZC01000927.1 GCF_009377185.1 Streptomyces spongiae
GAGACGCGGTGGGCCGCCGACGGCGAGGCGCCGGGAGTGCCGTGGACCGCAGGCGACGAGGCGTCCGAAGCGCGGCGGACCGTTGGAGGCGGGGCGTCGGAGACGCGGCGGGCCGTCGGCAGCGAGGCGTCGGAGGTGCCGTAGGCGGCAGGCGACGAGGCGTCGGAGACACGGCGGGCCGTCGGCAGCGGGGCGCCGGGGGCACCGTAGACCGCCGACGGCGGGGCGCCGGGGGTGCCGTGAGCCGCAGGCGACGAGGCGTCGGAAGCGCGACGGGCCGTTGAAGGCGAGGCGCTAAAGGTGCCGTGGGCCGCCGACGGCGAGGCGTCGGAGGTGCCGTGAGCCGCAGGCGACGAGGCGTCGGAGACACGGCGGGCCGTCGGCAGCGGGGCGCCGGGGGCACCGTAGACCGCCGACGGCGAGGCGCCGGGGGTGCCGTGAGCCGCAGGCGACGAGGCGTCGGAAGCGCGACGGGCCGTTGAAGGCGAGGCGCCGGGGGCACCGTAGACCGCCGACGGCGAGGCGCCGGGGGCACCGTAGACCGCCGACGGCGAGGCGCCGGGGGCACCGTAGACCGCCGACGGCGAGGCGTCGGAGGTGCCGTGAGCCGCAGGCGGCGAGGCGTCGGGGGCGGGGGTCAGGGCTGCCACGGCGAATGCGTCGGTCTCCGGGCCGGGATGCAGGCTCAGGAGGCGGAAGGTGCGGGCGGCCGGTGCCGGGAGGCGTTGGTAGGACCAGGAGAAGACCGCCTCCACGGCCGCGCGGCGGTCGCCGCCCGCGTCGAGGAGGTCGAGGCGCCGCTGCTGGTCGGCCAGTTCCGCCACCAGCTCGGCGAGCGCCGGCGACGGGCGGGCGCCGGCGAGTTCGGCGGCGATGCGCAGCGCCAGCGGTAATCGTGCGCACTGCTCGGCGAGGGCGGCGGTCGCGGCCGGCTCGGCTGCGGCGCGCGGGCCGACGAGCGTCCGCAGCAGGGCGACCGCCTCGGGCATCGGGAGCGGGGAGAGGGTGACGCGGCGGGCGCCGTTCAGCGCCACGAGGCCGACCAGGCTGTTGCGGCTGGTGACCACGACGGCGCAGGACGACGAGCCGGGCAGCAGCGGGCGAACCTGTTCCTCGGACAGGGCGTTGTCCAGGACCACCAGCATCCGGCGGCCCGCCGTCTCGCTCCGGTACCGGCTCGCGCGCTCGTCCACGTCGAGCGGGATCGCGTCGCCCGGCACCCCGAGCACCGTGAGGAACCGGGTGAGGGCGTCGCCGGGCGGCATGGGCCGGTCCGGGTCGTAGCCGCGGAGGTTGACGTAGAGCTGGCCGTCGGGGAAGCGGTGCCGCGTCCGGTGTGCCCAGTGGACGGCCAGCGCGGTCTTCCCCACCCCGGCCGTACCGGAGACCACCGTGACGGCCACGGCCGTGGGACTGACCTCGGTGCCGGTCAGCAGCCGGTCGAGTGCCGCCAGCTCCGCGTCCCGGCCGGAGAAGTCGGGCACATCGGCGGGTAACTGAGCGGGGAGCGGGACAGCCGTCGGGGCGGGGGCCGGAGCGGGGCCCGGTCTTCGCTCAGGGGTGTGTCCATCGGCGCTCGCGGTCGCAGTCGCAGTCGTGGTCGTGGTCGCGGCAGGTACGGGGTGGCTGCGCAGCAACGCCGCGTAGGCGCCGGACAGTTCGGGGCCGGGGTCCACGCCGAGTTCGTCGGCCAGTCGGCGGCGGCTGCGGCGGTACACGGCGACCGCCCGGTCCCGGCGCCCGACGGCCTCGTACGCCCGGATGAGCCGGGCCTGGGCGTCCTCGTCCAGCGGCTGGGCGACCGCGGCCTCCTCCAGGACGGGCAGGACGTCGGCGCCCCTGCCCGCCGCGAGCATGACGTCGCCGTACTGGGCGATCGTGCCGCGGCGCTCCCCCGCCAGGGCGACCACCGTCGGGTGGGCGGCGAGGAACGGCAGGTCGGCGAGCGGTGGTTGCTGCCACAGGGCGAGCGCGTCGGCGAGCAGCACCGCGGCCCGCTCCTGGTCGCCGTCCCGCCGCGCGGTCTCCGCCGAGGCGACCAGGTCGCGGAAGCGCAGCAGGTCGATGGCGTCGTACGGGACGCGCAGCGCGTACCCGTCACCGAGCCGGGGCAGCACGACGCTCGGGGCGCGAGCCGGCCGGCCGGGCTCCAGCAGACGGCGCAGGTGCTTGATGTGTGTCTGGATGACGTTCGCCGCGCTCGCCGGGGGCCGCTCGCCCCACAGGGCGTCCGCGAGCCCGGAGAACGGCAGTCGCTGTCCGCGGGCCACGGCCAGCAGGGCCAGGACCGCACGACGCTGGGGTGAGCCGAGGTCGAGGCGTACACCGTCGCGCCGGACATCGACCGGCCCGAGTACGTGGATGCGCATGAGGCCCCCCGGGCCGCCGTTTCTCACAGATCCCCCACTGATTGCCCATTCATTACCCTCATCCAGGACACATGCGGAAGGCACATTCCGGCCCAACGCCGCACGGCCACCCGCCCCCTCCTCCCC
>NZ_VJZC01000928.1 GCF_009377185.1 Streptomyces spongiae
GCTCTTGCCGGGGGACGGGGACGAACTGCTCTGGCTGTCCTTGGGCGGGTCCAGCAGGCCGCCCGTGTTGCCGCCGAGCAGGCCGTCGGTGCTGCTGCCCGAGCTGGACGGCTGCGGTTTGCCGCTGCTCGGGCTGCGGCCCGAGGAGCCGCTGTCGGTGGCGCTGGGGGCCGGCCGGTCGGTGCCCGCGGAGCCGGTGGCGCCCGGGCCGGTGCCGCGCTTCTTGCCGCCGCCGGGCTGGGCCGGGGGCTGTGGCAGAAGTGACTGGAGCGGGGCGACCTCTTCGTCTATGGCGTCGAACACCGACGACACCTGCTGACTGACGTCCCCGAGCTGCACGGGGAGCCGGTCACGCAGCGCTCCCCAGGCCTCGCGGTGGGAACGTGAGAAGGCGGAGAGGGTCTGGATGGGGCCCAGGGAGCCGGGATCCCGCTCGTACGCCTCGTGCAGCAGGCGGTGGCCCTCCGACGCGTCGTGCCGCATGCCCGTGAGGGCGCGTCGGATCTCGCCGAGGGACTCGTGGTCGAGCGTGCCGCCGCGGTCGCGCTCCATGAGCCGGCGGGCTTCGCTGAGCCGGGTGGACGCCTGGTCGAGGTAGAGCTCGCCGCGGTCCGTGTTGTCGTCGGCCCAGGTCAGCTTGAAGTCCTCGATGCCGCGCTTCAGGCCGTACAGCGAGTCACCGGGCAGGGCGTCCGAACTGGCGGCGGCGACACCGCCGAAGGCCCCCGCGGCCACACCGACGCCGAGCCCGCCCGCGGCGAGCCCCTTGGTCAGCCGTGACCGTGGTCGCAGCTTCCCCAGCGGGCTCGCCCGGTGAGTGCCACGCCTCCGCCCCGCGCGCCCGCCCGTCTCCCACCACCGCCCTTCTGCGGAAGTCGCTCCGCTCCCCTTTTGACTGGGCACCAAGGGATCTGCCGCCTCGCCTCCCGAAGCCGTGCCCTCCTGCAGCATGGCCTCCATCGCGGCCACGAGCTGGGCCCGCTGGACGACCTTGACCTCGGGGTCGAGCTCCGGCTTGGGCAGCTCGCCGAGACCGGTCGCGAAGGCCAACAAACGGCCCTGCTCGGTCCGTCCCGCAGCGGCCGAGGCCTGCCCTTCGGGCTGCTCGGCCACCGTGGCCCGGTCGGGCAGCTCCTCCAGAGCCTGGGCGAAGGCGTTCGCCCGCCGGTGCGCCGATACGTTCGCGATCACTGGCGGCACCTCCTCTCGTCATGACGGTCGACTCCCCAGGGGGTCCTGAGGGTTGCACGCCCCGACCACTTCCACACGATCGAGTGATCGAAGTGGGCCAAGGCGTGACCACAGGGAGCCTGCATCCCGCACAACGAGCGGCGCAGCAGTTGGGTTACGGACGACGGATGATCGGTCTGAGAAGGCAACGGTCGTTTACGGAAGGTGAGTTGGGAGTCGCTGAGCGTACGTACCGGGAGCGCTCAGCGGGCGTCTTCCGGCAGGAGCCGCGCGAGGGTGCGGACGGCGCGGTACTGGAGGGTCTTGATCGCGCCCTCGTTCTTGCCCATCACGCGGGCCGTCTCGGCCACGGACAGGCCCTGGAGGAAGCGGAGAGTGACGCACTCCTGCTGCTGAGGGTTGAGGCGTCGGACGGCGTCGAGGAGCGCGGCGTTGGACAGGGACTCCAGGACGGAGTCCTCGGGGGAGCGCTCGACCTCGTTGGCGTCGAGCATCTCCCCGGTGGTGACCTCGAGGCGGAAACGGCTGGACTTGAAGTGGTCGGCGACGAGGTTGCGGGCGATCGTCACGAGCCAGGCGCCGAAGTCTCGGCCCTGCCAGGTGAAGGTCCCGATCCGGCGCAGGGCGCGCAGAAAGGTCTCGCTCGTGAGGTCCTCGGCGGTCGCCTTGCCGCCCACGCGGTAGTAGATGTAGCGGTACACGGTGTCGCTGTACTGGTCGTACAGCCGTCCGAACGCGTCGGCCTCGCCGGCCTGGGCGCGCTCCACGAGGTCCATCATGCGTGCGCTGTCGCTGTCCGCGGCAGGGCGGCGGGCGGTGGTGGCGGTCGAGCCGGTGCGGCCTCGTCTGCTGACCACCGCGGTGGTGTCGGCGAGCGCGTAGCACGGGCCGACGGGGGTAGCGGGAACGGCGAGCGCGGGTGCGGCGTACGCGGTGGGGACGAAGCCGCGCAACATGTCTTGGACCGTTGCGCGCAGCGTAGCCAGGCCCGAGGCGTCAACCCCGACGTGTGGGTACACGGGACTCCCAGAGGCAGAGCTTCCATCACGTGCAGTACGGGACCGTTCACCCGTCGTAGCGACGGAGGGGTACCGGTTTGCGTCTGAGGAGAATAACGCTTCGTGCAGGCACTGCTACACCCAGTTGCTAAAATCATCGATTACGTCGCATCTGTTACTGATTGGCACCCGTTCAAGTGCCGTTCTGCGACCGCTTGTTGTTCACTTGGGCCCGCATTGGGCTCCGCTCGGGGGCGTGTTGTGGTCGGGTGCGGGGGGTGTGAATGGCGGGGGTGATGT
>NZ_VJZC01000929.1 GCF_009377185.1 Streptomyces spongiae
GGCGGGAATGGGGCACGGCCGGGGAAAGACAGTGCCGTCGAAGATCTTGCGGGCGGTACGGACGACGGCGGTGCGGCGGACCACGGGGGCCGCGCCCGCGCCCAAGGCGCCCTGCTCGACACCGGTCTCGATGTCGAGGTGGCCGGTGGGGTGTTCGATACGCAGCCGGTCCCCCTCGCCGGGGAGCCGGGCGATGCCCTCGGCGATCCCGCCCGCCAGGCGCAGCCCGGCGCCGACGCTCGCGGCGCCCAGGACGCCGATGGAGGTGTGGCAGCGCACCGGTATGAAGGTGCGCGTCATGACCGCGCCGCCGTGCCTGGGCGGCGCCAGCAGGCTGAGTTTGGGCACGGTGGTGCTCTCGACGTCGCCGAGGCCCATGAGCCGGCCGGCCTCCAGCCGGATCCCGTGGAGCCGGTCGGCCAACGCCAGGTCCTCCTCCAGGACCCCGGGGTCCTCGTAGCCGGTGATCTTCAGCGCGGAGGCGGCGATCAGCACCGTCGGCATGCCGTTGTCGACGCATGTCACCGGTGTGCCGGCCACGGTGTCGCGGGCGTTGCCGGTGGGCAGCAGCGGTCTGCCGTCCGGCGGGAACTCGATCACCACCGGCGCGGCGGTCCCGGGCACCCCGGAGATCTCGGCGGACCCGGTGTACGTGACGCGCCCGCCAGGGGTGGGGAACGTCGCGGTGGCCAGTCCCCCGCTGTTGAGCATGCGGACGCGCACCGCGGTCTCGCCGTCCTTTGGGGTCACCAGTCCGCGTTCCACGGCGAAGGGGCCGACTCCGGCGAGCAGGTTGCCGCAGTTCTGACGGTCGGTCACCTCTGCTCGGTCCACGCCGACTTGGAGGAACAGATAGTCGACATCCGCCTCGGGGTCGGGTGAGGCGGAGACCACGGCCACCTTGCTGGTCAGGGGGTGGGCGCCGCCCAGGCCGTCGATCTGGCGGGGGTCGGGGCTGCCCATGATCCGCAGCAGCAGGTCGTCGCGGGCGGCGGGGTCGGCGGGCAGGTCCTCGGCGAGGAAGTAGGCGCCCTTGGAGGTTCCGCCGCGCAGGAGCATGCAGCGGACCTCCTCGGGCGGCACGGTCACGGTCCCGCCTCCTCGCGGACGTGCTCCTCGTACGACGCGTAGCGCACGCCCAGATGCTGGAGCGTCTCGCGCAACCCGTAGCGGTCCAGGCCGAGTTGGCCCTCCTGGAACGCCGCGCGGGACGCGGCCTCCTTCGCCTCGCGGACCTCGGACGCCTCGGCCGCCTGCCGCGCACGCTCGCGGGGCACGCAGACCACTCCGTCGTCGTCGGCGAGGATGACGTCGCCGGGCCGGATCACCTGGCCGCCGATGACCACGGGCACGTTGACCGAGCCGCCGGTCGCCTTGACCGTGCCCTGCGCGCTGACGGCCGCGGCCCAGGCAGGGAAGCCCATGGCGCGCAGTTCGGCGGTGTCCCGGATGCCCGCGTTGATGACGAGGCCGCGGACTCCGCGCCGTTGGAGCGCGGTGGCGAACAGTTCGCCGAACATGCCGTCCGTGGAGGGCGAGGTGGTGGTGACCACGAGGAGGTCGCCCTCCCCGCACTGCTCGACGGCCGCGTGGATCATGAGGTTGTCGCCCGGCCAGGAGAGCACCGTGACCGCGGTGCCCGCGACCCGGGTGTCCTGCTGGATCGGGCGCAGGTGGGTGCCGAGCAGACCGGTGCGGCCCATCGCCTCGTGCACGGTGGCGACACCGAAGGCCGCGAGCGCCTCGACGTCCTTCGCGTCCGCCTTCGGCGGGTTGGTGACGATCACGCCGCCCATCAGTCCAGCACCTCCGTGACCTGCGGGTAGGGACGCATGTACGCCTCGGCCATCGTCTTGTGGGCGAGGCCCAGGTTGGGGCCGGCATTGCGCCTCAGCTGAACGCCTCGGCGGACGGCGAGGTCGGTGTAGTAGTCCCACAGGTGCCGCTGGGCGGCCAGGCACTCCATCGCCTTGCGCTTGGTGTCCCACACCTCGGTGACGTCGAGGAGCACCTCGGGCCTGAAGCCGCACATCTCGGGTTGGTGCGGCTCGAAGAAGAACACCGGCGGCGCCCCGATGATCTCGCCCTCGGCCGGGTAGCCGATGGCCTGGGCGAGGACCCTGGCGTCCAGGGCCATACGCGCCGCCGCCGGATGGTCGCCGTTGTAGGGGTCGTCGAGCGGGTGGGTGAGGACGACGTCGGGCCGGGCCCGCCGGTAGAGGGCCACCAGCCGGTCGGTCAACTCCGGTGTGCCGATGAGGGGATAGTCACCGGCGTCGAAGAAGACGACCTCCGCGCCCAAAGTGGCCGCGGCCTTCTCGGCCTCCTCCCGCCGTATCCCCTTGATCTCGTCGAGCTCCTTGCCCTCACGCCACGCCTTGGCGGACTCCCCGCGCTCACCGAAGGTCAGACAGGCGATGGTCACCTTCTCCCCTCGTGCGGCGGCCAGAGCCTGTCTCTTATACA
>NZ_VJZC01000930.1 GCF_009377185.1 Streptomyces spongiae
TACGCGGTGATTCGCGGCAGCGCGGTCAACAACGATGGCGCAGGAGAGACACTGACCACGCCGTACCGATACGGCCAGGAAAGCGTCATCAGGCTGGCACACGAACGTGCCGGTGTCGACCCGCGCGACATCCAGTATGTGGAAGCGCACGGTACGGGAACTCGCAAGGGGGATCCTGTCGAGGCGGCCGCGCTCGGGGCGGTGATCGGATCTGCACGGCCTTCGGACTCTCCGCTGCTCGTCGGCTCGGCGAAGACGAACATCGGTCATCTTGAAGGTGCCGCGGGTATCGCCGGGCTGATCAAGACGGTGCTGTGCGTGAAGAACCGCACTCTGGTGCCCAGCCTCAATTTCGACACGCCTCACCGCGATATCCCACTGGATCAACTGAATGTGCGGGTCCAGCAATCCACTGGCCCGTGGCCGCGGTCGGATGTTCCGCTGGTGGCTGGTGTGAGTTCCTTTGGAATGGGCGGCACGAACTGTCACGTCGTGATGTCCGAGTGGGTTCCGCACGCTGACGGCGGCTCGGCGAGCGGTTCTGACCTGCCTCCCGCCGAGGTGCGTATGCCGGTGTGCGCGTGGCCGGTGTCCGGGCGCAGCGAACGGGCGTTGCGGGACCAGGCAAACCGGCTGCTGGCCCATGTCCTCGCCGATCCGGAGCAGGGCGTGGCCGACCTCGCGGGATCCCTGGCCACCACCCGTACCGCCTTCGAGCACCGGGCAGTGGTCGTGGGTGACGACCGGAAGGCGCTTCTCGCCGGCTTGACCGCCGTTGCGGAAGGCCGAAAATCGGCGAGCGGTCTGGTCCAGGGCCTCGCCGGAGAACCCCGTACGGCACTCTTGTGCTCCGGACAGGGAAGTCAGCGCCTGGGCATGGGCCGTGAGCTGTACGCGACGTTCCCCAGGTACGCCCAGGCATTCGACACGGTGTGCGCGGGACTTGACCGCCATCTGCGGGGAACCGTTTCCGCTGAGGTGAAGAGCGTCGTCTTCGCGGCGGACGGCTCGGCTGAAGCCCAGTTGCTCGACCAGACCGTGTACACCCAGACCGCGCTGTTCGCCGTCGAGGTCGCACTGTTCCGGCTACTGGAGCACTGGGGGGTGCGGCCGGACTACCTGATGGGGCATTCGATCGGCGAGCTGGCCGCGGCACACATCGCTGACGTGCTGTCGCTGGACGACGCCTGCGCCCTGGTCGCCGCACGCGCCGGGTTGATCCAAGGACTGCCCACTGGTGGTGCCATGGTCGCGGTGCGGACCGCGGAGAGCGAGATGCTGCCCTCGTTGGCCGGACGCGAGGGAGAGGTGAGCATCGCCGCGGTCAACGGGCCGGCCGCAGTGGTGCTGTCCGGCGATGAGGCCGCGGTCGCGGAGATCGCCGCCGGCTGGGCCAAGCACGGTCGCACGACCACACGGCTGCGGGTGAGTCACGCCTTCCACTCACCGCGGATGGACGGCATTCTGGGCACGTTCCGTGAGCGTGTGGCACGGCTGTCCTTCCGGTCACCGAGAATTCCTCTGGTCTCCACGGTGACCGGCAAGCCGGCGACAGCCGAGGAACTGGCTTCCCCCGACTACTGGGTGCGGCAGGTGCGCGGGACTGTACGGTTCCTTGACGCCATGCGCTGGCTCGAAGACTCAGGCGGCGTGACGGTCTTCGCCGAGCTGGGCCCGCGCGCCGTACTGGCGGGGATGGGCCGGGACTGCGTATCAGCACCGGATTCCGCATTCCTCCCCGCCCTGCGCGGTGGCGAGGGCGAAACCCGCGCGCTGCTGACCATGCTCGCCGGACTTCACGTGCGGGGCGCCACGGTCGACTGGGACGTGCTGGCCGCTGATGCCGGCACACGTCGGCTGAAGCTGCCGACCTACGCGTTCCAACGGGAGAGATACTGGATCGAGCCACCGGCAGTCGGCACCGCGCGGCAGGCAGAACGCCCGGTCGGCGACGGGTCGGCTCGCACCCAGCAGGCGGACCGTCTCGACACTCCCGCTCCCGCCGATATGCCGCTGCCCCACAGACTCGCCCAGTTGTCCGTCAGAGAGGCGGAACGCGAGCTGCTCACCTTGGTGTGCACCGAGACCGCCGCGATGCTCGGGCACGACGCCGCGGCCACCGTCCCCACCGAGCGGGCCTTCAGGGACCTCGGGCTCGACTCCTACGGCTCGGTGGAACTGCGTAACCGCCTTTCCGCCGCTGTCGGCACGCTGTTGCCCGACACGCTCCTGTTCGACCACCCGACCCCGGCCGCGGTCGCTCAGCGGCTGCGTGGGGAACTCCTGGGGGACGCACCTCTCGTACGACACGTGGAGGCCACGTCAGTCAGCGAGGATGATCCGATCGCGATTGTGTCGATGGCTTGTCGGTTTCCGGGTGGGGTGGATTCGCCGGAGGAGCTGTGGCGGGTGGTCGCGGAGGAGCGCGATCTGATCGGTCCGTTCCCCGACGACCGGGGCTGGG
>NZ_VJZC01000093.1 GCF_009377185.1 Streptomyces spongiae
ACCCCGGACACCCCCGTCCGTCCTCCCCGCTGCGACCGGCAGTTGCCGGGCGCGGCCCTACTCACGACTCTCGTCCTCGCACTTGAAGGAGTTGTTCCATGTCCCCCGACACGGACGCCATCGCACGCCGTTTGGCCGCGCAGCTGCCGCCTCAGATCGCCGCGCTTCCCAAAGACCGCCACGGCTATCCGATCACCTTCGTCACCTCCATCGGCGACGACGGGATCCCGGACTTCTCCGACCTCGACGGTTCCCGGCGGGCCAAAGCCATCATCGAGCAGCTCTGCGGGATCTGCGGGCGTCCTCTTCACCTGGTCAGGGCGGTGATCGGCGGGCCGCAGGTGGTGGAGAGCCACCTGACCGTGGATCCCCCGATGTGCGTCGAGTGCGCGGTGTTCGCCGCCACCCACCCGGTCGCGGGGTGCCCGTTCCTGCTCTCGCCGAACGCCCGGTACCGCAAGATCAGCGCCGACGAGCCGACTTCGCCCCTGATCGCTGAGGAGCGCGCGAGCACGTTCTTTCTCGCCCGGACTTTCGCCCACGATCCGGTCCGCGTCCGGCTTTCAGACGGCTCCGAAGACGTGATGGCACTGTGCGCCCGCTGGACCAGTCTGGAGAGGATCTCGGGCGGGGAGCTGATCGACGCTCGGCATCTCATCTCTCGCTGACCCGCACGCCTCAACCGACATCGTCCGCGCGCTGGGTACCCCCTGATGGCCGCCGCAGCGCACGGGCTACGGGAGCCCGTTATGCCGACTCTCGCCACGTCCGTGACGACCGCCGAGGAAATGCTCACCCTGGCGGTTGCGCGACCGTTCCACGCTCCGTACCTGCCGCAGGTGATCGACTGGATCTGCCGTTCCGCGGAGGCGGAATGCGAGCACGCAGGCCCCGGTCTCCCGGAGGACGTGGCCGAAGAAGTCGTACGGCGTCTGGACGCGTACGCGGCATCAACCGGGCCCGGCAGGACCGAACTCGCCGATCGGCTTGCGGACGCCCGTCACGCCCAGGCCGTCGTGCGCGCCGTGCACTACCGCGCTCTGGCCGTCGGGCACGCTGGCCCCGTTCGTCGGCAGCGGCCTCCCCCGGCCGGCGCCGACCTGCGCAGACTTGCCGTCACGGCCGGAAAGGCCCGCGTTCTTCATGGCGAGCAGGACACGGTGGTGATGGCGGGCCGACCGGCAGCATCGTGTTCCACCCCATCAGCACCCTGGAGACCCAGCGGCTCATGCAGTCCCTGCGGGAGGGCACGTCGACGGCCCGCCAACTCGCAGGTGACGTACAGCGCGTACTCGCCCGTCACGTCCGCATGGCCAGTGGGGACGAGCCGGCGGACAGCGGTGTCCTCGTCGAGGCACAGGGATCCGAGGTCAGCGTGTCCTGGCAGGCGCCCGCCGGGTCGCCCGAGTCCGGATGGCGCCCCGGCCCCTGGGAGGAGGGTGGCCTCCGATCGCTGTGCGCGGCCTTGCTCATCCACCACGGGTACGAGCCCGCGGTCGCACAAGACGGGGCGCTCACCATCAATCGGAATGAGATTTCCTAACTATTTTTATAGGTGTACTGTGGCGTCATCGGGTCTCGACGTGGGCCCTTGCTACCGACGAGCTTCCGACCATCACCAACGCTGGCTGCGGGCTCGGCCCCAGGAACTCCCGCAGCGAACGGAGAACCCGACCGTGGACGACGCCCAGGCCGGCTGCCCTCCCGATCACCCGCACAACGCCTCCTGCTACACCAATCACGCTTGCCGGTGCGGCCGTTGCAGGAAGGCCAACGCCGAGAAGAGCATGCGGCGCAGGAGGGAGCGAGACCCGTCCACGCTGCCCGACTCAAAGCACGGCAAGGCGACGACGTACAACGACTGGAGCTGCCGGTGCGGCCGATGCACGAAGGCATGGGCCGAGGCGTGCAGGACGTACCAGCAGGCGCGCCCCACAGCGAACGAGGAGAACAACACCGTGGACGACGTGCAGACCGGTGCTCTCAGTGAGATGGATGCCGCCCGTGCAGCGGCCCGCCGGAGTGCCGAGACGATACTCGGCACCGTCCGCGCGCTCCTCGCCGAGCTGTACCCCGATGCCGCGTACGTCAGGGTGAATTCGGGCGGCGGGATCGCCCGCATCGGCTCCGTCCACACCGCCAAGGGGCACCGGCACGGAGGCCCCGTCAGGCGGGGAAGGACCGTCTTCCCGCCCCACCTGATCGGCGAATGGCCGCTCTCCAGGCTCCCCAAGCGGGTCACCCGCCCGCATCTGGGCCCGCACGCCGGCGACGACAAGCGCACCCTGAACGCCGTCCTCACCGACGCATGGCGTGCCGGAGCACGAGTTCCGGAAGGCTACGTCGGCCGGCACTTCTGTGAGCGGCTGAAGCTGCGCTGACCGTTCTCGTCCCTCTACACCGCCCCCGGCGTGCACACCGCGAACGCCCCACCCCGTAGGAGAAGTCCGTGGCCCGTATTCCCGCCCGTCCGTGCTCCACCGGCCGTGCCGTGCCCAACGCCTGCTGGCAGCGATGGAGTTCGCTGGTGGCGGCCCTCGCCGCCGTCACCGTACTGGGCGTGTCCTGGCACTACTGCTCGGACACCGCGACGCGGGCGCTGCTGGCCCTCCTCGTGGTGCTCGCCGTGCCGGTGGTGTACGCGGCGACCATGTTCGGCGCCCGCACCGTCACCAGGCGCCGTGTCCGTGACGCCCTCGTCACCGTGGTCAACGCCGACCCGGACGACGGCACACCCAGCGACGTCCGGCTCCCGTAGGCGACCGCGCCCCTCGCCGCGTCTGAGAGCTCGGCCGACCAGCGGTCTCCCTCGGTTCCGACGCCGCCCGCGGTCCTGTTCTCGATGTGTACGTGCTCTGGGGCCGGCTGATCCTGCGCGGCCCCAGTTCTGAACGGGACCTGCTCGAAAGGCTGCGCCTCTCCCGATTGAAAGGGAATCACCCATGTCCTCACCGCTCGCCGGCGCCGCCGGCCGACATCTGACGGCGGCAGCCGAGCATCCGCAGGGCCTCCTGCCGATTGGCATCGGCGACGGCATCCTCGAACAGATCCTGTCCAACGGCTTCGCCCGGCCTGTACCCGAGCGCTCGATCCCCGCCCAGAAGCCAGCCGGGCACCCCAGCGCAAGGGACCACGGCAGCATGGCTGGAAGACAGCACCCCCACGCCGGTGCCGCAGGGGGCACGTCTTCGTCGGCCGACGAGGACGTGCCACACGGCGGACGGTTCGTGATCACAGACACCGGCTTCCTCGCTCTGCTCAGTGATTCCCAGCGAAGGGCTCTCACCAGCGCGGAGCCGAACGGCCAGCTCCCATCCACGGTCGCCTGGCAGACCTACGGCAAGCTCGCGAAATTCCGTCTCGTGCACTTTCTGGACGACGACGGCAACAGCCATCCGGACGACGGCGACACCGGCGTCGGGCGCCCACCGCGCCGTCCCTACCTGACCGAGCTCGGTCGCTCCGTCGCGACCAGCGCCACCGCGAACGGCTGAACCTCGCCCGCGCGGCCCCGAGCCGCCGACGAAGCCGACCGCCCAGGAGAGCAACGCAGATGAATCCGCACGACCGAACGCCCGCCGCCTGGACGAACGTTCGCCACCAGGCCCTCGAGGCGGCACTAGCCAAGGCCGGAATCACCTTCCAGCTGAAGGGCTCATGGGACCAGCCGGCCTCCGCGTCCTACCGCCTCACCGATCCGGGCGGCGCCGAGTGGACCGCCTCGGCACTGCCCAACCACCTGGTGCCCAGCGGTGCGCCCCACCGCCGGTGGCACCTCTCCTCCGGCCAGCGCCTGAAGTCGGCTACCGCCGTGTCTGCCTCCCGGATCGTCGCCCTGCTCTGCGAACACCAGCCGGACGACGGCCCCACACCCTCTTCCAACTCCTGAACCACCCCGGGTCGCCCGGGCCGACGCGACATCCCGGCCCGGGCGAATGCAGCCGACCACCGAACGGAGAACCCGTCATGTCCCCCGTCCCCTCCGCACGGGAATACGAGCGCCTGGTCCAGGACCTGGGCCGCGATGTCGTTCCCCGCGCCGCGGTGTCCTGGGCACACACCATCGCCCTCGTCCAGCACGCCCGGCAGCACGGGCTGCTCGGAGACGACATCGCCTTCGCCTCCAGCCCGGACGGCACCCGCAAGGCACTGGCAGTCCTCGCCGACGCCCATCCGGCGCTCGAGGCGCTCGCCGACCCGCAGGTCGTCCCCGTGTGGGCGAGCACGGTGAGCTCGGCCGCATGGGAACGCACCGCAGACTTCTGGGCGCAGCACCCGGCATCGGACGACGGCCCCCGCGTCGACGGGTATGTCCTCGGTGACGCCTATCAGGCGCTGTCCGCCGAAGCCCGCAAGTCACGGGCCCTGTGCCAGACTCCTCCGTGGATCGCCGAGCTGCTCCTGGAGCTCGCGCTCCCGCCCGGGATCGAGGAGGCCGACCCCGACCATGTACGGATGATCGATCCGTCCTGCGGCACCGGGCACATCCTGATGGCCGCGTTCCATTCCGTCCGCACACACCGCCCCTACGGCCGGGCGCCGGCGGGGCATGTATCGACGGAGCGGTCTGTCGAGCGTGCCCTTGAGGCAGTCTGCGGGGTTGACCTCGATCCGTACGCGGCCGTGCTGGCCCGCTACCGCCTGCTGGCTGCGACCGCCTCGATCCTGGGCCGGCGCATCGACCAAGTTCCGGCGTCGTGGCCGGTGCAGGTGGTTTGCGCCGACTCGCTGCTCGACACCACCGAGCCGCTGCTGCGCCGCGGCTCCTACCACGCCGTCGTCGGCAACCCGCCCTACATCACGATGGCGGACGCCGACGTGGGCGACCGGATCCGGGCCGCCTACCCGCAGGTGGCCACAGGCCAGTTCTCACTGGCGCTGCCGTTTTGCCAGCTCATGTTCGAGCTCGCGGTGCCCGAGACGGGACGCATCGCCCAACTGACCACGAACGCCTGGATGAAGAGGGAGTACGGGCGCCGGTTCGTGGAGAAATACCTGCCCGGGTGGGACGCACAGTGGATCATCGATACGTCCGGCTGCTACATCCCCGGTCACGGCACGTCCACGGTGATCAAGCTCCATCAGGCCCGGCGGCCGCACAGCGACACCGCCACCGTGATCCGCGGCAACCAGGGCGAGCCCCACCTCCCGACGACCCCTCACAGGGCCTGGTATGGAAGGCGATTGAGGAAGAGGTGCGCTTCCGGCTTGCTCTTGACCGGTTCCGCCGCGGGGCAGAAGCCCATCGCCGTGAGCGCGGCACTCCACAACTCGAACATTGCACACTTCTTTCTATAGATGTATTTTGACAGTACCGCGCGGGATCCCGCGCCATCCGCACCCGGGCAGCGGACACAGCCCGCCACGACGGCCCGCCCCTGCGCCCGCTGATCGCTCAAGAACAAGAGATGGAGATCCCCAGTGCCATCACAGCAGCAGCCCGGCGAGCGCCGGGAAGGTACCCCGTTCGACGAAGTTTCGTGGCTGCCATCGGCCCACGCCCGCAAAGCATTCCTCCCGGAGGCGGACGAGCACGCGCGCCGCAGCATCGACACCGTCGTCGCCGTCTGGCCGTCCGCGGCCGGACTGGAGATCCCGTTGGGGGCCGTGGCGACGGTCGCGCTGCCGCCCCACGCAGATCCCGCAGCCCCGGAGGCGGCCCGGCTGATCGCCTCCCTGCGGCCGGCACAACTCGTCACGACGATGCGGCACATGTGGACGCACCTGTGGTTCAGGCACCCCTTCCTCGTCGAACGGGCGGGCCTGCTCCACCTGTGGCTCGATTCCGTGTCCGATCAGACGGCAGCCGAGGTGACCGAGCTGGTCCACCTGCTGTTCCGTGACGGTCTCCTCGAACTCGGAGCCGACCCGGACCGCCGCCTGGCGACGGATCTCATCGGGCGCCTTATGCAGAAACTGCGCGGGCGTGAGCCGAAGTCCGCCCGCGGCGCGTTCCACACGCCGGACGTGATTGCCAACTTCGGCGCCGAGATGCTGAATGTCGGCGTTCCGGGCGACCGGCAGATCGGCGAGCCGGCGGCAGGCAGCGGCAACATGTGGCGCGCGCAGGCCGCCCACCTGCGGTGGCAGGGCAAGGACCCTGCGGCCCGCGAGTGGATCGGCGTCGAGATCGACCCGTTGAGCGCCGCCGCCCTCGCAGCCAACGCCTTGCTCTGGGGGCTCGGCGACGATGTGGTGATCGCCTGCGCCGACGCCCTCTCCCGCGACTCCGGACTCACCCAGGCCTACGAGGAGCGGGACAGCGCGATTGCTCGCCGCAATGCCCTGGTCAAGCGCCTCACCGACAACTAGGTGATTGCTTAATTCTTTATTTGCGGGTATCATGGAGCGTGTTGCGAGGGCAGCGCGCACGGCGCCGCCGGGCACCCGTTCTCCACGAAGGGCCAGACGCTGATGAACCAGACACCGGGTTGGACCGCCGTTCCCGACGCCGCCGCTGGCCGGGGCGCGATACGCCAGCACTTCGATCGAGGAGTGCACCCGGCCACGCTCCGCCCGCTCGCACCCGGTCTCCAGTGCGGCGGCTGCGCCTTCCTGACCTCCCGCCAGGTCGACGACGGCCCGCCCCGCCTGAAGTGCTCCCGCAAGGCCACTCGGCGACGCGGACCGGACCTCAAGCGGAACTTCCCCGCGTGCGACATCTACCAGGCCGCGCCCGGCACCCCGACCGGTGCGGACCAGCGCTGACCCGCCGGTCGTCGCCCGGCCCCATGCGGGGCCGGGCCCCTCCCCTTCCCTACGCCTCGAAGGAAAGCCCATGCCGGTCAAGGCCAGCGTCACCGCCCAGCCCCGCTACCACGAAGGAGCGCCCGCCTGGTACGTAAGGGCTGCCCATGAGGCGCTGCCGGTCCAGGACTTCCCCGACACCGACGACCTCGCCCCGGGCCGCCACGCGGTGTTCGTGACCCACGGCAGGGAGCCGTGCCTCGGTGCAGCTGACCATGGACAGCCCACAGAAGTGCCACACGTGGCGGCCCAAGTCGGCCGGGCCCGGCAAGCGCTGGGACGCGCTCGTCGACGACATCGCCGCCCGTCTGGAAGCGGCGGGGTTCACCGACGTCCGCCGTACCAACATGGGCGTCTGGGCGACGCCCCCGAATCCCGCAGACGAAGAGGTCGAGTTCCTGGTCACGCCGGACGCCGATTTGGAGAATGTCGGCGTCTACCACCTGACGAGCGCCCAGTACCCGAAGCTGACCGCGCGCATCGACGGCGGCTTCCACCCGGGCGTCACCAGCGGCTCGGGCGGGTTCATCGCGTTCAACAGCGAAGGAACACCGGTCACGACCGGATACCGGACTGCGGACGGGGCGCTCCGTGCCGCCCGCGACTACGCCGCCCACTGCGGCATTCCCGACCACCTGATCAAGATCGTCACTGTCGAGGACAAGGCGCTCGCGCTCCTCGATGCCGCCTACGCCGCAGCCGGACCCGGCGCCCACACCGCGACGGTCACGGCGGACATCAACTCGCACCAGGTGACCGAACAAGCCGACGCCTCCGGCTGGAGACCGGGGTACCCGCCAAATCCGTCGCAGGGTTCCGGCGGGAGCGGCAGAAGAGGACCGCGAAACTGATCGCCCACGCCATGACGACCGGCGGCGGCACGCTCGTCATCCGCTCGCACTACCCGGACCAGACCGCCGCCGTACGCGGCTGGATGCTCTCCCACGCGGCCGCCGACCCCGTGCCGGTTCCCGACCTCGAATCACTGGCCGCCAGTGCACCGATTGTCGCGGGCCCCCGGCTGACCTGACGGGACGCCCGCTGCTTGCGCCGCCTCAGCGTAGGTGGCTTGTTCCGGGAAATCGCCGAACTCCCAAGTCCACGCCTTCGGGCCGGTGAGAGGGACCCGTACATGTCACGCTGCCGTGACCGTCCTCGACATCGCCAATACGAGGGCCGATGGCTGCGAACTGCACGGCATCCGAACGAGCACGGCGACGCCCCGGCCACGTCCTCCGCCCCGCCGTCCTGCGCAAGCCAAGAAGATCAATCCGATCGTGGCGGGCTGGATCAACTGCTACGGCCGTTCTACCGGTCGGCGCTGTATCCCCTCCTGGCGCGCATCAGCGCCTACTTGGTGCGATGGATCCGCCGAAAGTGCAAGCGGCTCGCGGGGCTGAGGAAGGCCATCGAGTGCATGGCCGGGGATCGCCAAGCGCTATCCCCGGCTGTTCGCGCACTGGAAGATCGTGACCGAAGCCGCCATCGCCTGGTGACCAGGATGACAAGAGCGGGGTGGCGGGAGATCGTCACGCTCCGTTCTGTGGGAGCCCGGGGGTGAGAGTCCCCCGGGCCACCCGACCCCCAGCTCGTCCTCTCTCTCACCGCCTGGGCCGATTTCGTCGGGTCGGTCAGTGGTCCGCGCAGCACGGAGTAGGGTCCGGGACCTCGAACGGGACCAGCACCCCTCCCGCGGCTGGCATCAGCGTCAGGACGAGTTCGCCGTCCTGCCACTGCGGGCGCACGTGATCTCTCGTCACCACTCCTTGCTCCGGCGGGGGTTGGTCAGATGAGCCCAGCACGGTGACACGGTCGATCGCGGAGCCGGACAACAGCTCCGCGACCGTCACCGTGCCGGTCAGAGCAGCCACCCCGGGGTAGAGGACGGCCCGACCCACCTCGTCGGGTGCGCCGGTCGTCACCTCGTACTCCTTCGCCGTGAGTGCGCGGGCGGCCTCGGGGGACGTTGTCGTGAACGACAGCACTACCCGTGGCCGCTCCCCGTGTACCAGGTGCGTGCAGCCGAACGCGCCCTCAGGAAGGCCGAGTTCGGCTGCCAGATCCCGCAGCAGATGGTCAGCCGCGCGCAGGTCGCGTACGTCAGTGTCGACCGTGATGACGTACGGGCTCACGCGGGCAGGACCCATACCGGGTTCGAGTAGAACCACAGGTCGTTCCACGGGTCCGCGTCGCCGACGACATCGATGGCCGGGCCGTGGGCGTCGACTCCCGCGCCCATCAGACCCGTTGCCGAGCGGTTTCCGTCCGTGCCGCGCAGGCGGACGTACAGCGGGCGGTCGACGCGGCCGAGGGAGTACGTGAGCCGTACCGTGCCGGTCGACCTGTTCACTTCGTACGAGCGCACGACCTTCGCGGTGGGCGCGGTGAAGGTGTCACGGTCGGAGACGGCGCCCGTGACATCGCCCTGGATGACGTCCACGCGCGCCAACTTCGGTACGAAACCGGCCCAGTTGGAGTCGTGGGCCAACGCCACATCCACTGTCAGCGTGACGTGCGTGCCCTTTCTGACGTGCAGCCCGCCGCCCAGCGTGGCCCAGCGGCCGCCGCCCGCGAGCCGGGCGTCCAAGCCGCTGATGAGCTGGCCGTGGTCGACCCAGATGCGGCCTGCGCGGATGCCGTCCATGACCGCGGTGTACGAGAAGCCGTCGGAGCCGACGTGGGTGCGGCTGTACTGGCCGGGCCAGTAGTCGCCCTCGGTGAGGTCGATCCTGCCGCTGTAGACAGGGTCCGTGTGCTTGCCGTTGGCCAGGTAGTCGCTGTCCGGGCCGCCACGCTTCGCGGTGTCCGTGTAGACGTTGTGGGAGTCGGAGTTGGCTGTGATCCACCAGGGCTTGCCCTCGGCGAGGAGGCTGTCCCACAGGCCGCCGACTGTGGCGGTCATCCAGTCGAAGCCACCCCAGGTCCGGTAGCTCTCCAGGGGATACGCTGCGAAGGAGTTGGCGCCGGGGCTGCCGTCGTACAGACCACGGGCGCGGCCCATCCCGACGGACTTCTCGATACCGGCGGCCTGGTGGCCGGGCGCGCCCTCCATGCCGACCGCGATCCGGTGGCCCGGGTCCGTGGCGTCGCGCCAGGCACGAATCTCGTGGGGCGAGTCGATGCCTTTGCGCGCGGGGTGGTTGGCGAGCATCAGGGCGTCCTTGACCTTGCGCCGCTTCACCTGCTCGCTGAGGAAGGCGAGGCCCGCGACGGCGAGGGCCTCGTTCGCGGGCGTCGAGTCGGAGGCACCCTTCACGCTGCCGTCGTAGTCGGTCTCGAACTGCTTGAGGACGGATACCTCGTTCTTGCCGGGGTGCACGAAGACCGTGCCGTGCTCGGCGCCCGGGATGTTCCACTCCAGTCCCTGGAACACGAGGGTGTCCTCGTACGCGTTCCGGGCCTCCAGGATGTCCGGGTTGACCCTTTCGACGCCGATCTTCGCGTGGGTCACGTTGCCGTGGTCGGTGATGACCATCCAGTCGAGACTGTGCCTGGCGCCCTGGCGGACCTGGTCGGTGACGCGGTACTTGCCGTCGTTGCTGTACTGCGTGTGGATGTGGTGGTCGCCGGCCAGCCAGAGGAAGCCCCGCCCTTTCCGGCCCCGGGTGGGGGCCTGAGCGGCGGCCGTGCCGCTCGCCGCGCCGCCGAGCACGCCTGCCGATGCGAGCCCCGCGCCGAGCAGCCCCGCACGACGCAGCATGGAGCGGCGTGACCGCTGGTCGGGGGTCAGGGCCTCGTCGGGTACGGAGGTGTCGAACGCGGCCGGGAGGGTCGTACCGCCCTCGTGGCCATGACCGTGGTCGTGATGGTGGTGATGCCCGCGCCCGTGGCTGTGCCCCATGTCGGCCTCCTGCGTCCGGCGCCGCCGGTGCGGTCGCGCCCTATGGAGGCTCGATGCGAAACATGAACATTGAACAACGCTGTAGTGATCGCCGGGCGACACGGGCGCGGCAGCTCACCTCGTCTCTCACTGTTCCCCCAACTGCCCTCATCCGTCACGCTGATTGGCCTTGAACCTGAGCAGCGTTCAGCTTCCTCCGAATCAGTGGAGACACCCCCCATGAGAAGACTCATCGGCACCCTCGGCCGGCGCGCTGGCCGTCGGTGGGCTCACCGCCGCCGCCGCGACTCCCGCCTCGGCCGCCGCCCCGTCGTCGGGCACCTTCAACGTCCTCACGTACAACGTCGCCGGCCTCCCGGAGGGGCTGAGCTCCGGCACCCCGGCGAAGAACACCCCGCTGATCTCCCCGCGACTCGGGGCATACGACATCGTGAACGTGCAGGAGGACTTCAACTACCACGCTGCGCTGTACGCGGGCGACGATCACCCGTACCGCACGGCGACCAGTGGCGGTGTGCCCTTCGGCGACGGCCTCAACACCTTGTCGGACTACACGTTCGACGACTTCCAGCGCGTGAAGTGGAACGACTGCACCGGCACCAACTGCCTCACTCCCAAAGGGTTTCGCTCGCCCGGGTCCGGCTGGCCGAAGGTGTCTTCGTCAACCTCTACAACGTGCACACCAACGCCGACTCGACGGGCGACGCCCTCGCCGCCCGCCGCAAGAACGTCCAGCAGCTCTCCGACTTCATCCGGGCCAATTCCTCGGGCAACGCGGTGATCGTCATGGGTGACACCAACACCCGCTACACGCGCACCGGCGACAACATCCGCACGCAGGCGAGCGAGAACGGCCTCACCGACGCGTGGGTCCAGCTGGCGCGCGGCGGCAACGCCCCGGCCCAGGGCAGCGACGCGCTCGTCTGCCCCACCACCGCGCCGACGAACGACTGCGAGGTCGTGGACAAGGTCCTCTACCGGGGCAACGACCTGGTGAACCTCTCGGCCAGCCGCTACAACAACGACTGGGCGAAGTTCCTGGACTCGGCCGGCGGCAATCTCTCCGACCACTCCCGCACGCCGTCGACTTCTCCTGGAAGCTGCCCTCGAAGCTCCGGGCCAGTGACGCCTTCGGGGCCCGCACGGCACGGCCTTCAACGACGCGGACGACCCCCCGGCCACGCCCTCGCCCCGCGCACTGACACTGGGCGCCGGCTCCCGCCTGGACGGGATCTCGCTCGCACTCGACGGCGGTACGACCCTGGCCCATGGCGGCACGGCCGCCTCACCTCACCTCGGTGAAGCTCACCCGCGGCCAGAAGGACGGCCGCACACGTCTCTTCTCGGCCGCCTTCACCACCAACAAGTCCCGTACGGTGACGTCCGGTTCGGCCACGTCCGATGCCGTGACGTACACGGCTCCGGCCGGCTGGCAGATCGTCGGCTTCACGGGCCGCGCGGGCAGCGAGATGGACAAGCTGGGCGTGGTGTACGCGCCGATCGTCTGACCCGGTGGATGAGCGGCCGGTCATGCCGTCGATGAGTTCGCGGAGGATGTCCGCGTGACCGCGTGCCGGCCGGTCTCCTCGATGGGTGAGTGCCCAGTGGATGCTGGGAGCGGGGCGGTCCGGCCGCGGTCGGGGGCAGGTGCGCCGAGAACGGTGCACCCGTCGAGAATGACGTTCGCGTGCTTGGCCGCATACCGGTGTGCGCACTGACGACCTCGCGTAATCGGGAGTCGCGTATTCCTCAGCTTCTGACGGCTCGTGGTCACCGTGAGTGGTCACCGGGGGCGTAGTGACGCCAGGTTCCTCCGGCCTCTTCGGCGAGACGGGTGGTGTGGTCGTCGTTGCAGCCGAGCATCCGGGCGATCACCGGGGCAGGGGCCTGGAGAGCGAGCTGGCGGATTGCCGCTGCGCGTCCTGGTCGGGTAGGGAAGCCCAGATGGCGGAGCCGGAGTGCCAGAGCCTCCGGTGGCATGGGCTGTCCGGGCCCGGCGGCCAGGGAAGAGCCATCGGGCATCGGGGTTGGCCGCGGTCATAGTGTTCGGCCGCTGCCCCAGGTAGTCCCAGCAGCATTCCGTCGAACGGCGCCGGAACGGGCGACGGTGGCGGCCTTCGAAGGCGTTCTGGAACGCGTTCGGCGGGGACCGCCAACGGTGGGACCGCGAGCGGCGCATGGCGGTCCGCCGGCACGCAGTCGGCCCGTCCGTCGCCGACGCGGTCGCACTCGGCAAGCGTGCCCTCCAGCAGGACGAAGTCCGCATCGGCCTCGCGCAGGACCTTCAGCAGACCCGGCGCACGTTCGGCGAGCAGGCGGATGACCGCGCTGGTGTAGGCGTGGGCGGTGGACTCGCTGATCCCGAACCCGGCAGCGATCTTCGCCAGGGTGGTGTGTTCGCGCAGGTATACGAGTGCCACCATCGCGCTCTGAGACGGGCGGAGCTTGCAGCGCCGGTCGCCCTCGCGGGTGACGACGAGCATGGTCACCCACTCCATGAGCGCATGGGGCAGGACGAGTGCGGGAGGATAGATGACCAACGAGGCCCCCGAGCAGCGTGATTGAGACGTCAGGCATCTCGATCAACAGCTCGGGGGCCTCGCTCGTTGCGCTGCGCGGACCGTCCCCCGACCGGTGGCCAGCTCGAAGAAGCTCAGTGAGCGCCGCCGCGTGCGCCCTGTTCCACAACACCGCGGGCGTCGCCCGCTGTCTCACGGCCGTGAGCTGGGCCGCACGCCGCTGCGTTCGCGGCAGCGACCGGCACACAGACCCTGACGTTGTGGAGAAAACGTGATGTCACCCACAGTCTTTGGTCCTTGCAGACAGGTGCGGGCGTTCGCCCCCGGGCAGCCGCACCTTGTGCGCGGGGTGATCGATGGCCAGCCGACGCTTTGACGACCTGACGGGTTGACCGAGCAGGGGCGCGGAGCGGGGGCGAAGCGGCAGGGCCGACAGGGTTCGCACTACGGAATTTTGACGCCATAGATGATGAGTGCGGACAAAAAAGAATAGCGCTGAGTAACCGCTGCAAATACATCTTTACATGCGAAAACAGCCGTGTCAGGGTGGGGTAGGTTACCGTTCAGAATCAGTCAAGGAACGACTGGTTGGGGGAGACCGTTGGCGCAGCGGGGGAGGGGGACGCCGATGCCGGGCCCGGGGCCGACGTCTGCCGCCTTCTACGGCGCGCCCGTCCGGAACGACCGGTTCGCGGGCTTCACCCTGGCGTCACAGGAATGCTGTGCGCCGATTGTGCGACCGCTATCCTCCCGCCCGTCAGGCATCCGGACGAGGTACCCGTCCCCGCAGCCCTGCCAGTTCGGCTCCCAGCCGCCGGTGACCGCGGGACGGCAGCGATACCTGCGGGAACAGATCAGGGGAGGCGGGGCCCGGGCCGCGGCATCACCGACTTCGACCCCGCGGCGCTGGTATGCCTGCGCACCTCCGCACGTCTGCCCCAGCCTGGCCTGGCGGCTCTCGCACGGGCACACGGGGCGAGGATCGGACCGACACACCTCTGCCTGTACGAACAAGGGCGCCGACGGCCTCAGTTGAGCACCATTTGAGCACTGGCGGCCGCGTTGGGCGTCGCGGTCTCGGCCCTGCTCAAGGCTGCGGGGTGCGAGGACATGGTCCACCCGCCTTGCGGCGGGTCTGACCCAGCGCGAGGTGACCGTAAGTGGCCGTTCCTCTGAGCATAGCCGCAAGCCGCTGGTCCTGGGTCGAGCGCGGCCGTGCCCGTCTGGAGGAGGGGCTGCCCAAGGCGGCTCACGGGCTAGGCACGCCGGTCTCCCAGCTACGCCGGGCCCTGAAGTCGGCGGGCGCGGGGCTTTCCGGCCGACGGCCAGCTGTCTCACCCGCCGAGAACACCGTGACTGCTGTGTCGCCTGCGGCGTAGGCTCGCTAGCCCTCCGGTCTCGCCGGGGCCAGCGGGCCACACCGTTTACGACAGGCCGAACGCCGCCCGAGCGGCGTCGCCCCGAGCCTAAATCCCGCAAATCCGAGTGCTCCTGACCACACATTGAGGGGGATATGACCGTGGCACATCCGCTCCGCACTGGTCGACGCCTGCATCGCCTTCGCGGGACCGCCGGCACCGTCGCGCTACTCGCCGCCACCGCCCTGCTGGCCGGCTGCTCATCCAGCGACGACACCAAGACCGCCTCCAGCGCCAGTCCGTCCTCGACGGCATCGGCCTCGCCGTCGCCGGACCCCAGCCAGGAGGCCAAGGACGCGATCCTGGCCGTCTACCAGGGGATGTGGAAGGAGACGGCCAAGGTCTACGGCTCCGGCTCGTTCAAGGGCACGGAGCTGACCAGGTACGCCGGTGACAAGGCGCTGGCGAAGGTGCGCGTCGCCGCGATCTATTACCAGGACAACGGCCTGGTGGTGAAGGGCGAGCCGAAGCTGTCGCCCAAGGTCACCGCGCTCTCGCTCGGCACCGACCCGAAGACGGCCACGGTCGTGGACTGCGTGGACAGCACCAACTTCGTGCCCGAGAACAAGAAGACCGGCAAGAAGTCGGAGCTCGAGGGCGACAACCGCCGTCACACGCAGACGTCCAAGGCCCAGTGGACCGGCAAGCAGTGGCTGATCATCGACTCCACGATAGAGAAGGACAGCACATGCTGAGCGCGCGCAGACCGCTCGCGGTCTCAGGTGCTGTCCTGGCCGCGATACTCCTGGCCGCGACGGTGCCGGGCGGCGCCGCGCTCGCCGACGGCGATCCGAGCGGCGGGGTGACCTGCCCCGAACTCGTCCCGGACTGCGACATCAACGCCGGCGGAGGAGGCTCCGACGGCAGCGGCGGCTCGAGTGGTGGCGGAGGCGACTCGAGCGGCGGGGGCAGCAGCGGCGGGGGCAGCGCGACGTGCGTGATCCACTGGAAGACCCCCGACGGCAAGATCGTCGGTGAGGTTCCCTGCTACCGCGAGGGCGTGGGCTGGTTCAACGCGTCCGACGAGTGCTACTGGGAGCTGGTGGACCCGCAGCCGGCCGCGGACTCCCCGGAGTGGGACTACATGACCGGCGCTCCGGCGAGCGAGGAGGAGCGCGCGAAGGGCAAGGTCTACAACCGCACCTGCCCGGGTCTGGGCCGGGAGCTCACGGGCGGTACGACCTGGAGCCTGAACCCGCCGCCCGGGTTCGGCGGAGGCCCGACGCCGGAGGAGCTGGCCCAGGAGGCCATCAAGAAGATGCGGCTGCTCGGCGCGGACGTCGGCACCGCCCCGGGCGAGGGCAAGACCGGCCTGGTCGGCATGCCCGTGTGGATCTGGAACGTCAAGAGCGCCAGCACCTGGGGTCCCGTCACGGAGAGCGCGTCCGCGCCTGGCATCACGGTCACCGCGACCGCCACGGTGAAGAAGATCGTCTACGACATGGGCGACGGCGGCGCCGAGGTCTGCACCACGGCGGGCACGCCGTACAAGAAGGAGTACGGCGGCGAGGCCTCTCCCGACTGCGGCTACCGCTACACGAAGACCTCCGCCGGGCAGTCCGACGATGCCTTCAACGTCAAGGCCACCACAACCTGGGCCATTCACTGGGAGGGCGGCGGCCAGCAGGGCGACCTCACCACCACCCGTGTATCGGCAACCGTTCAGCTGACCGTGGGCGAGGCCCAGGTCGTCGCCAAGCCGTGAACCGCCCCCGTCCGAAGGAACTTTCCGTATGAGCACCACCGCCACGAACCCGGCCCAGGACGCCGCCGGGGTCCCTGCGCCCCGGCCGCTGGTGCGCCAGCCCGTCGTCAGGCGCCGCCGCTCGAGCTGGATCGCCCTGGGCGTCGCCCTCATCGCGGTCAGCGGGGCCGGCGGCGGCTGGCTGTGGCTGGCCACCAGCGACCGCGAGGCCGTGGTCGCCGTCGCCCGCGACGTGCCGATGGGCGCGGAGCTGAAGGCCGAGGACCTCGTCGAGGCGCGCATCGCCACCGATCCGGCCCTCGATCCCGTACCTGCCGACGACCTGAAGAAGCTGATCGGCAAGCGGACCACGGTCGGCCTGCAGCAGGGCAGCCTGCTCACCGCCTCGTCCGTGACCGACGATCCGCTGCTCAAGGAGGGCGAGCAGCTCGTGGGCGTGACCCTCTCGCGCCTCCCGGCGACCCGTCTGGATCCCGGGCAGAAGGTCAAGGCCGTGCACACCCCGAAGGACTCGGCGGCCGGCAGCAGCGACGACGAGGACAGCAAGGCGGAACGCCTCCAGGCCACCGTCATCGAAGTCAGCGCCGCGGACAACTCGGGCGACCGCGTGGTCGACCTGGCCGTCAACTCGATCGACGGCACCACGCTCGCCCAGTGGGCCGCCGACGACGCAGTCACGCTCGTCATCGTCCCGGAATCGGGGAGCTGACCACCGATGGCAGTGATCGCTTTCAGCGGGGCGAGCGGCGGTCCCGGAGTCACCGCGACCGCCCTGGCCGCCCTGCTCACCTGGCCGTTGCGCGACGGACGCCGGGTCCTGCTGGCCGAGTGCGACCCGGACGGCGGGTCAATCGCGGCGGGCTACCTCGAGTCCCGCATCCTGGGCGACTTCGGCCTGCACCATCTGCAGGTCTCCGACCGGCGCGGCCACCTCGAGCAGGACTTCTGGCACCAGGTGATGGACCTCTCCGAACCGGGGTCCCTCGACCGGCTGCTACTGCCCGGACTCACCGACCCGGCCCAGGCCGCCGGACTGCACCAGACCTGGCCCCGGCTGGGGCAGTTCTTCGCAGACCGCCTCCAGCACCAGGAACCCGGCCACGACGTCCTGATCGACCTCGGCCGCTCCGGCGCGACCGGCGCGGCCAACGCGGTCGCCCGCAGCGCGGACATCACCGCCGTGGTCGTCCGACGCACCCTGCGCTCGACCCACGCCGCCAAGCCCCGGGTACAGGCGCTGCGCAAAATGCTCATGGACCACGGCCGGGAGGCCACCCGCCTCGGGCTCATCGTGATCGACGACGGCCCCTACGCGCCACGGGACATCGCGGAAAAGCTCGAGCTGCCCGTCTTCGCCGAGCTGCCCTTCGACCCCAAGGCCGCCCGGGTCCTCACGCACGGCGGCGACGGCGGCCGCGGCTTCGGCAAGTCGCAGCTGCTGCGGGCGTCCGCGGTGATGTCCGGCAAGCTCCAGAACCTGGCCGTCCAGGAGCAGCAGCGTCTGCACACGCCCGGCCTGCGTCCCCTGACCGCACTCGACCGACTGAAGGGGAGCAACGCATGACGCAGCGCGGCAGACCTCTGTACCCCGCTGCGGGGCCCGACTCCTATCCCCTTGCTGCCCCCGCGCCGGCCGCCAGCGCCGCGCAAGTGTTCACGCCTGCGGGCACGTCGCCGGTCCCGGCGACCGGTCCCGGCCGCGCTGCGGGCACGCGCCGACTGTGGGACTGGGGCATGGTGCGCTCTCTGCGCGACGACCTCAGCCGCCTGATGGCGCCCGAGCACGCGGCCTACAAAGAGAAGCACAAGCGTGAGATGCCAGCCGAGGACGCCGAGCAGCTCGGCTGGAACCACATCTACGACCTCGTGGCACGATGGGCCGCCGACTTCGCGGCCGTGCGTCAGGTCTCGCCGACGCCCGACGACGAGAGCACCCTGGCCCAGGCCGTGTTCAACGCGCAGTTCGCCCACGGGCGTCTGCAGCCCTACCTCGACGACCCCGGCGTCGAGAACATCCTGATCAACGGATGCGACGAGGTGTGGATCGACTACGCCGACCGCCCCAACCAGTTCGTCGACCCGGTCGCCGAATCCGACGAGGAACTCGTCGAGTTCCTCCAGATGCTCGGCCGCCGCCACGGCGCCGGCGAGCGGAGCCTGTCCAAGCACAAGCCGACCCTGGCCCTGCGGCTGTCGGACACCTCCCGCCTCCAGGCGATGATCGAGGTCACCCCGCGGCCATACGTCGTCGTGCGCAAGCAGCGCATCCGCGACGTGACGCTGGAGAAGCTCGCCGAGACCGGCACAATCGACCACAGTCTGCTGCACTTCCTCAAGGCCGCCATGGCGGCCCGGAAAAACATCATGATCAGCGGCACCCAGGGCGTGGGCAAGACGACGATGCTCATCGCGCTCTCCAGAGAGATCGACGCCCAGGAGCGCGTGGGCACTCTGGAGGCCGAGTACGAGCTGTTCCTCCACGAGATCGGCCACCTCAAGCAGGTCGTGCCGATGGAGGCACGCGAGGGCAACGGCGAGCGGGTCGACGGCCGCGAGGTCGGGGAGATCGACCTCGCCGACCTCATCGCCCCGTCGCTGCGCATGATGCTGCGCCGCATGATCGTTGGAGAGGTCCGCTCCCGCGAGATCGTGCCCATGCTGCAGGCGATGTCCGCCGGTGAAGGCGGCTCGCTGTGCACGATCCACGTCAAGAAGGCCGACGCCGTCTTCTCCCGGATCGCGCAGCTGTGCATCCAGCACGGCGGCGGCATGACACAGGAACTGGCCTACCTGACCTCGGGAATGGCGCTCGACTTCATCGTGCACATCCACATGGACGACCAGTCCGAGCGCGGCGGCCGCAAGCAGCGCTACGTCTCCCAGGTCCTGGAGGTAACCGGCGAGTTCAGCGAACTGTCCGGTGCCCCCTCGACCAACAAGATCTTCGCGCCGCGTCCCGGTGACCTGAGGGCCGTGCCGACCGGCACGCACCCGGCCTGCCTGGACGAGCTGATGGAAGTGGGCTTCGACCCCAACTGGCTGACCTCCCACACCGGTGTCGGCTCCTGGCCGTCCGCGGAACGGCGGGGGGTGGCGTAGATGGGCGTGCTCATTGCCGGATTCGTCTCCTCCGGCCTGGCCGCCGGGCTGTGGCTGCTGATCGCGGGCCTCCGGGGCACGACGGCGCCCGCCGTGGCGCGCCCGGTGAAGGTCAAGCGGGCCCGTCCGCCGCAGGCCCAGCGCCGGCTGCGCCTTCAGATCACCGCGGCGGCCGGCGCCGCGATGCTGGTCTGGCTGATCACGGGATGGCTTCCGTCGGCACTGCTGGTCGCCGGCACGACCTTCTTCCTGCCGTGGCTGCTGAACCCCAACAAGGCGGCGAACGAACAGATCGAGCGCCTCGACGCGCTCGCGCAGTGGACCAAACGCCTCTCCGACCTGGTCAAAACGGGTACCGGCATCGAGGACGCGATCGCCACCTCGGTACGTACCGCGCCGAAGCAGATCGAACGCGAGGTGGCCGACCTGGCGGTGCGGCTCCAGTCGCGGGTGGAGGCCCGCGATGCGCTGACCGCGTTCGCCCAGGCGCTGGGCGACCCCCGCGCCGACCTGGTGGCCGCGGCCCTGCTTCTGCGGATGAAGGACCGCGGACCGGGTCTGGCCGATGTCCTGTCCGACCTCGGCGACCGCACCAAGGACGTCGTGCGCCGCCGCCGGGACGTGGAGGCCGACCGGGCCAAGCACCGCACCACCACCCGGTGGATCTGCGCCATCACCGTGGCCGTCATCGTCGGCTTCAGCTTCAACAAGTCCTACGTCGCCCCCTACGGAACGCCGATCGGCATGGTCGTGATGGTGGTGCTGATGGCCTCGGTCATGGCCCTGTTCTGGTGGATGAGCCGGCTGGGCGCCGACAAGCCGCTGCCCGGCTTCCTCGGCGACCAGGCCGACGCCGCAGGCCGGACCGAACAGCCGGCGGAGGTGGTGGCGGTATGACCCCGCTGGCTCTCGCGATCGCGGTCGGTGCCGCCTTCGGCCTCGGCCTCTTCCTGGTCATCCGCGAACTCTTCCCGGCCGAACCCGCCCTGGGCCCCGCCCTGGAGCGGCTTCACGGCCCGGCGGTGGCGCCCGTACGCCGGGCGGACGGGCAGGCCCCGCTGCTGGAACGCATCGGCGACCTGGTCGCCGGCCGCGTCAAGGACTGGCCCGGCATCACCGTGCCGGTGAAGAACCTGAACCTGGTCGGCGAGCGGGTCGGGGAGTTCTTCGGCGCCAAGGTGCTGCACTTCGGCGTCGGCCTGCTGCTGCCGTCGATGTTCACCCTGATCCTCGCCCTGGCCGACATCCAGCTGCCGCTCATCCTGACCGGACTGGTCGGCTTGCTCGCGGGCGTGGCGATGTGGTTCGTTCCCGACGCCCAGCTCGCCAAGCGGGCCTCCCGCGCCCGGGCCGAGGCCACCCAGGCGATCATGGCCTACGCCGAACTCGCCGCGATGGAGCGGGTCTCCTCCTCCGGCGCCCAGGACACCCTCGAACGGCCCGCCGAGGTCGGCTCCGGCTGGGTCTTCCGCCGGATCCAGGCCGCCCTGCTGCAGGCCCGCCTCGACCGGGTGCCCGCCTGGGAGGCACTGCGCCGCATCGCCGAAGAACTCGACGTCCCCGCGGCCGAGGACATCGCCGACATCGTCTCCAGCGCCGGAACCGACGGCGCGGCCATCTACTCCACGCTGCGCAGCCGCGCTGAGAGCCTGGCCAACGAGCAGGCCGCCGCCGACCATGCCCGGGCGAACGCGGCCAGCGAGAGCTTGATCGTGCCGGTGACCCTGCTGTCGATGGTCCTGCTCGTGTTCTTCGGCTTCCCGGCCGTCCTGCGCATCTTCCTCGTCTGACCTTGTGAACTGAAGGAGTTACTGCTCATGAACAACCTCCCCCTGCGCCTCGCGGTCGCCGCCCACGCCCAGGTCGAGCGGCTGCTCAGCGCGGCCGCCCGGAACATCGCCGACGCCCGCGCCAAGGACGACCGCGGCGACAACAACATCTCCATGATCATGTGGATCGTCGGGATCGTGGCCTTCGCGGCGCTCGCGATCGCCGCGTTCAAGACCCTCGGCCAGAGCAAGCTCGACGACATGACCGGGCTGTGATGGACCTTTCCTCACTCGCGCGGCGCGTACGGAGCCGGCTCAGAGACGACGACGGCGACGCCTCCATAGAGATGCTGTGGTGCTTCCCCGCCGTCCTGCTGCTGCTGTTCATGGTGGTGGACGCGTGCAACGTGTACTTCGCGAAGTCCGCGGCCACCACCGCCGCCCGTGAAGGCGTCGCCGGGGCCCGCGGCTACGGCGACGAGCTCGGCGAGGGCGTCGAACGCGCCGACCACGTCCTCGACCGCATCGGGGACACGCTGATCAACCCCCGCGTGAGCACGGCCGGCACGACGGGCCAGCGCGTGGAGTTCACCGTCACGGGCAAGGCCCAGTCCGTGATCGGCCTGAACATCACGGTGACCGAGCGCGCCACCGGCCCCGTGGAGAGGTGGACCAATCCGTGACCGAAAGGCAGCGGCCGCAGCGTCGCGGGCCCCGGCTCGGGGATGACCACGGCCGCGTCGCCGTGGAGTTCGTGCTGTGGGTGCCGGCCGCCATCTTCGTGCTGATGATCGCCTTCGCCGGAGGACGGATCGTCACGGCCGACCAGGCCGTGGACGCGGCCGCCGCGGACGCGGCCCGCGAGGCCTCCATCGCCCGCGACGCCGGCGAGGCCGAAGCGAACGCCCGCGCGGCGGCGGCCGCCACCCTCAGCGACCAGAAGCTGCGCTGCAAGAGCACCCGCATCACCGTCGACACCTCCGGGTTCTCCGCGCCGCTGGGCGCCTACGGCGCCGTGACCGCCAAGGTCACCTGCACCGTGAACCTCGCCGACCTCGGCACCGGGTTCGGCAGCAAGACCGTCGAGTCCGAATTCACCTCCGTGATCGACAAGTACAGGCAGCGATGAAGACCACCGACGAACATCCCCGGCGCCGGGATATCTTGCGCAGTGACCGAGGGTCCCTGTCACTGTGGTGGATCATGATGGTCATCCCGATGTTCATCATGATCGGCATCGCGTTCGACCTGGGGGGCAAGTTGCGCGACATCGAGCATGCCGATGCCGTCGCCGCCGAAGCCGCCCGGGCCGGCGGCCAGGCCATCGACCCCGCCCAGGCCATCACCGGCGACGCCGTCGTCCTGGACAAGGCCGCCGCCGCCCGCGAGGCCCGCCGCTACCTCGCCAACGCCGGGGTGAAGGGCACGGTCACCTTCGACGCGGACGGCACGACCATCAACGTCGACGTGACCACCCAGCGCCGCACGGTCTTCCTGCAGATCATCGGCCAGTCCACCCTCGACGTCGAAGGCCACGCCTCGGCCGAACTGCTGCACGGCGTCGGCGCACCGGAGAATTGAGCCTGCCATGACCTCGTCCCGCTCCCGAACCAAGCAGAAGATCCGGGCCGTCGACATCGTCCGCAGCCTGGCCAGTCTGGTGGCCCTGGTGGCCCTGCTGGCCGGGCTGCCGGTGCTGTTGTGGTTCCTGACCGGGGTTCTGCTGCCGGACGGCATCTCGGTCGACGAAGTGACGGGCCTGCTGACCACCCGCAACCTCGGCGCGCCCTTCTTCGCCGTCGTCCTGGCCGGCGGGTGGATCGGCTGGCTGGTCTTCGCTGTGTGCACCCTGCTGGAGATCCCCGCACAGCTGCGCGGGCGCCGGCCCGACATTCATGTCCCCGCCTTCGGTGTCCAGCGGCTGGCCGCCCTCCTCGTAGGCGGCGTCCTGATCCTGTTGCCCACCGGCACCGCCATGGCCTCCCCCGCCTCCGCGGCCACCAACGCCGCCCCAGTGGCGCCGACCAGCGTGAGCGCCCCCGTCACCGCCGGAACCGAGACAGCAGCCGCCACGCCCGCCTCCGCCACGTCCCCGGCCGAGACGGCCCGCGCCAAGGTCTACACGGTCGAGCCCCGCGACAGCCTCTCCAAGATCGCCTTCCAGGAGCTCGGTGACGCCACCCGCTGGCGGGAGATCGCTGCCCTGAACAACGGCAAGACCATGGTGGACGGCACCCGATTCTCCACCCGCGGCGTCCTGCAGCCGGGCTGGAAGCTCGCCATGCCCGACGACTGGAACGCCCAGGCTGGCCTGGCGCCGCAGACCGGGACCGATACCCACACCGTCCGGCCCGGCGAGACCCTCTCCGGGATAGCCGAGAAGGAACTGGGCGACGCCGACGCGTACCCCGAGATCGCCGAGCTCAACGAAGGCCACCAGCAGGCCGACGGCCGCACCTTCAGCGACCCCGACAAGATCTACCCGGGCTGGAAGCTCGCTCTGCCCAACCCGCAGGCCGGCACCGGCGAGAGCGCCCCGCCGAAGACTCCCTCCACGCCCGAACAGGACGACCGGGAAAACACTCCGGACGCGCCTCACACCGACACCCCGACCGCCCCGGACGACACGCAGCAGGGCACGGGACACGCCGAAGGCCAGCAGGACGAGCCGGAGGTGGAGGCATCGACTCCTGCTCCCCAGACCTCCGCGCCCGAGGCCAGTGCCGCGCCGCACACCCCGGCCACCGCAGCACCGCACGACACCGCCGCCCCCGAGGCCACCGCCGGGGACGAACCCGCTGACGACCAGGCCGAGGACTCCTCCGTCCTCACCACCGCCGTCGCCGTGACCAGCCTGTTCGCCGCGGCCGTCCTCGCCGTCCTCGGCGCCCGGCGGGCCCAGCAGCAGCGCCGCCGCCGACACAAGCGGCGCATCCCCATGCCCGACCCCAACACCCCGGCCGCCGACGTCGAGCAGGAGCTGCGGGCCGCCTCCGACGCCAGCGGCCTCGACCTCGTCGGCCTCGCGCTGCGCACCCTGGCCGCCAACTGCGCCCAGGCCGGCCGGCCACTGCCCGAGGTCGACGCCGTCCGCATCACCCACAAGGGCATCGCCCTGCACC
>NZ_VJZC01000931.1 GCF_009377185.1 Streptomyces spongiae
CCAAGAAGGTTCCCCGAGCCCCACAACCCGCCAAGCCCAGCGGCAGCGCACCGCTATCGAAGCTTCGGACCACCCCGAGGCATCCGCATCCCCTTCGGCATCGGCCCCTTCGGCAACGGCATGTTGCTCATCAGGTCACCCATCGCCCGCAGACGATCATTCGTGGCGGTCACCTGGGGCCCGCTCAGCACCCGCGGCAGCTTCAGCATCGTCGTGCGGAGCTTCTTCAGCGCGACCTGGTCGTCACCGGTGCCCACGATCAGATCGTGCACGGGCACGTCCGCCACGATCCGGGCCATCTTCTTCTTCTCGGCGGCCAGCAGGCCCTTCACCCGGTTCGGGTTGCCCTCGCCGACCAGCACGATGCCCGCCTTGCCGACGGCGCGGTGCACCACGTCCTGGCTGCGGTTCATCGCCACCGCCGGAGTGGTCGTCCACCCACGGCCGACGTTGTCCAGCACCGCGGCCGCCGCACCCGGCTGGCCCTCCATCTGACCGAAAGCGGCCCGTTCGGCCCGGCGTCCGAAGACGATCGCCATCGCGAGGAAGGCGAGCAGGAGGCCGAGAATGCCGAGATAGATGGGGTGGCCGATCAAGAAACCGATCGCGAGGAAGACACCGAAGGTGACGATTCCGACAGCCGCGAGTACAAGACCGATCTTCTTGTCGGCCTTGCGGGTCATCTTGTAGGTCAGAGCGATCTGCTTGAGTCGCCCGGGGTTCGCAGCGTCCGCTGCGGTTTCCTTCCTCGCCATGGACGGAAGTCTACGTGGCCCGCGAAGCGAGGACGACGGCGGTGCCGACAGGGGGTGGGGCGGGGGCCGTTTGCACGGCGGTCGTCAGGGCAGGCGGGAGACGACGGTCTCGTCGAGGACCCGCTGGGCCTCGACCCGGTCCTTGGCGCGGCGGCGGTCCTCCAGCACGGAGGTCCAGGCGTTACGGCGGGCGGTGCGCTGGCCGCTGCTCATGAGCAGCGACTCGACGGCACGGAGTGCATCGGTGAACGACGGGATTGCGGTGGCGCGGACGGGCGCGGCCTGCATGATGGGGGTCCCCCCTCAGGGATGGCGACTCGGCTCGGGGCTCTACGTGGTGTGAAACCAGCGTCACTGAATGGTGTTACCAGGGCGTGACCGGCCGGTCAAACGCTAATGAAACCTTGATTTGGGGCCCCTGAACGTTGACGCGGCCCTGATGACGCCCCCTATCTGCGGAGACGGTCAGGACCGCGTCGTATCGGCCACTACTCACCAGTAGTCTCTTGTGCGCAGATTCACACGTGGAAACTGGCACGCAGTGCCATCCGGGTGAGTCGGGTGAGCCGAGTGAGTCGAGTCAGACGGACTGGGAGGCCACGTACGCGCCCCGCCGCTCGACCGCCATCCCGTACAGCCGGCCGGCCCGGTACGACGAACGCACGAGCGGGCCGGACATCACGCCGGAGAAGCCGATCTGCTCGGCCTCGTCCTTCAGCTCCACGAACTCGTGCGGCTTGACCCAGCGCTCCACGGGGTGGTGGCGGACGCTCGGGCGCAGGTACTGCGTGATGGTGACGAGCTCGCAGCCGGCCTCGTGCAGCTGGCGCAGGGCCTCGCTGACCTCCTCGCGGGTCTCGCCCATGCCGAGGATCAGGTTCGACTTGGTGACCAGGCCGTAGTCGCGGGCCTCGGTGATGACCTTGAGCGAGCGGTCGTAGCGGAAGCCGGGGCGGATGCGCTTGAAGATCCGCGGCACGGTCTCGACGTTGTGGGCGAAGACCTCGGGGCGGGAGGCGAAGACCTCTTCCAGCAGCTCCGGGACCGCGTTGAAGTCGGGCGCGAGGAGCTCGACCTTCGTGCGTCCCGCTTCGCGCTGCTCCGTCTGCTGGTGGATCTGGCGGACGGTCTCGGCGTACAGCCAGGCGCCGCCGTCGGGGAGGTCGTCGCGGGCGACGCCGGTGATCGTGGCGTAGTTGAGGTCCATGGTGACCACGGACTCGCCCACGCGGCGCGGTTCGTCGCGGTCCAGGGGCTCGGGCTTGCCGGTGTCGATCTGGCAGAAGTCGCAGCGGCGGGTGCACTGGTCGCCGCCGATGAGGAAGGTCGCCTCGCGGTCCTCCCAGCACTCGTAGATGTTGGGGCAGCCGGCTTCCTGGCAGACCGTGTGCAGGCCCTCGCTCTTCACGAGGTTCTGCATCTTCGTGTACTCGGGGCCCATTTTCGCCCGTGTCTTGATCCACTCGGGCTTGCGCTCGATGGGGGTCTGGCTGTTCCGGACCTCCAGGCGCAGCATCTTGCGTCCGTCGGGTGAGACTGCGGACACATCGGCTCCCTGTAGCTTCGATTCTTCGGCGTACACCAGGGTACGCCCGTACGGTTCTCGGTCCCCGGGGTGGGCAACCTTCGGCTGCGGGGTCCCATTCCCGTCCTGGCACGAGGGGACTTCCTTCGCCCCCGCCGCCCCTACCC
>NZ_VJZC01000932.1 GCF_009377185.1 Streptomyces spongiae
GGCCACGACCGTCCACAGGCCGAGCCCCAGGAGCAGCAGGCTCCCGGTACCGATGCCGCCCGCAGCGACCACTCTCATCGCGGTGTCGTCGTCTCCGATGCCCTGAGTGCTGCCCGAGGCCTCCGTGCTCCCGGATCCTCTGCGGCCTACGGTGTCCTCGCGGCCCCCGGAGTCTCCACCGCCCCCGGAACCGGTCGTACCCCCCACCGAGCCGCTCTCGGCAGCCTCCCGGTCCTCGGCTGTGATCTCGAACACGCCTCTCGGTTCGGAGGCCCCCAGATACGCCGGCGCTTCGGCCGCGGAACCGGCCACGCGTACCCGCAGCGTCAGCCCGACCGGCCCGTCGCCGAACCGGTCGGCGACCGGAGCCCCGAGATGCACGGCGAGGTAGTACCAGCCGGCGAACCGCATGCCGCTCATCTCGTCGTCGACGGCGAAACGGTTCTCGTAGCGGACGGGAGGCAGCGGGTCCAGGTCCACGGACCTCTGACGGCCGTCGTAGCCGGCTGTCGTGTCGTCCACGAATCCGCGTACGGGGTTGTAGAGGGACATGACCAGCGCGTTGCCCACATAGCCGTCGCCGTCCCCGTCGGCCCCGCCCAGCTCGGCGGTGACGTACAGCTGCTGCCCCCAGTCGACGGGCATCTTGTAGTACAGCGTCTGCCCGGCCCGGATGCCGTCGGTGTCCTCCCAGACCCCCTGGGCCACCGCGCTCGCCGTCGTGAAGCTCGTACCGCCCTCGCGGCGCCTCGCGTCTCCCGTGACGGCCGCGGGCGACGCGGAGTTCCACACCTCGGGTGGGCTCGTGGAACCGCCCTGCTTCACGAGCGGCTCCAGCACGTAGCCGAGCTCCAGTCCCCATGCCTCCTCGTCGTCCGAGGAGCCCTGTGTGCCCTGGGAGCCTTCTGTGCCCTGTGTGCCCTGTGTGTCCTGTGTGCCTTGGGGGGAGGTGACCGTATCGACGCGCTCGACGAGCACGTAGTACGTTCCGGCCTCCTGGCACATATAGGGGTCGCGCCCGATCTGGCGCGACGCCCAGGCGGTGACGGGGTGCGGGCTGGTGGTGGGCCCGAAGCGTGCCGTCTCGGAGGAGCACCGGTGGCCGTCGTCGTCCTGCACGGTCACCTTGACGCCCTCCGCCGAGGCGACCGTCGCCCCCGAGCCGGGGACGGCCGTGGCGGAGACGTACGCGTTGGCGTTGTCGCCGAGTTCGAGGCGGTAGTAGAGCTTGGCGCCCTCGCGGACGGAGCTGCGGTACGTCTTCCCCGGGGTGAGCCGTACGGCGTCTGTGGTGCTCGGCGTGCCGTCGACCTTGGTGGCGTCCTCGGCATAGGCGTACGGGTCGGGCGTACCGGCCGCCGTGGCCTGTACGGGCAGCGCCGCCGTCGCGCACAGGGCCGCTGCCACGGCTGCCAACGCTCGCCACCAGACCGTGCGCCGCCCCATCACGCGCCACCCCTCGTCGTAGCCCCGGACGCCGCCCATCCTGCCCCGCCGGAGGGCGTGCCACCCGCACTATGGGGACGCGGATGCGTAACGCCCTCTACGAAGATCCCTATTTTGCCTGTGCAACCGAAACAATCACAGAAGCGAACAGGCCAGGTGGTCAGGGCCTCCGGGAACACAAAACCCCGACCGCGATGCGGCCGGGGTCTGCTCTGAGACTGGTGTCGGTGCAGTCAGCACTCACGAACCCGTGGGCACGGAGTCAGTCGCCTCCGTCCACAGATCCTGCTCGGCGCGATCCGCCTGGATCTGGCGGTACACGAGGAGCCCGCCGATGGCGGCCAGTGCGACCAGGAGAAGCTTCTTCACCGCGCGACCTCGTCTTTCTTGACGTAGGGGACCTCTGGCGCCCGACTATACACACCGATCGATATCGATCGGTGACCTGCGTCGGCCTTCAACTCCCGCCCGGCATACCGCAGTAGAACCGGACGTCTCCATTCCGATGGCAGGCTGATCACACCGCGCGGAGCGCGACATTCACAGCCAAACCACGCTCGCTACCAACTTTGCCACTTCCCTGCGCCCATCCGGGTGGTGTTCATCCGAAGAGCGACACACGACGAGCGTCGATCCACCACTTCGCGGCCCATATACACATCATGAGGAAAGTACGCAAATCGCCCAACCCGAATGTGAGGGGCTCATGGCCCGCTTCCAGGTCAGGACGCTGTGGACCGCGGTCGTCACCGCCTTCCTCGCGCTGTGCTCGGCGCTCGGACTCATCACGACCACGGCCACGGCGGCTGTACCGCAGACCGTGCCGGCCTGCAAGAGCGCACCGGACGCGAAGGCCCCTGCACAGACCCCCTGGGCCCCTCGGACCTACGCAGGCGCCCTACCCCCCACCATGGAGCAACGCATCCGGGCCGAGGCCCACGGCGCCTCCCCCTCCTGCCGCCACCGCACACCCACTCAGACCA
>NZ_VJZC01000933.1 GCF_009377185.1 Streptomyces spongiae
GTTGCGGAGCTCACCCGTCGGGACGGCCAGGTCCAGGGACGGGAAGCGGGCGTACAGGGCCGGGAGGGCCACGCCCGCCTCCAGGCGGGACAGGGCCGCGCCCGGGCACACATGCGGCCCGTATCCGAAGGAGATGTGCCGGCCCGCAGTGGGGCGCGTGATGTCGAAGGTTCCGGCCGACGGCCCGTGGGCCGCCTCGTCCCGCCCGATCGCCCCGTACGAGACGATCAACGCCTCCCCCGCCGGAAGCACCCGGTCCCCGACGGGCACGTCCTCCGTCGCGAAGCGGATCAGGACGTGCGACGTCGGCGTCGAGTACCGCAGGGTCTCCTCGATCACCGCGGACCAGTCGGCCTCACCCGAAAGGACCAACGCGCGCTGCTCCGGATGCGTGGACAGGTTGACCACCGCGTTGACGATGAGCGAGATCGTCGTCTCATGGCCCGCCGCCACCATCAGCTGCAGCGTGGAGACGATCTCCTCGTCGGTGAGGTGGTCACCGTTGTCGGATGCCTGGACCAGCGCGGAGGTCAGGTCGTCCCCCGGCTCCGCCCGCTTCGCCGGCACCGTCTCCGCCATGATCTGCGCCAGCTCGGTGAGCGTCGCGATGACCTCCTCCGGCGGAGTCTGCGTCGAGAAGAACTTGTCGAACAGCACCTTCATCCGGGGAAGCCGGGACCTGTCGAGGCCCATGAGGTCCGCCACGACGTACATCGGGAGCGGATAGGCGAACTCCGCCTTCAGGTCGACCACCGACCCGTCCGTGGGCAGCCCGTCGAGCAGGTCCTCCGTCAGCTTCGAGATCTTCTCGCGCATCCCCTCCACCCGCCGCGGCGTCAGCGCCTGCGCGACCAGGGCGCGGAGCCGGCGGTGGTCCGCGCCGTCCACCGTCAGCATGGAACGGCCCGGGTTCGCGAGCCCGATCAGCGGCCAGTCCGGCGCGATCTCGCCGCGCTGCCAGGCGCCCCAGACGTTGATGTCCTTCACCAGCCGGGGATCGGTGAGCAGTTGCCGCGCCTCCGCGTGGTGGGTCACCGCCCACACGGGGACACCGCCCGGAAGTTCCACGGCCGCCAGCGGTCCGGCCGCACGCAGCGCGGCGCTCTCCCCCTCCAGATCGGAGACGAAGGGGTCGAGCACGATACGGGTCTGTTCGGGGTCGGTGTCGGTCTCGATGTCGGTCTCGGTGTCGGTCGTCATGCGCGCGTGCCTCCAACGGCAGGAGTGGGCGTGAACGTCACCGGCAGCTCCGTCAGACCGCGCAGCCACGGTGACGGGCGGCGGGTCAGGGACTCGGCGGGTACGGCCAGGTCGATGTCCGGCAGGCGGTCCAGGACGACCTCGATCCCGGTCCGGGCGATGACCTCCGCCACCTCCTGCGCCGGGAACGGGCACCGGTGCTCCCCGTGCCCGAACGAGAAGTGCGCGTTGTTGCCCCCGGTCAGGGCGGAGCCGTCGGTACGGACCCGGGGGTCGGAGTTGGCGCCCTGCAGGCCGAGCAGCAGCAGGTCGCCCGCGCGGATGCGGCGGTCGCCGAGGCGGGTGTCGCGGGACGCCCAGCGGCCGGCCACGTTCTGGGTGGGGGTGTCCTCCCACAGGACCTCGTTCATGGCCTCGGCCACGCTGTTGCGGCCGCCGAAGAGGGAGGCCGCGAAACGCTCGTCCGTCAGCATCAGCCGCAGCGAGTTGCCGATCCAGTCGGCGGTGGGCTGGTGCCCGGCCGCCGTCATGACCATGAGGTCCTGGAGGATCTCCTCGTCCGTGAACGCCTCTCCGGGGCCCGAGGCCCGCGCCAGCATCCGCGACACCACGTCGTCCATCGGGGCCGCTCTCCGGTCAGCCACCAACCGGGCCATGGACGAGGCGAGATGAGCCTGCCCCGCGAGGGCGCGCTCCCGGCCGTCGATCATGTCGTTCAGGGCGCCGACCAGCCCCGGGCCCTGCTCCTCCGCGAAGCCGAAGAGCGCCGCCAGCACCCGTACCGGCAGCAGCATCGCGTAGCCCGCGACCAGGTCCGCCTCGCCCCTGTGGCACACCGCGTCGATCAGTTCGTCGGCCAACCGCTCGGCGAGGGCGCGGAGTTGGAAGGGGTCGACGGCTTCGAGCGCGTTGCTGAGCATCGCGGCGCGCTCGCGGTGGCGTTCGCCGACCGTGTAGAGGATCGAGGGCTGCTTGCGGCCGATCATCGGCAGCAGCGGCCAGTCGTCGGGGATGTCCGGCCACTGGTTCCACAGGTCGGAGTCGCGGCTGTACAGCACCGGATCGGCGGTCACCTGGTGCAGCTCGCGGTACCCGAGCACCAGCCACGCCGGTACGCCCCCGTCGAGCACGACGGGCGCCACGGCACCGTATTCACGGCGCAACTCCCGGTACAGGACCTCCGGTTCGCTCTGGAGGCGGGGGGTGCCGAGGGG
>NZ_VJZC01000934.1 GCF_009377185.1 Streptomyces spongiae
TCGGGGTCGTTGCGGGATTCCTGGAACCACGGGTGCTGGTCGCTGGTGTGGTTCATGACGAAGTCGATGATGACGCGCATGCCGCGTTGGTGGGCGGCGTCGACGAATTCGACGAAGTCGGCGAGGTCGCCGAATTCTGGGAGGACGGCGGTGTAGTCGGAGACGTCGTATCCGCCGTCGCGGAGGGGGGATTTGAAGAAGGGGGGCAGCCAGAGACAGTCGACGCCCAGCCATTGCAGATAGTCGAGTTTGGCGGTCAGCCCTTTGAGGTCGCCGATGCCGTCGCCGTTGCTGTCCTGGAAGGAGCGGACGAGGACCTCGTAGAAGACGGCGCGTTTGAACCAATCCGGGTCCCGGTCCTTGGCAGGCGTGTCCTCGAAGGTGTCCGGAACAGGCTCGTTGACGATCATTATGCGGGTGACCCTCCGATCTGCGGGGTGGACGGTCGCAGGACGGTCAGTACGTGTGCGGGTGCCCTGCCGGGCTCCAGACGTACGTAGTTGTTCCTGCCCCAGTGGTAGACCTCGCCGGTGAGCTCGTCGCGCACCGGCACGGACTCATGCCAGTCCAGGCCGAGTTGCGGCATGTCCAACGAGACCGTGGCCTCCTGGGTGTGGTGGGGGTCGAGGTTGGCGACCACCAGAACCGTGTTCGAACCCGCACGCTTCGAGTAGGCGATGACCGCCTCCTGGTCCGCGTGGTGGAAGTGCAGATCCCGCAGCTGCCGCAGCGCGGGGCTGCGGCGGCGGATCTCGTTCAGCTTGCCCAGCAGGGGCGCGATGGAGCGTCCCTCGCGTTCGGCGGTTTCCCAGTCGCGGGGCTTGAGTTGGTACTTCTCGGAGTCGAGGTATTCCTCGCTGCCGTCCTTCAGGGGGGTGTTCTCGCACAGTTCGTAGCCGCTGTAGACACCCCAGGTCGGGGACATCGTGGCGGCCAGGACCGCCCTGACCTCGAAGGCGGGGCGGCCGCCCTGCTGGAGGTAGGCGTGCAGGATGTCGGGGGTGTTGACGAAGAAGTTCGGCCGCATGTACGAGGCCGCCTCGCCCGACAGTTCCGTCAGGTACTCGGTGAGCTCCTGCTTGGCGTTGCGCCAGGTGAAGTAGGTGTAGGACTGCTGGAAGCCGATCTGCCCGAGGGTGTGCATCATCGCCGGACGGGTGAACGCCTCGGCCAGGAAGATCACGTCCGGGTCGGTGGCGTTGACGTCCGCGATCACCCGCTCCCAGAACACGACCGGCTTGGTGTGGGGGTTGTCGACGCGGAAGATCCGCACCCCGTGGGCCATCCAGTGCCGCAGCACCCGCACCGTCTCGGTGACCAGGCCGTCCATGTCGGCGTCGAAGGCGATGGGGTAGATGTCCTGGTACTTCTTCGGCGGGTTCTCCGCGTAGGCGATGGTGCCGTCGGAGCGGTGGTGGAACCACTCGGGGTACTTCTGAACCCAGGGGTGGTCCGGGGAGCACTGCAGGGCGAAGTCCAGGGCGATCTCCAGGCCCAGCGAGCGGGCCTCGGCCACGAAGTGGTCGAAGTCCTCCAGGGTGCCCAGGTCGGGGTGGATCGCGTCGTGGCCGCCCTCGGGAGAACCGATGGCCCAGGGCACGCCGACGTCGTCGGGTGTGGGGGAGAGGGTGTTGTTGCGGCCCTTGCGGAAGGTGCGGCCGATGGGGTGGATCGGGGGCAGGTAGACGACGTCGAAGCCCATACCGGCGATCGCGGTCAGCCTGCGGGCGGCGGTACGGAACGTGCCGTGCGGCTGCTCAGCGGTGCCCTCCGAGCGCGGGAAGAACTCGTACCAGGATCCGTACAGCGCCCGCTCCCGCTCCACCAGCAGCGTCAACTCCGCGGAAGCGGTGACCAGTTCCCGCAACGGATGACGCGCGAGCACCTCGTCGACCTCGGGCGTCAACGCGGCCGCGAGACGGGCGGCGGCCTGGCGGGTCTCGTCCCGCAGCGCGTCCACGGCCGCGAGGATCACGTCCTGTTGGCCCTCGCTCTTCGGCACTCCGGCCGCCGCCCGCTCGTACAGGCGCGCGCCCTCCTCCAGCACCAGGCCGGTGTCGAGGCCCGCCGGGATCTTGATCCGAGCGTGGTGCCGCCAGGTGGTGACCGGGTCCCCCCACGCCTGGACCTGGTACGTCCAGCGGCCCTCGCGCGGCAGGGACACGGTGGCGCCCCAGCGGTCGGTGCCGGGCGCCAGTTCGCGCAGGGGTGTCCAGGGGCCCGTACGGCCGTCGGGGTCCTTCAACAGGACATTGGCCGCAACAGCGTCGTGACCCTCCCGGAACACCGTCGCGGAGATCTCGAACTCCTCGCCCACGACCGCCTTGGCGGGGCGGCGTCCCTGATGGACGAGGGGACGGACGTCGAGGACCGGTATGCGTCCGATCGTGGGGGGCCCGGGTGCCGGGG
>NZ_VJZC01000935.1 GCF_009377185.1 Streptomyces spongiae
CCATAGACGTGGGCGCCGGCACAGGCATCGCCACCACACTCCTCCACCAACACGGCGCCCACGTCCTCGCCGTGGAACCGGGCGACGGCATGACGACCCAGTTCCGCCGAACCCACCCGCACATCCCGATCGTCCGAGGCAACGGCGACGCCCTCCCCCTCGCCACAGCCTCCGCGGACTTCATCACCTACGCCCAGGCCTGGCACTGGACCAACCCCGCCCGCTCCCTCCCGGAGGCGATGCGCGTCCTGCGCCCCGGCGGCGCACTGGCCCTCTGGTGGAACACCAGCGCCCCCGACATCCCCTGGATCGCGGCCCAGTACGCACGCATCAACGCGTACATCGGCGGAGACCCCACCACCGTGCGAGGCTCCGGCCGCAGAGCCCGCACCGAAGAGATATTCGCCGGCGCCCCACACCACCCGGACTGCACCGTCCGCGAACTCCGCTGGAGCCGCACCGTCCCGATCGACGTCCACCTCGCCAACATCGGCAGCCACTCGGTCTTCCTGGTCCTCGGCGAGGAGGCCACCCACACCTTCCTCGCGAAGGAGCGCGCCCTCCTCCTCGACACGTTCCCGAGCGGCACGATCGAGGAGATCTACGACGTCGTACTGATCGTCGTACCCCGCCCCTGACTCCCGTTACTCCCGTTCTTCCAGGCGTCCCGCGCTTGACGCCCTCACCCCGCAGGAGCACTATTCATCACATGATGAATTACAACTTGGACCCCCCGGCCGTCCGAGCCCAGACCCTCACCGTCGCCCGAGGCCCCCGCACGGTCCTGCGCTCCCTGGACTTCACCGTTCCCCCCGGCCAGATCACCGGCCTCCTCGGTCCCTCGGGATGCGGCAAGTCCACGCTGATGCGGGCGATCGTCGGCACCCAGGCCAAGGTCACGGGCACCCTGGAGGTCCTCGGCCTCCCCGCCGGCGCGGCCCCCCTCCGCTCCCGCATCGGCTACGTCACCCAGGCCCCCTCCGTCTACGACGACCTCACGGTCCGCCAGAACCTCGACTACTTCGCCGCGATCCTCGACCCCGGCCACGCGGCCGCCGAGCGCCGCCGGGCGAACGTCACCCGGGCCATCGCCGACGTCGACCTCACGTCCCACGCCGACGCCCTCGCGGGCAACCTCTCCGGAGGCCAACGCAGCCGCGTCTCCCTGGCCGTAGCCCTCCTGGGCACCCCCGAACTCCTCGTCCTCGACGAACCCACGGTCGGCCTGGACCCGGTCCTCCGCCGAGACCTCTGGACCCTGTTCCACACCATCGCCGCAGACCGCGGCGCCACCCTCCTGATCTCCTCCCACGTCATGGACGAGGCCGAGCGCTGCCACCGGCTCCTCCTCATGCGCGAGGGCACGCTCCTCGCGGACGACACCCCCGACGCCCTGCGCACCCGCACCGGCGCCGAGACCGTCGAAGCCGCGTTCCTGCACCTGGTCGACGAGGCCGCAGCGGCAGGCGCCCCGGAAAAGGAGAGGACCCGATGAACACCACGCACACGACCCCGAACCCGCACACGAACCCGAACGCGACCCCGACCCCGAACCCGAACCCGAACCCGAACCGGAGCGTGATCACCTACTCACGCACGACAGCGACGGCGGCCCGAGTCCTGCGCCAGCTGACCCACGACCCCCGCACGATCGCCCTGCTGATCCTCATCCCGTGCGTGATGCTCTTCCTGCTCCGCTACGTGTTCGACGGCAGCCCGCGCACCTTCGACAGCATCGGCGCATCGCTGCTGGGCATCTTCCCCCTGATCACGATGTTCCTGGTCACGTCCATCGCCACCCTGCGCGAACGCACCTCCGGCACCCTCGAACGCCTCCTCGCCATGCCCCTCGGCAAGGCCGACCTCATCGCGGGCTACGCCCTGGCCTTCGGCACGCTGGCGATCATCCAGTCGGCCCTGGCCACGGGGCTGGCGGTCTGGTTCCTGGACCTGGACGTCACCGGCTCCCCCTGGCTCCTCCTCGTCGTCGCCCTCTTGGACGCCCTCCTCGGCACCGCCCTCGGCCTCTTCGTCTCGGCCTTCGCCGCCTCCGAGTTCCAGGCGGTCCAGTTCATGCCGGCCGTGATCTTCCCCCAGCTCCTCCTCTGCGGCCTCTTCACCCCCCGCGACAACATGCACCCCGCCCTGGAGGCCATCTCCGACGTCCTCCCCATGTCCTACGCGGTCGACGGCATGAACGAGGTCCTCAGGCACACCGACATGACCACCGCCTTCCTCCACGACACCCTGATCGTGGCAGGCTGCGCCCTACTGGTCCTGACCCTCGGAGCAGCCACCCTGAAACGCCGAACAACATGACCGACCACGCCGCGACTCTTGGGAACGCGGGGACTGCACGACTCTTAGGGGCGCGAGGAACGGCGCGTTCTTCTAGGGGCGCGGGGAAC
>NZ_VJZC01000936.1 GCF_009377185.1 Streptomyces spongiae
GCGTTGTGCTGCCGGTGCGCCCATGCTTTTCAGGGGCGCGGGGCTGTGTCCATGTGCGGCTCCGCCGCGTGGGCGCGACAAGCCACAACGAACCCGCAGCCGCCCCAAAACAGAACCCCGCAGACGAGACCGCCGCCCGAGTCACACCGCACGTGGAACCCGGTGGACCCGCTCGCGGATCCGGACGGCCGTGACGATCTCGGCCACTCCGACCACGATGAGCAAGCAGCCGCTGACGAGGGTCAGGACGGCGACCGACTCGAACGGGAAGACGATCAGCACGACGCCGGCAAGGAAGCCGACCACGCCGAGGAGGATCTGCCGGTCGCGGGCGGGCATCGTCCGGTCGGACGCGGCGGCCAGCGTCTGGGTCAGCCCACGGAAGAGCCAGCCGATGCCGACCCAGAGGGCGAGCAGCAGGACCGACCGCATCGCGTCCCGGAAGCAGAACAGGCCCAGCAGTACCGACAGTGCCCCGCTGACGAAGGCCATGACCCGCAGCGAGGTCGTGGTGTGGGTACCGAAGGCCGACGCCAGCTGGAGCACGCCGCTGACGAGGAGGTACAGGCCGAAGAGCACCCCCGCGGCCAGCAGGGAGGCTCCAGGCCAGGCCAGGACCAGCGCGCCGAGGACGAGCGAGGTGACACCGGCGAGCATGACCGCCTGCCACGCCGTGCGCGAGAGCAGGTGCAGAGGACCTTCGAACGGGGCCTCGGGCGGCCTGCGGGAGGTGTCGTGCGGGGGTGTCGGGCCGTGCGGGGCGCGGGCGGCGTGGACCCGGCGGTCGTCGTACTCCGGGCCCCAGGGGGAACTGCTCGGCGGCTCGGTCATGGTTCATGGTCGGGCCGGGTGAGAGCGGGGTGCCATCCGGGGCGGGCCATGCGGCGGAGGGCTCGCGGCTTGCGGCTCGTACGGGGCCCCGGCCTCGGGTCCGTACGGGCCGGAGCTCGTGCGGACCCGGGGCTCGTACGGTCCGGGGTCCGGGGCTCGCGCCGGCCGGGGTCCAGGGCTCGTGCCGGCCCGGTTGCCCGGCTGCTACTTGCCGGAGGCCTTGGCCGCCGCCTTCATCTGCTGCTTGTGCGCCCGGACCTTCGCGAGGGACTCCGGGCCGGTGATGTCGGCGACCGAACGGAAGGAGTCCGGCTCGCCGTACGCGCCCGCGGCCTCGCGCCAGCCCTCGGGGTGTACGCCGAGCTGCTTGCCCAGCAGGGCGAGGAAGATCTGGGCCTTCTGGGCGCCGAAGCCGGGGAGTTCGCGCAGGCGCTTGAGGAGCTCCTGGCCCGTGGCGACCCCGTCCCACACCGCGCTCGCGTCCCCGTCGTAGTGCTCCACGAGGTACTGGCACAGCTGCTGGATACGGTTCGCCATGGAGCCCGGGTAACGGTGCACCGCCGGCTTCTGCGAGAGCAGGGCGGTGAAGGCCTCCGGGTCGTGCACGGCGATCTCATGGGCGTCGAGGTCGTCCGCGCCGAGCCGCTGGGCGATGGTGGCCGGGCCCTTGAACGCCCACTCCATCGGGACCTGCTGGTCGAGCAGCATGCCGACGAGCGCGGCGAGCGGACTGCGCCCGAGGAGCTCGTCGGCCTCGGGGTCCTGGGCGAGGTGCAGGGTGACGTTCATGCCTCGATGATCGCGCGGGGCGGCGTTGATCGCCCGGCGGGGGGTGCGGACCTGCACGGAATATCCCTGGGGAGCCGCGCTATCCCGCCCGCCAGTACCCGAACGCGTTCACCCGCTGCTTCGGCAGCCCCAGTTCCCTGCGGAAGTACGCCGTGAGTGACCGGGTCGTGGCCGTGTCGCAGGCGATCCCGGACCCGGTGATGTGACCGCTGGTCAGTAACCTGGGCCGGATGACCCCCGAAGACCTCGTCGCCCACTACGGACTGGAGCCCATTCCGCGCGAGGGCGGCCGGTTCCGCCGTACGTGGGCGGGGCCCGAGCGATCCGACGGCCGGCCGGAGGGCTCCGCCATCGTCGCCCTGCTCACCGCCGAGCCGGGTGACTACTCGGCGCTGCACCGGCTGCCCTCGGACGAGGTGTGGCACTTCTACCTCGGTGACCCGCTGGAGCTCCTGCTCCTCGCCCCGGACGGCTCGTCCCGTACGGCCCTGCTCGGCCCGGACGTCCTCGGCGGCCAGTGGGTGCAGTACACCGTGCCCGCCGGGACCTGGATGGGGGCGCGGGTTCTCGCGGGCGGTGCCTGGTCGTTGTTCGGCTGCACGATGGCGCCGGGCTTCACCTACGAGGGGTACGAGCACGGGGACGCCGACGCGTTGGCCGCGCGGTACCCGGCGGAGGCCGCCCGGATCGCCGAGTTGGGGCGGCCATGAGTGCGGCCATGAGCGGCGACGGGCTGCTGGCCGGGCAGGTCGCGCTGGTGACGGGGG
>NZ_VJZC01000937.1 GCF_009377185.1 Streptomyces spongiae
CTGTCCGCCCCCCGGCCTGCCCGGCCGTCCGATGCACCGTCGTCCCCGCTGTCCGCCGCACGCGCTGCCCGGCCGCCCGATGCACCGTCGTCCCCGCTGTCCGCCGCACGCGCTGCCCTGCCATCCGATGCACCGTCGCCCCCCGCCGTCCGGCGCACGCGCCGCCGTCCGGCGCACGCGCCGCCGTCCGGCGCACGCGCCGCCGTCCGGCGCACGCGCCGCCGTCCGGCGCACGCGCCGCCGTCCGGCGCACGCGCCGCCCCGCCGTCCGACGCGCGCGCTGCCCTGCCATCCGGTGCACCGTCGCCCCCCCGCTGTCCGCCGCACCCGCAGCCCCACCGTCCGACGCTCCGCTCAGAAGTCCGTGCTCGCCGCCCCGTGCTTCAGCTCTCGCCCTGCCCTGCGGGCTTCCGGGGCCGGTGCTCGTGCCACTCCCTGACGATTTCTTCCACGTCGTACGGCTTCAGGCCCAGTGGTGGGCCCGGTGGGGGTTTGAACATCATGTCTCGGATCTTCGTGTTGATCTCTGTGATGATCTTCCGTACGAGTCGCTCGGAGGGCGCCGAAGCGGCGGCCAGGAGCGCGTCCTCGGCTTCCTTGCGCAGGGCGAGGGTCGGTGGCAGGACCGACATGCCCTCGCGGGCCATCTTCTGTTTGATCCACCACAGTTCGTCGTACGACGTGTCGTCGTCGCCGAGTGGTTTGCCGGCGCCCGGCAGTGTGGCGAAGTCGCCGCGTGCCTCGGCGTCGCGGATCTGTTTGTCGATGAAGGACTCGAAGCTGACACCCGGTGGCTTTCGCTCGGTCATGAGTCCATTGTGCCGGAGCCGGCCCGAGGGGCCGAGCCGGCGATTTATCATGCGGCGGCGGTACGCCGAGTGTGTACCGCGGAGCGACCATTGGACCGTCTGGACTGCGAGGCCGCGCAGACCGGAACCCGTGACCCAGAAGGAGCGCACGTGCTCGAACTCACCATGGCCTCGGTCTCCGCGCAGGACACCGCGGCGACGGCCGGGATGCTGATGGCCGACGCGCCCAGCGACCCGGGCACGGTGCTGAGGGTGGGCCGGGACAAGACCGTCTGCCGGCTCGCCACGCCCGACGACTGGCTGTTCGTCTCCCGGGTCCACCTGGAGTTCCTGTGCGGCCCCGACGGCGGCTGGCAGGTGACGTGGCTGCGCGGCACGCACGCCGACCCGTCCTCCGAGGTGAGCCTGGCGATGGTCGGCCAGCAGGCCCAGGCCCTGCTGTACGGCGGCACCGCCAGGCTCCCGCACGGCAGTTCGGGGGAACTCGTCATCCAGGACCGCACCGCCCCCCGCAGCGTCAACGTGGGCTTCTACCACGAGATGTAGAGCAAGCCGCGAGGGGGGCGAGGGCCCGGGCGCGTCAGTACAGCACCCGCGCCAGCGCGAAGCCGTCGTACCCCTTGACGCCCACCGTCTGTACCGCCGTGCCGCTCAGCTTCGGGTGGGAGGCGATCAGTTCGAGTGCGGCCCGGGTGCCCTGGATGGACGGGTCGTCGCTGTCGGCGTCGGTGACGCGGCCGCCCCGGACGACGTTGTCGACGACGATCAGCGCGCCGGGGCGGGTGAGCTTCAGGGCCCACTCGACGTAGTGCCGGTTGTTGGCCTTGTCCGCGTCGATGAACACGAAGTCGAACGGCTCGGGGTTCTCGTCGGCCAGCTTCGGCAGCGACTCCAGGGCGGGCCCCACCCGTACCTCCACGAGCCGGCCGAGGCCCGCCCGGTCCAGGTTGCGGCGGGCCACGTCGGCGTGCCGGGCCTCGTACTCGAAGCTGATCAGCCGGCCGTCCTCGGGGAGCGAGCGGGCCAGCCAGATCGTGCTGTAGCCGCCGAGCGTGCCGAACTCCAGGATGCGGCGAGCGCCCTGGATCTGGGCCAGGAGCTGGAGGAGCTTGCCCTGGTTGGAGGCGACGTTGATGTGCGGGAGCCCGGCCGCGTCGCTGTCGCGCAGCGCGGCGGTCAGCGCTTCGTCCTCCGGTGAGAGGAGGGCGGAGAAGTAGGCGTCGACGTCGTTCCAGAGCCTCGACTCGCTGCTGCTCATGCACCATGCCTTTCGTATGCCTAGTTAGATTGGCTAACTAGTCCCGGCGGCCGATCGTAGTCCGGGGTGTTGCCGGTTGTCGCCCGCTTATGGCGCGTTTTCAGTCAATCGGAGGCGGCCGCGAGGGGGCTGCCTCGCCTCGGAGGGTGGGCGCAACCCTCCGCGCACTATCGTCATCCGGATAAAAGTGGGACGGATGTCAGGTGAAGAGGGGGTTGCCTGCGTCTCACATCTGGGGCGGTGCGAGGCTCTGAGGAAGTTCTTAGGGTGCGCACATGGGTGACATACGGGATGAACGGGGCGGGAG
>NZ_VJZC01000938.1 GCF_009377185.1 Streptomyces spongiae
CCCCTGTCCAACGGGCTGCGGCCGCCGTCGCGCGGGCCGGTCGCGGGGTGAGACCGCGACCGGCCACCCTGCCGCGGTCAGTCAGCGGCTTACGTCGCGACCGGCCTTCATGCTGCGGCCCACGCCGCGACCGATCTCCATGCTGCGGCTCACGCCGCGACCGGCTGCTTCGTCTCCGCCGTGGCGGTCGGGGCCTCCTCGGCGACCGCGCCCGCCTGGGTCTTCCGCATGCCCTTCAGGACGATGACCAGGCCGGCCGTGACCGCCGTACCGATCGCGATGGCCAGCAGGTACAGGAACGGCTTGCCGATGAGGAAGGTGACCCAGATGCCGCCGTGCGGGGCGCGCAGGGTCGAGCCGAAGGCCATGGTCAGCGCCCCGGTGACCGCGCCGCCCGCCATGGAGGCCGGGATGACCCGCAGCGGGTCGGCGGCGGCGAACGGGATCGCGCCCTCCGAGATGAAGGAGGCGCCGAGGACCCAGGCCGCCTTGCCGTTCTCGCGCTCGGCGGTGGTGAACAGCTTCTTGCGGATCGTGGTGGCCAGGGCCATGCCCAGCGGCGGGACCATACCGGCGGCCATCACGGCAGCCATGATCTTCATCGCGGAGTCGCTCGGGTCCTGGACGGCGATGCCGCCCGTGGCGAAGGCGTACGCGACCTTGTTGACGGGGCCACCCAGGTCGAAGCACATCATCAGGCCGAGCAGGATGCCGAGGAGGACGGCGTTGGTGCCGGAGAGGCCGCTCAGCCAGTCGGTCATGGCCTTCTGGGCCTCGGCGATGGGCTTGCCGACCACGACGAACATCAGGAAGCCGACGATCATCGAGGAGATCAGCGGTATCACGACCACCGGCATGATGCCGCGCAGTACCGGCGGGATCTTGATCCGCTGGATGGCGAGGACGACCGCACCGGCCAGCAGACCGGCGACCAGACCGCCGAGGAAACCGGCGGCGATGTTGGAGGCGATCATGCCGCCGACGAAGCCGGGGACCAGACCGGGGCGGTCCGCCATGCCGTAGGCGATGTAACCGGCGAGGACGGGGATCAGGAAGCCGAAGGCGACGCCGCCGATCTGGAACAGCAGCGCGGCCCAGCTGTCCAGCTGGCCCCAGAGGAAGTGCTCGGTGACCGGCTTGGCCTCGTTGATCTGGTAGCCACCGATCGCGAAGCCGAGCGCGATGAGCAGACCGCCCGCCGCGACGAACGGGACCATGTAACTCACGCCGGTCATCAGCCACTTGCGGAGCTTGGTGCCGTAGCCGTCGCCGGGCTCGCCCGCGCGCTCGACCGGGGTGGAGCCGGCCCCGGCGGCCGAGGTGACCTCACCGCGCTCGGCCTTGCCGCGGACCTCGGCGATCAGCTCGGCGGGCCGGTTGATGCCCGCCTTCACACCGACGTCCACGGTGGGCTTGCCGGCGAAGCGCTCCTTCTCCCGTACAGGGACGTCATGGGCGAAGATCACGCCGTCGGCGGCGGCGATGACCGCCGGGTCGAGCCGGCTGAAGCCGGCCGAGCCCTGCGGCTCGACGACGACCTCGACGCCATCGGTGTCACGGCCGGCGTTCTCCAGCGCCTCGGCGGCCATGTAGGTGTGCGCGATGCCGGTGGGGCAGGAGGTGACGGCGACGATACGGAACGGGCGGGCCTCCTCGGCGCTCGCCGCGGCCACCGGGGCAGTGCTCTCGCCCGCGCTCGCGTCGCCTTCGTCGTCGGTGTTGCCCGCGGCGGCGTCGGCGGAGGCCGTTCCGGCCGACGCCGCCGCGGAGTCTGTGGAATCCGTGGAATCTGCGGCGTTTGCAGAGTCTGCGGAGTCTGTGGAAACTGCGGGGTCCTCGCTGCCCTGGGCGTCGTCGTCGCCCCGGATGAGTGCCGCGGCCCGCTCCGTGTCGTCCACGGCGCGCAGCGCGGAGGTGAACTCGGTGTTCATCAGCTGGCGGGCGAGGGACGACAGGATGGTGAGGTGGGCGTCGTCCGCGCCGGCCGGGGCGGCGATCAGGAAGATCAGGTCGGCGGGCCCGTCAGGAGCGCCGAAGTCGATACCGGCCGCGCTGCGCCCGAAGGCGAGGGTCGGCTCGGTGACGTGCTCGCTGCGACAGTGCGGGATGCCGATGCCGCCGTCGAGGCCGGTCGGCATCTGGGCCTCGCGGGCGGCCACGTCGGCGAGGAAGCCGTCCAGGTCGGTCACCCGGCCCTTGGCCACCATGCGCTCGGCGAGGGCACGCGCCGCTGCTTCCTTGGTGTCGGCGGACAGGTCGAGGTCGACCAGGTCCGCGGTGATCATCTCGCTCATCGCGGGCTCCTTCGCACGCGTATCGCCCGGGGGGAGTCATGGGCGGGGC
>NZ_VJZC01000939.1 GCF_009377185.1 Streptomyces spongiae
GGATCCAATTGCCCTCTCCCGGCGGGATTCGCCAGCGGCAGCCGGTCGAAAGTTTCGGGCCCCGCGCGCGGCAACCTCCCCCCGCCCTCGCGGCAACCACTCCGTGGCTCTTCCCCCCACGCATCCGAGACAGATCGGAAGAACACGTGAGTGAGACTCGCAGCAAGGCCCGCCACCGCAGGCGGAGAGGCGCCCTGGCCGTCGGGGTCCCGCTGGCGCTGACCGCCGCCGGCGTCATGGCGTACGGCAACGACCTCGGGGTGTTCGGAGCGGGCACCCAGCGGACGGCCGCCGCGGCGGACGCGGCGACCGCCGCCCCCGCCTGGGCCGCCGACGTCGCCGACGGCTTCGCCTCCGTCAACGCCCTCGGGCAGAACGGGACGTACGGCGGGCGGGGCGGACAGACCGTCACCGTGAAGACGCTCGTCGATCTGGAGAAGTACGCCACCGCCACCGAGCCGTACGTCATCGTCGTGGCCGCGACGATCACCATGAACCCCGTCGGGAAAGAGATCAAGGTCCAGTCGGACAAGACGATCGTGGGCCAGGGGACCTCCGGGCAGATCGTCGGTGGCGGCTTCTTCCTCGGGCAGGGCGTGCACAACGTCATCATCCGGAACCTGACGATCCGCGACTCGTACCAGGGCACCTGGAACGACAAGGACCACGACTTCGACGCCGTCCAGATGGACGGCGCCCACCACGTGTGGATCGACCACAACGACCTGCGGCACATGGCCGACGGGCTCATCGACAGCCGCAAGGACACGACGTACGTGACGGTGTCCTGGAACAAGCTCAGCGACAACAACAAGACCTTCGGCATCGGCTGGACCGAGAACGTCACCGCGGACCTGACCATCCACCACAACTGGTTCCGCGAGACCGAGCAGCGCAACCCCTCCACCGACAACGTCGCCCACGCGCACCTCTACAACAACTACCTGGAGGACGTGGCCGGGACCAGCATCAACTCCTCCTACGGCAACTACTCCCGTGGCAAGACGAAGATGGTCCTGGAGAACAGTTACTTCCAGGGCGTGAAGAATCCCGTCCAGAGGGACTCCACCGCCGCCGTCGTCCAGCGCGGGAACGTCTTCTCCGGGACCAGCGGGCGCAACGAGAGCGGCGGTACGGCGTTCGACCCGAAGTCGTACTACGGCTACACGCTCGACAAGGCGGCGGACCTTCCGGCGCTGCTGAAGTCGGGTACGGGCCCCCGCAGCTCGATCGGTACGGCGAGCACGAAGGCCGCGGCCGCCACCACCCTCACCGTCGCCAAGGACGGCAGCGGCCAGTACACCAGCGTGCAGAAGGCCGTCGACGCCGTGCCCGCGAACAACGGCTCCCGGGTGCTGATCCAGGTCAAGCCCGGCACGTACCGCGAGACCGTCAAGGTGCCCTCCAACAAGCCGCACATCACCATCCAGGGCACGGGTGCCAGCCGCAAGGACACGGTCATCGTCTTCAACAACGCGGCGGGTACGCCGAAGCCCGGCGGCGGCACGTACGGCACCGGCGGCAGCGCGACCGTCGCCGTCGAGGCGGACGACTTCCAGGCCCGCAACCTGACCATCACCAACGACTTCGACGAGGGCGCGAACCAGAACCTCAGCGGGCACCAGGCCGTGGCCCTGCGCACCGCCGCCGACAAAGTCTTCCTCGACGGGATCATCGTCAACGGCGACCAGGACACGCTGCTCCTCGACACGGCGGCCAAGGACAAGCTGGGCCGGGTCTACGTCACCAACTCCTACGTCACGGGCAACGTCGACTTCATCTTCGGCCGCGCCACCGCCGTGATCGACCGGTCGGTGATCACCCTGAAGAAGCGGTGGGACGGCACCTCGGCCGGCTACGTGACCGCGCCGAGCACCGCCGCCAACCGCAAGGGCATCCTCATCAACCGCACGACCGTGGGCGGTGACGTGGCCGCGGGGAGTTTCTTCCTGGGCCGTAACTGGCACGCTGGCGGCGACGCCTCCCTCGACCCGCAGACCACGGTCCGCGACAGCACGTTGAGCGCCGCGGTCAAGTCCACCCCGTGGTCGGACATGGGCGGCTTCTCGTGGAAGGACGACCGGTTCGCCGAGTACAAGAACACCGGTCCGGGCTCGGGCTCGGCGAGCAGCAACCGGCCGCAGCTCAGCGACTCCCAGGCCGCGGGCCAGGAGGTCGCGGACTGGCTGGGCGACTGGACACCGACGGCCGGCTGAGCGGGCCCAGCAGGCCGAAGGCGGAAGGTCGAGAAGACCTGACTGAACTCTTGCCCTACACCTCCACCCTTCAGGGTGGAGGTGTAGGGCATCCTGCCCCTGGCGGCCCGGAGGGCCGCAGATC
>NZ_VJZC01000940.1 GCF_009377185.1 Streptomyces spongiae
GGGTTTGGTTGGGCTCGGGCTGTTTGTTGCTGATTTGCGCAGTTCCCCGCGCCCCTGGGGTCGTGGGTGGTGCGGTGGTCTGGTTGGTGCGGGCCGTATGTGGCTGGTCGCGCAGTTCCCCGCGCCCCTGAAAGACTTAGCGGCAGCCGCACGTCGCCAGTGCTGAAGCCGTGGTGTCCAAAGCCCTTTGGGCGCCCGTGGGGTCCGTTGTGGCTGTTGCCAGGAAGGCGAAGGCCAGCAGGCGGCCGTCTGTGTCGACCACTGTGCCGGCGAGGGTGTTCACACCGGTCAGGGTGCCTGTTTTGGCTCGTACCACGCCTGTTCCGGGGGTGTCGTCGGCGTAGCGGGTGCGGAGTGTGCCCGTGAAGCCGGCCACGGGGAGGCCCGTGACGATCGAGCGGAGTTCGGGGTGGGACGGGGAGGCCGCCTTGGCGAGGAGGGCGGTGAGGAGGTGGGCGGTCAGGCGGTCGTCGCGGTTCAGGCCGCTGCCGTCCGCGAAGCGGGCGCCGTCCAGCGGGAGGCCGAGCTTGTCCAGTGCCGCGCGGACCGCCGTCTCGGCGCCCTCGAAGCTCGCCGGCTCGCCCGCGGCGAGTGCCACCTGGCGGGCGAGGGCCTCGGCGATGTCGTTGTCGCTGTTGGTCAGCATGCGTTCGACCAGGGTGGACAGGGGCGGGGAGTCGACCGCGGCGAGTGAGTCGGCCTTGCCGGAGGCCTTCACGGGGGCGGCGGACGTCGTCCTGACGCCGTGGTCCGCCAGCAGTTGCTCGAACGCCTTCGCCGCGTCCGACGCCGGGTCCGCGCCGCGGTCCGCCGGGCCGCTGGAGGAGCCGTCGAGGCGGGCCTCGTCGACCATCAGGGCGCTGACGGGCGCGAGGTTGGTGTTCACCCCGATGGGGTGCAGGGCGGGTCCGCTGTAGAGCGAGGTGTCGTACGCGACCGTCACCTCGTCCACGTCGCGCTTCTTCAGGGCGGCGGCGGTGTCGGCGGCGAGGGTGCGCAGGGAGGCGTAGCCGTTCGTGTCCTTGTGGGCGGTCAGGGTCGGGTCGCCGCCGCCGACCAGGACGACCTCCTTGGAGTCGGGCTGAAGGACGGTCCGCGTCTCGATGCGGTGGTCGGGGCCCGCCGCCGAGAGCGCCGCGGCGGCCGTGGCGATCTTCGTGGTGGAGGCGGGGGTGAGGGCGTCGTCCGCGCCGAGGCCGTACAGCGTCTTCCCGGTCGTGACGTCCACGACGGCGGCCGTACGGTCGGAGCCCAGCGCGGGGGCGCGCAGGAGGGGAGCGAGGACGTCGGCGAGCGCCTGCTCAGTGGGCGCGGGCACCGAGCCGCCGAGGCCCGTCAGTACCGAGGCCGCGCTCGGCGCCGGCTTGGGCGCCCCCTGGGCCGTACCGGAAGCCGTACCGGAACCGCGTCCGTGATCTGCGCCACCCTCTCGATCATGCGATGCCGCCCAGTCCTGCTCGGCCGTACGCTGACCCGAGGAGTCCCAGGGACCGGCCGCGGCCACCGCCCCGGCCGACAGGGCCAGGCCGAACGCGGCCGCACCGGCGGTGAGCTGGAGGGTCGTGAGCTTCATGGAGCGCGTCGCGACGGCTCGGGTGGCGTGCACGACGGCGCGCGTACCGCGTACGACGTGCGGCTTTGCTGCGCGCGCGAGCCGCACCGCATGCGGCCTCGCGGTTCGCCAGCCCCTCGGCTCCGGCACTACCACCAGCCCCTTTCGCGATCACACACCTGCGTGAGGGACACTTAACCACCAGAACTATGTGTTGATCATGGAGGAGCCACCGGTGGAGTTCGACGTCACGATCGAGATCCCGAAGGGTTCGCGCAACAAGTACGAGGTGGACCACGAGACCGGTCGGATCCGCCTGGACCGTCGCCTCTTCACCTCGACCGCCTACCCGACCGACTACGGCTTCGTCGAGAACACCCTCGGCGAGGACGGCGACCCGCTGGACGCGCTGGTCATCCTGGACGAGCCGACTTTCCCGGGCTGCCTCATCAAGTGCCGCGCGATCGGCATGTTCCGTATGACGGACGAGGCCGGCGGCGACGACAAGCTGCTGTGCGTGCCGGCGACGGACCCGCGCGTGGAGCACCTGCGTGACATCCACCACGTGTCGGAGTTCGACCGCCTGGAGATCCAGCACTTCTTCGAGGTCTACAAGGACCTGGAGCCCGGCAAGTCCGTCGAGGGCGCCAACTGGGTGGGCCGCCAGGACGCCGAGATCGAGATCGAGCGCTCGTACAAGCGCTTCAAGGAGCAGGGCGGGCACTGACGCCCAGGATTTCTTCCGAACGGGCCGCCCGACCCCTGTCGGGGAG
>NZ_VJZC01000094.1 GCF_009377185.1 Streptomyces spongiae
GACTTGGGTGGCGCGGGCCGGGGCCGGGCCGGCCGGGACCGGGTCGGCGGTGTCTCGACGATGTCGAGCACCTCGGCGCGCAAGGACGTCGCGGTGTGCTCGTCGCGGGCCTCCACGTTGAGCCGCAGCAGGCCGCGGCTCTCGGTGTTCGAGGGCCTGAGGTTGAACCAGGCGCCGTCGGCGCGCCGCACGGTGAGCCCGTCCAGCCAGTCGCAGGTGGTGTCCGGCCGGGCTCCGGCGGCGCGGGCGACCTCCCGCAGCCGTGCGTCGGGCTCTGCGACCCGGATCGCGGTCTCCGGCAGGGTGATGTACGGGGTACGGCGGCTTACAAGTTGGGACACCGGCTGGTGGGTGGCGCCCAGGGCCGCGAGGACGTGGAGGGCCGCGAGGAGTCCGGAGTCCGCGTTCCAGAACTGGCCGAAGTAGTAGTGCGCGGAGTGCTCGACGCCGAGAACGGCCCGGGTGCGGGCCATCTCCCGCTTCATGTACGAGTGACCGACGCGGGAGCGCACCGCGTGGCCGCCGAGCGCGGTCACGGCGTGGGGCAGGGACCGGGAGGTCACCGCGCTGTGCACGACGGCGGCACCGGGCTCGCGGGCGAGGGCGCGCTCGGCGAGGAGGGCGCCGACGGCGCTCGGCGCAACCGTCTCGCCCCGCTCGTCGACGACCACGCAGCGGTCGGCGTCACCGTCGAAGGCGAAGCCCACGTCGGCGCGGGCCACACGGACGCGATCCCGGAGCGCCGCGGTGTAGCCGGGCCTCATCGGGTCGGCGTCCGGCTGCGGGAAGTCGCCGTCCACGCCGAAGTTCAGCGGGATCACGTCGACCGGCAGCGCGCCCAGGACAGTGGCTGCGGTGAGTCCGGCCATGCCGCCGCCGGCTTCGACCACGGCCGTGATCTGCCGCACCGGGGCCGTGTCCGGCGCGGCGAGCGCGAGCAGGTGGTCCCGGTAGCCCGCGAGCACCGGCTGGTCCCTGACCTGGCCGGTCCCGGCACGCGGCGGCCTGGCGCGTGGGCCGCGCGCCATGTGCAGCAGCGTGCGCAGGCCGGTGTCCCAGCCGATGGGTTCGGCGTACGCGCGGCACAGCTTGATGCCGTTGTAGCGGGGCGGGTTGTGGCTCGCGGTGATCATTGCGCCGGGGCGGCCGAGCACCCCCGAGGCGTAGGAGACCATGTCCGTGCCGGCCAGGCCGATGCGCAGGACATCGCTCCCCTGGCCGAGCACGCCGCGGATGAACGCGTCGGCCAGGCCCGGTGAAGAGGCGCGCATGTCGTGTCCGACGACCACCTCGTCCTCGGGCACCAGGCGCGCGAAGCACGCCCCGAAGGTCTCGGCCAGATCCTCGTCGAGTTCCTCCCCCACCACTCCTCGTATGTCGTACGCCTTCACCACGGCGGCAACGTCGCGCATCGTCGGCTCCTCGGTGTCGCGGTCCCCGCTCACCAGCGGCGGATCCGGGTCGGCAGCCCGGCGGGACGGCGGGTGCCGTCGTCGAGGACATAGGGGTCCCGCGGGCCGAGCGGCTCCTGCCACCACTGCTCGGGGGCCGGCTCCCACTCCTCGTCCGGGTAGATGCAATCCACGGGGCACACCGGCGGCAGGCAGGCGCCGCAGCCGGAGCAGAGTTCGGGCAGGATCGCCATGCCGCCGCGGCCGAGGTTGAAGACCGCGCCGAACTGGGACGGACAGGCCTCGACACAGGCGTCACAGCTGATGCACTCGCTCTGCTCGATCCGCAGCGGTGGCTTGCGCCACTGCGGTGGGCGGGCGCGGTCGGCGGTGCGCTGGGCCCGGGGGCTTTCGGTGGCCGGGCGTTCGGCCACCGGGCGGCGTTCGCTGCGGCGCGGGGGGCGGCCCGGGGTGAGACCGGATTCGGCGTCGGCGGGTCGCAGGGCGGATTCCTCGGTGGGACGGTCCGAGCGGTCAGCGGTCATGGGCGGGGGCCTCCAACACGGTGGGGGACGCGGATGGTTGCGGGGTGTCGCCGGGGATGAAGGTGGTGGCCGTCCACGCGGTCGTGGCCCGTACGGCTGCGGCCAGACCGCGCGCGGAGAAGCCATGACTGCCGTCGACGACGCTCAGCCGCCAGGTGGGACGACGCTCGGCCTCGTCGAGGATGAGGCGGGTCATGCGGTCGGGGTGCGCCAGCTCCTCGGTGCCGTAGACGACGCACACCGGCACCTCGCTGTCGCGCAGCAGCGCGGGGTAGTCGTGGGCCCGGTCATCTCGGGTGTAGGCGACGCCGAGCCACAGACCGCACCAGGCGGCGGCCAGGGTGCCGTCGACGCGTCGCAGCCGGGGCGCGGGCCCCTCCCCTTCCTCCTCGCTGAGGATCGGCCCCCACAGGACGGCGCCGACGACGGCGGGCAGGTCGTGCGCGGCCATCGCGGCGAGCCGGGCGCCCGCGCTGTTGCCGACGACGACGAACCGTTCCGCCACCCCCTGGGCGCGCAGCTCGTCCACGGCCGCTCGCAGGTCCGCCAGGCGGCGGCTCCAGGTGGTGTGAGTGAAGCAGCCGCCGCTCACGCCGGTGCCCCGGCTGTCGTAGCGGAAGACGGGCAGCCCGTGCGCGGCCCCGCCGTGGGCGAGGATGGTGCCGCACTCATGGATGTCCACGCGCTGCCCCGGATTGCCGGGTTCGTAGATCAGACAGACCGGCCAGGGCCCGGAGCCGGGACCAGGCGTGTGCAGCACGCCGAGCAGCCGCTCGCCGTCGGAGGTGAAGCTCACCGAACTGATGACGGAGGAGTCGGGGCCGGGGACGCGGGCGGCGGTGCGGCCGGTGTAGGGAGTGAGGGCGGGCGCCGGGTCCGGGACGCCGGGCGGCACGGGAGTTCCCGCTGCGGGCACCGGGGTTCCCCCTGCGGGTACGGAAGTTCCCCCTGCGGGTACGGGGGTTTGCGCCGTGGGCCCGTCGGCGCCCTTCGCCAGGAAGTCCGTCACCGCCGCCATCACAGCTTCGCGCGGCTCGTGCTCCCAGTGCCAGCTCGGCGCCCACGAGGTCGGCCGGTGGGAGAGTTCCCGCAGCGCGAGCCCGGCGTCGCGGGCCCACGACCGGTCTTCGTCGGTGGCCGCGACGACCAGGGCTCGGGTGCCGCGCAGCGCGGCGAAGGCCCGCTCCGCGGCCGGGGCCGCGTCCGCGAGCAGCCCGGCGTCGACGGGCCCTGCGGGCTGCGGCGGCTGGTACGGCTCGCCGACGGCGGCGTCGAGCAACGCGGCGGCGACGGAACTGTCCTGGAGCTCGTCGGGTGCCGCCCGGCCCCGCGCGGCGAGAGCGGCCAGTTCCTGCGGGGCACGTGCCCCGGCCCGCCACAGCGCGAGATCGGGGCAGACGAGCACTCCGGCCGTGACCTCACCGGCGGCCAGGAGTTCGGCGGCAAGGACAGTGCCGATTCCGCAGCCGACGACCGTCACCTCGCCGCCTCCGCTCGCGCGGGCGTGACCGCGTACGGCGCGGGCCGCCTCGCGCAGCGCGGCCCAGCCGGCCGGGCGGCCGGTGGCGGCGCTGTCCGCGTGGCCGGGGTGGTCGTACTGCACGACGTTCAGGCCCAGTTGGCGCAGCCTGCGGGCGAGGATCGACCACAGGTAGCGCGGCTCGCTCATCGAGAGCGCGAGCCCGGTCATCAGGACGACGGTGGGCGCGGCGTCGTCGTGGTGGTGGCGCACCACGCACACCGGGTCCGTGTCGGACGGGGTGCGTGCCGTCAGGAAGTACTGGCTCAACCGCGGTCGCATGCCCGCCTCTCCCCCTCGCTCCGTCTCCTGCTCGCGCTCTCGTACGGGCTTCTCGACGTCCGGTGGGGCGTCCGGCCCCTGACCCCGTGCCGGACCTCGCACTGACTGCTCGAACTGCGCCACGGACAGACCGCCCAGCGTCAGGCCGAGCAGCAGCTCCGCCGGGACCTCCGGGTGCTTGCGGGCGAAGAGTGCGGCCGAGTCCTCAAGGGCCCGGCGGTAGAACCCGGCGGGCCTGCCGTGCGCGAAGTGGTCGTTACGGGCGGCGGCGCAGCGCCGGAACTCGGCACCGGCCGCGACGAGCCGGTAGCCCAGTTCGAGGTGTTCCAGGCCCCACTGGGTGAAGTCCTCGTCGAAACCGCCGACTTGGCCGAACAGGCTCCGGCTGAGGGAGACGTTGCCGGAGAGGAAGCTGAGCCAGCGCACCGGTGAGGTGCTGCGCCCGGAGTCGTCGTAGACGCTGTGGACCTTCTTCACGAACGCGGGGGTGCGGGAGCCGCGGCGCAGTTCCCACCCGTCGCCGGTGAGTCTCTCCTTGACCTCGGCCAGACGTTCCTCGAAGGCGCTGAGGTACAGCTCCTGGACGTCCCCAACCACGACCCTCCGGCCGTTCGGCTCCGGCGCCCCCTCACCGGGGTGGCCGAGACCGTGGGCCAGCGCATGGGCACGCACATAGCCGGGCACCGGGGCGCGGTCGCCGTCGCAGAAGACGAGGACGGCTCCCCGGCCGGCCGCCGCTCCGGCGTTCCTGGCGGCGGCCCGGCCGTTCGCGGAGGTGCGCAGCACGCGCAGCGGCAACGACCGTGCGGCGGCGCGCAGTACGTCGGGCGTGGTGTCGCCCGAGCCGTCGTCGACGACGACGAGTTCCCAGGTTCCGGGCGGCGCGTCCTGCCGGGTGAACGCGTGCAGCGTCGCTTCCAGGCGTGCCGCCTGGTCGCGGGTCGGTACAACCACGCTGATGTCCGGCGCGGCGGGTGCCGGGCCAGGGGGCGGGGCGGCCGTCATCGGGCTCTCCGTTCCGGTTCGGGCGACGACGTTCGGGTGGTGGTCGTCCACGGCATGAGTGCGGGTGACACTGGGGTGCGGGTGACGGCCTCAGATGACGACGAGGTCTTTGCCCAGCCAGTAGTTGCGGTTGGTCAAATCGGCCTCGGCGAAGCGCCGTTCGACGTCGAGATAGCCCTCCACGAGCTGGTCCGCCGTCATCAGCTTGGGTGTGAAGGTCACCGCCAGGGGGTCGTCGATGCCCTGGGGCCGCTTTTCGAGCAGCCGCCCCTCCCGGCCCAGGTGCTCGTACAGCGGGGTACCGGGGATGGGGTAGAGGACGCTCAGGAACAGGCGGGAGACCTTGGTGCGCATGGCGAACTCATAGGTCTCGTCGAAGACGTCCGGGTCGTCCCAGTCGAAGCCGAAGATGACGTTGACCTGGGTTTCCACCCCGGCCTCGTGCAGCCTGAGCAGCAGGTCCTCCGCCTCGGGGATGGTGAAGAAGGTCTTCTCGGTGAACTCGCGGTTCTTCTCCCGCACGCTCTCCACCCCGAAGGACACCACCCGCATCCCCCCGTCGAGCGCCGACTGCACGACGTCAGGGTGGCGGGCGAGGTTGAAGTCGGTCTGGCAGCCCCATTCGATGCCTTCGCCCGCCAGACGGCCCAGGAGTTGGTTGGACCGCTTGGGGAAGACCAGAAAGTCGTCGTCGCGGAAGACTACGCGGGGAATGTGGAACCGGTCGCGGTAGGCGATGAGTTCCTCGTATACGTCGTTGACCGGACGGTAGCGCCACTTGCTGTACAGGAACTCGCTGCAGAAGGTGCACCGGCGGGGGCAGCCCCGCGCGGTGAACGACGGCAGCACGTGCGGCGCCTCGATCTTGCTGAAGTCGACCAGGTCGAAGCGGGGCAGCGGGTGGTCCGACATGGGCACCGGTTCATGGGACTGGTAGATCTTCTTGAGTTCGCCGCGGGCCAGGTCGGCGAGGAGCCGCTGCCACAGCACATCGGCCTCGCCGACGACGACGGAGTCGCTGAAGCGGCTGATCACCGGCACCAGGCTGTGGTCGTCCTCGACGGTGGCGGGGCCGCCGACGACGACCCGCGGGCCCAGCCCGCGGATGGTGCGGGCCAGTTCCAGGGTGCGTTTGAGCTGGATGGTCTGGGTGGTGATGCCGACGACGTCGTACGCGGCGAGGTCGTAGTCGCGCTCCAGGTCCTCGCAGACTTCGTAGACGAGGTCGACCTCCCATTCGGGCGGGACCATGGCGGCCAGGTAGGGCAGCGTGAGGGAGATCAGCTGCGTGGGCCGCATCTCGCGTTTGTCCAGGCCGGCGGGGGTGTAGATGGCGGGTTCGACGAGCAGTATGCGCACGGGACTCCTCGGGTCGCTGGGGCGGCGGTCACGGAGCGGGATGTTCGTGGCCGTCGAGGAAGCGGGCGTAACGTTCGGGTGTGCCGATGTCGGTGAAGGGGCGGTCGGTCCGGTGGGCGGCGAGGGTGCGGCGCCGGATGAGCGTGCGGAACAGCACGCCGAGATCCACCGGGTCCTGGTGCGGATCCAGGTGCCGCAGGGCGGCTCGGCGCAGCACGCACACGCCGGTGTCAGTCCACAACGGCCCGTCGGTGTCGGGATCTTCGGGGGCGTCCTTGTCGTAGCCGCTCACCCGGCCGTCGTGGACCCGGGTGTTGGGGCGTACGCCGGTGTCGGCGGAGGTGAGGACCATGGCGGCCTCGTCGTGGGGGCCGAGCCAGCGGTGGGCTCCCGCGTACGGGATGTCGAGCAGGGTGTCGCCCAGGACGAGCAGGAACATGTCGTCCAGGTACGGAGCGGCGGCCCGCAGCGCTCCGCCGGTGCCCCGCGCGACGGTGTCGACGTGGGAGGTCACCTCGACGGACGCGGGCAGACGGTCGAGGTGGTCGATGACCGGGCTCGCCAGATGGCCGAGGCAGAAGTGGAAGCGGCGCAGGCCGGCGTCGAGGAGCGGTGCGAGGAGCAGGTCGAGGAAGGGCCGCCCGGCGACGGGCAGCAGGATCTTCGGCCTCCGGGTTCCCAGGCGGCCGAGCCGGGTCCCCAACCCGCCTGCGACAACGGCCACTTGGAGCCCGGCACCGTGCGCGCCGCGCCGCTCGGGCGTCCTGCTCATCGGGCCTCCTTCGGGTTCTTCGGGGCCGGGCCGGGGCCCGGCGTGGCGAGCGGCGCCGCGGTGGTGGCGGCCGGGCGCGCTTCGGCAGTCGCGGAGTCGGTGAGCGCCGCCGGACTGACGGCGGCGGACGCCGGGGCCACGGCCGGCAGCAGTCCACGGCGGTGGGCCCGCAGGAGAGCCAACGCGGTGGGCCCGTCCTGGAGTTCGCCGCTGATCGCGAGCGCCAGCGCGTCGTCGACCGGGACCGGGCGCTGGCGGATGACTTCACCGTCGTCGTGGTGCGGCATTCCGGACCGCACGTCCGGGGCGAGGAAGAGATGGACCTCTTCGTTGGAGGAGCCGCTGGAGGGCCAGACGGTACCCAGCGGGTGCAGCGCTCCGGCGCGGGCACCGGTCTCCTCCGCCAGTTCGCGGCGGGCGGTCTCCTCGGGGCTCTCGCCCGGCTCGCACCGCCCCGCCGGCGCCTCGAGGCACCACTGGCGCACCGCGATCCGCCATGACCGGATCAGCAGCAGCGTGCCGTCGGCGGTGACCGGCAGGACCAGGGCACAGCCCGGATGGTCCAGGTAGTACCAGCTGCGCTGGGTCCCGCTCGGCTCAGACTCAAGGGCTTCGCGCACCGTGAGCCAGGGAGTGCGGAACACCGCACGCGGCGCGGCCGCGGTCACCGTGCCCTCACCTGTGCCAGGGACTCGGACAGGGCCCGTACCACGTGGTGCAGACGGGTGTCGTCCAGACCGGGGTAGATCGGCAGGCACAGCTGCCCGGCGCAGGCATGCTCGGCTCCGGGCAGCCGCAGGCCCGGGTAGCGCTCGGCGAGCACGGGCTGCTGGTGCAGGGGCGTCTCGTACACCTCGCCGGCCGCCTGGACGGAACGCTCGCGCAGCGCCGCCTTGAGGGCGTCCCGGTCGGTGCCGGACGGGAGCAGCAGCATCGCCTTGTAGCCGCTGTAGGGGTGGTCGGGCAGCAGGAATTGGACGGCCGGGAGGTCGCGCAGGGCCTCGGCGTAGGAGTCGGCGATCTTACGGCGGGCCGTCACGTTCGCGGGCAGGCGGGCGAGTTGGGCACGGCCGAGGACGGCGGCGAACTCCGGGAGGCGGGCGTTCCAGCCGGGGCGGGTATGCCGGCTCACCCAGGCCTCGGACTTGCCGAGGTTGCGTAACAGCCTTATCTCTTCGGCGAGGTGGGCGTCACCAGTGATGATCATGCCGCCTTCGCCGGTGGTCATGACTTTGGTGGCGAAGAACGAGAAGGCGCCCGCGACACCGAACGTGCCCGCGTGCCGCCGCTCCCGCTCGCTGCCGTGGGCGTGCGCGCAGTCCTCGACGAGGGCGATGCCGCGCCGCTCGCACCAGGCCGCGATGGCCTCGGTCTCGGGACTGATCAGACCCCCGGTATGGACGACCGTCACAGCGGCGGTGTGGGAGGTACAGGCCGCGCGGAGCTGCTCGAGGGTGGGCGCCATGGTGGCCGGGTCGGCATCGGCGAGGCGGACGGTGGCGCCCGCGCGCTCGGCCGCGATATAGGTGGCGAAGTTGGTGCCCGCCGGTACGACGACCTCCCGGCCGCCGACGCCGATGGCGCGCAGGATCAGCTCGAGGGCGGTGGTGCCGCTGGCGACGGCGACGGCGTGCGGGGCTCCCGTGAACGCCGCGAACTCCTCCTCGAACGCCTCGACGTTGACGCCCTGGGAGAACCTCCCGGCGCGCAGCAGCCGGTCCACCTCATCGAGGACCTGGCGCCGCTCTGCGTCGGGCACCTCGATCTCGACGGCCGGAACGAAAGGCATGCCAACCTCTTCCCGAATTCGATGGGTTCAGCAGACGTGGGGTTCGACGGACGTGTCCCGCGGCACTGTGCCGCATTCCAGAACCGCGCCCGAGCCAGAAGTGCACCGGTACGTGAAGTGCCCGCACCAGAAGTGCGCCGAGGTCATATGTAAGAGATCGGCTTTCAACTACCGTAACAGCGTTTCCCGTTCACGCAACACCCGCTTTTGAATCTCACGAACCCCGCCCACTTGACGGCATCTCAGGCACTGCCTTATCAATGCAAGACAGCCCAGCGAATACTGACACCCACTCACTCCGGAGGTGGAGTTTCATGGCACTCGGCGGCATCACCAAACAAGCCACCGGATTTCTGGCCAGGGCGTACGACTCGCTTTCCCGTCCGCTGCACCCGTCCGTCGCCGAGCTGATCGGCCGGAACATACGCTCGGCCGACGGCCCCTGGCTGGAACCGTTCAACGGCCAACACGCACGCCAGCGCATGTTCCGGTCCCTGGTGGGCGCCGTACGCCCGGCCGCGCTCTTCGAGTCCGGCAGCTACAGGGGAGCCTCCACGCGCTTTCTGTGGCACGTCTCCGGAAAACCCGTCTACACCGCGGAGAAGAATCCCAACTTCGCTCGCTACGTGGCCCGTGAATTCCGCCACGTACCCGAAGTGAAGGTTCTCAACCACGATTCACGGGATGCCTTGCAACTCTTGCACAGTGGCGGTCACATCGCGTCCTCCGAACCTTTTCTCTGCTATTTGGACGCGCACTGGAACGCAGATATTCCACTGCGCGACGAGGTGGCCTTCGTACTCCGTAACTGGCCGCTTTCGGTCATTGTCATAGACGATTTCAAAGTCCCCGACGACGACGGCTACGGGTTCGATGTGTACGGCCGCACCGAACTGTCCCTCGCCTATCTGGGGCAGGCGGTGGGCGACAGCGACATCCTGTGGCCGAGCTGCCCGGCGCGGGCGGAGACCGGATACCGGCGAGGCTGTGTCGTTCTCGCCTCGCCCAAGCTGGCTGCCATCGTCGGTGAACTGCCCGAGCTGCGCCGGATCCCCGGCCTGACGGTCACCGGCTGACCTCGGTCACGGCTCCGGCGCTCTCGGCTGCCGGAGCCGCGCGCAGCCGCTCGTACACCTTCAGATAGCCGTCCACCATGCCGTCGGCGGTGAACTCCCGCCGCGCCGCCTCCTGTGCGCGGCTCGCCTGTGCCGCCGCCCGCCGGGGGTCGTCGAGCAGCGCGCGGACCGCGTCGGCCAGAGCGCCGGGGTCGTGCGGCGGCACCGGGACGGTGCCCGGGCAGCACTCCAGGACCTCCGACAGACCCTGCACGGTCGTCGCCACCAGGGGGCGGCCCGCGGCGATGGCCTCTACGGCGGACAGTCCGAGGCCTTCGGCGTGGCTGGGCTGCACCACCACGTCGGCGGCGGCGTAGATCGCGCGCATCGAGCCGAACGGCCGATCGGAGGTACGCAGCAGGACGTGCTCGCGCAGCCCCAGGGCGTCGATGTCGTCCTCCAGCTGTCTTTTGTAGGCGGCCGACGCGGAATTGAGTGAGCCCACCAGTGCGGCTCTGGCGGTGGGGTGGCGGTCGACGATCCGGGCCATCGCCCGCACCAGTTCGCGCTGGCCCTTGCGCTCCTTGTACCGCCCGACGAGCAGCACCAGCGGGTCCTGTGGCGCGACGCCCAGCCAGTCCCGGGCGTGCCGGATCTCGCGCTCGTCGGCGCCGCCGTACAGACCGGCCTCGATGCCGTAGCGCGCGATGTGCACCACGCCCGGGTCGGCGCCGTAGCCGATGGCCTGGTCCCGGTAGGCGAGGCTGCCGGCCACCACCGCGTCGTGCGGCAGCCGTCCGAAGACGAGCCGGGAGCGGGAGTCGCCGAACGGATCGGTGTCCGGGGTGGTCTCGTTCATCGTCACCACCAGGGGGCAGCCGATGGCGTCCCGCATCATGGCGCCGAGTACGGCTCCCACCTGGCAGAACGTCTGCAGGATGTCGACGGGGCCGGAGCCGATGAGGCGTTCGGCGTCGCCAAGTAGCCCGAAGACCCGTTCCTCCCACGGCACCCGGTCCGGCTCGGACCAGCGCGCGGCGTCGGTGCGTACGCGGTGCACCCGCACGCCGAGCAGTTCCTCCCGCTCCGCGCTGCCCGGATAGCGCTCGGTCAGGACGTCGACCTGGTGTCCTCGCCGGGTCAGTCCCGCCGCCAGGGTGTAGATCTGTGTCTCCGACCCGCCGTGGACGGGCGGGAAGGTGGGGGTGAGAAACCAGATGTGCACGGCGCTCCCTTCCGTCGGCGGGCCGTGCCGGGTCCGCCGGAGCTGGGCCAGTGAGCGGGTCAGGGTCCTTCTGATGGATCTCCGTGGGGGAAGGAGCGGCGTTCGGTGCGTGCGATCGGCGTGCGGCGTGGAGGGTCATGTGGCGGAGCCACCTGTCCCTTCGCGCCGTGCGTCGAGCGTGCGTGCCGGGCGTCGCGACGCCGCGGAGATCCATCAGAAGGACCCTAGGGGCGTACGTTGCGGGTCAGGTGTGCCACAGCTGGGCGAGGTAGCGGTCGCCGACATACGTCAGGTGCTCCACGGCCGTGCGTTCGGCGACCGCTGCCAGTCCTTCGTAGGCGGCGAGCGGCCGGATCACGGTCGAGGTGGTGGCGCTGGAGACATCACGGGAGTCCGCGGCCGGATTGTGGCCGTCCACGATGAGCAGCCTGCCGCCGCGCGGCGACACGACCCGGCCCATCTCGCGCAGGGCTGCCCGGAACACCCCGTCGTCGGTGAGGTGCTGGAGCGTGAAGACCGCGAGCACGGTGTCGAACGAGCCGTCCTCGAAGGGCAGTTCGTCGATGCCGGAGCAGACCGTGCGGGCCGGCTTCCCCTCGACGGCCCGGGCCGCCCTGCGCACCATCTGCGCGGACCGGTCGACGCCCACCGCCGAACGGGTTCGCTCGCTCAGCCAGGCCGTGAGCCGTCCGACGCCGCAGCCGAGATCGATCACCCGGTCGCGGCCCAGGTCCGGCAGCAGCCGTTCGATCAGCGCCTTCTGTTCGTGGTCGACCCGGTCACACTCCTCGGGCGTCCAGCGGCCGGAGAGCACCGCGTGCAGTCCGGGGCGCGCGGCCCGCTCGTCCCAGATGTCCGCGCCGGCGGCCGTGCCCCCGCTCATCGGGCACCGCCCACGACCTGGCCGTCGGCCGGTCCCGCCGCGCTGAGCGTGGCCGTTTCCCCTGCGGGACCGGCGTTCATCCGGGCGCCGAGCTGTTCGGTGATCATGTGGTTGACGGCAAGGTGCAGATCCTCGACGACTCCGTAGTGGTGCGCGTGCACCATGACCACGTCGTCCGCCAAGGACCGGGCCGTGCCGCCGTCGAAGCCGAGGAGGGCGACGCTCTCCACGCCGTGGGCACGGGCTGTGATCAGGGCCTGCACGATATTGGGCGAGCTGCCGCTCGCAGTGATCGCGACCAGGACGTCACCGGCCCTGGCCTGGGTGGCGAGCTGGGCGGCGAACACCGCTTCGTAGGAGACGTCGTTGGCCCAGGCGGTCAGCACCGAGGTGTCGAGCAGGGGCACCACCCGCACTCCCGCCGCGAGTCCGGGCGTCGCCGACTTCGCCAGATCGCACACCATGTGCGAGGCGGTGGCGGCGCTGCCGCCGTTGCCCGCCACGAAGACGGTGGCGCCCCGCGCCCAGGCCGCCGCGATCCGGTCGGCCACGGCGCTCACCTCACGCGTGTCGATCCGGTGCGCGGCCTCGACCAGGGTGGAGAGGTAGCTGTCCGGTTCCACTGAGTGCTCCGTTCTGCCGGGCGCCCGGCCGTGCGGGCCGCCCGGCGGGTCGTCAACGGGCGCGGCTGGCGTGCAGATGGTCGATGAGGTCCTGGACCTTGGCGTACGAGGAGAGCAGCAGCCGGTCCTCGTCGAGCCGCACCCCGAACTCCTCCTCGAAGGACACCAGCGCCTCGATGAACGCCAGCGAGTCGACGCCGAGATCCTCCGTCAGGGACTGCTGTGCGGTGATCTCGCCGGGCGGGCGCGGCGGAATGCTGAGTACGGCCAGCTTCCGCACGACCCATGCGTCCACGTCGCCCGCGGCGCGTGTGTCACTCACGTCGTGCACGTCGTTCACGGATGTCACCTCACTGCCTCCTCGGCATCGGGCACGTCCGCACCGGACGTGCCGGGCTCGCCAGGCACACCTGGCCCTGCTGGAACATCTCTGCGGTCGGCGGACAGAGCGGACCGGTCGACCTTTCCGGTACGGGTCCGGGGGAAGTCCGCCACCGCCGTGATGCGGCGCGGCACCTTGTGCGGGCTCAGCCGTTCACGGCAGAAGCCGGTCAACTCCTCGGTCACCGCGCCCTGTTCATCGCCGACGGGGCCGGTCTCCAGCGGTTCGGGGCGGCCGCCCTCGACATCGGCGGCGAACCGGACCCAGGCCACCAGCGTCTCCCCCGCGCGGGCGTCGGCGCGTACCCCGCACACGGCCTCGGTCACTGCGGGGTGCGCCGTCAGGCAGGCCTCAACCTCTTCCAGGGAGACGTTCATCCCGCTGACGATGGCCATGTTGCGCAGCCTGCCGCGCAGATACAGGAAGCCGTCCGCGTCGAGGCTGCCGAGGTCGCCGGTGAGCAGCCAGCCTCCGCGCAGCACCCGTGCGGTCTCCTCCGGGCGGTCGTGGTAGCCCGTCATCACGCCCGGTCCGCGCACCGTGATCTGCCCGGTCCTTCCTGCGGGCAGCGCCTTGAACTCCCGGTCCCGGATGGTGACTTCAACTCCGGGCAGCGGGCGCCCGACGGACGTGGGACGGTCGCGGCGGTCGTGCTGCCTCATGGTGGTGACTCGTGGTCCGGCCTCCGTCTGGCCGTACGTCTCCACCAGCTCGACATCGGGCAGCCGCTGCCCGAGCCGGCGGAGGATCTCCGGTGGGGTGGGGGCACCGCCATAGACGATGTGCCGCAGCGACCCGAGGTCGTAGGTCCGGTGCCAGTCGCCGAGGGTGAGTAGCCGGAGCATGGAGGGCACGAGCAGCGTCGAGGTGACCTGGTTCTCCTGGACGAGGCGTCCGAACCGGCTGGGCAGGAAGTCGCCGTCGAGCAGCACGATGTGGCCGCCGCCGTCGATCTGCCCGACCAGCTGCACGGTGTTGCAGTAGCCGAAGTTGAGCGGTACGACGGCGAGGGCCGTCTCGCGGCGGTGCGCGCCGTCGAGCGAGGCCCGGTGGGCCCGTGCGCTCGCGAGGAGCGCGGCGTGGGTCAGCACGACGCGCTTGGGACGCCCGTACGAGCCGGAAGTGGCGAGCAGCACGGCGGCGGCCGCCGGATCCACGCGGGCGTCGACGCCCTGGCCTGCGGCGGCTCCGCAGGCCGACCGCAGCGCGGCCAAGTCGCCCTCGGCGTGGGCGCGTACCGGAACGTGGACGACGGCCGGCGGTGCGGCCGCCGCACCGGCCCTGCGGTCGTCCGTGGCGTTGAACCGGCCGCGACGGGCAGCGCGGGCCCCAGGGTCGCACAGCAGCAACACCGGTCCGCAGGCGGCGAGTTCAGCATGGGTCTCCGTCGGACTCAGCTCGTGTGCGAGCGGGGCGACGGCGGCGCCGAGCGAGAGCACGGCGAGATAGAGCACCACGTACTCGGCGCTGCGCGGCAGTTGCAGCGCGACGCGGTCTCCGGGGCGCACCAGGGGCGTCAAGGCGCGGGCGACAGCGGTGACTTCGGCCTGGAGCCGGTCGTACGTCAGACGCAGCAGGCCGTCAGTGAGTGCGGGAGACAGGGGGTGTTCACGGGCGGAACGGGACAGTACCGAAGGGATTGTCTGGGGCGGTGTGTCGGCGGCGGGGGGACTCAACTCACCGGTGACCACGGGTGATTCACCTTCCACGGTCGATCGGGTCGTACACTTCAGCGGACAACCACGATGTGAAGCTTACGCTGGAGCTGTCGCAGGCTGTCAATAACCGCGAACGCGGAGCAACATGCGACGCTAGACTGCGTCCGCAGCAGCGGACGTTGCGTTACTCCGTCATAGGCGAGGGACGCGTGCGGCCTTGGAGGCACTCATGACGGACGACCACGGGCAACGACCATCCAGCCGCCAGCTGGCGGGCAAGATCAGCGCACGTCTGACGCATCTCATCGCGACGCTCTACCCCGACGAGCGCACCAGGCCGGGCTACGCCCGCCTGGCCAAGGAGATCCGGGAGGCCACCGGAGGCGGGCTCTCCAGTACATATCTGTGGGAGCTGACCACCGGCCGCAAGCACAACGTCACCGTCGAGCAACTCGGCGTCCTCGCCGACTACTTCGGCGTGCCCCCGGAGTACTTCTTCAACGAAGAGGTCGCCCTGCGGGTCAACGCCCAGCTGCAACTCGCCACGGCGCTGCGCGACGCCAAGGTCCGCACCCTGGCGCTGCGCGCCGAAGGGCTGTCCGGCGAGACCCTGGACGCGCTCCTCGCCATGGTCGACCAGGCCCGCAAACTGCACCGGCTGCCGGCCGTCGAGGAGCCGGCGCCGAAGGACACGACAGCGGACCGGGGACCCCTGCCGTGACGCGAGGACGCGAACACCTACGAGGACACAGAGGACACACAGGACACGGGCGCGAACGGCACAGCGAGAACGCGCTCAGCTCCGGTCGGCACCACCCCGCCGCCCCCGAAGGACGAATGACCTTGCTGTTCCCTTACCGAGCGCTCCGACAGCGTTGCGAATCCGTACTTGAGGAGCTGGCGTTGCCCCCATCGGCTTCGGCACACGAACTGTGCCGGCACGTGGCGCACCGCCGCGGCCGCCCGATCCACCTCTATCCGCTGCCCGTCGAAGGCCGCGCCGACGGCACCTGCGGCGCGTGGATCGCCACCGACACCGACGACCACGTCTTCTTCGAGCCCGGCACCACCCGCCCCCACCAGAACCACATCATCCTGCACGAAATCGGCCACATCCTCCTCGGCCACCACCGCCCCGTCACCACCGACGACGCACCGGTGCGAGCCGCCCTGCCCGACCTCGACCCCCGCCTGGTACGGCGGCTGCTGCGCCGGTCCATCCACACCACACGACAGGAGCAGGAGGCCGAGACATTCGCCGACCTGGTCCTCAGCAGGGCGCTGCGCCCGTGCCCCCGCAACTGCCGCTGTGGCGGCACGGAGAACCTGGAAAGGGCGCTGGGGCTCCATGCCTGCGCCGACGATTGACCTGGTCGCGCTGGGCACCGGCGCACAAACCGTGGGCACCTTGTGCATGTGGGCCGCCGTCCTGCTGCGCCTGCCGTACACCCTGGGCTCCCGGCGGCAGCGCGAACTGTGGCTGGCCGGAGTCGCGGCGGCCTGCGCCACCTCACTCGACCTGGACACCGTGGGCGATGCGGCCGACCGGTACCTCGGCAGTCTGCACAGCGTGGAACTGGTCCGCAATCTGTGCGGTCTCGTCTCGGCGTTCGCCATGCTCGAACTGAGCCTCTCGCTCGCCGCCGCCCCCCGGCGCCGGGCGCTCCTCCGCTGGTTACGGATCACCGCCTGCTGCGTCGTCGCGAGCACCGTGGCCCTGGACACAGCACACCGACCGCACGGGCGGCATCTGATCCTGGACGGCTCCTCGCCCACGCCGTCCACGCCCTACTGGCTGCTGATCATCGCCACACACCTGATCGCCAACGCCCTGTGCGTCGCGGTGTGCGTACGCCGCGCCCGCCACACCGGCAACCGCCCCCTCACGACCGCCCTGCTCCTGCTCGGCGCCGGTTCCGCCATGGCGGGCACGTTCTGGCTCGGTGCGCTGTCCCAACTCCTCGGCCACACCTGGTCACAGCCCCTGCAGCCGTTCGCTCTCGCACTGCACGGCCCGCTCATCGCCGCGGCCCTGGCCGCGCCCACCATCCAGGCCGCCCGGCACGCGGTCACCGACTTCAGGGACTGGTGGCGGCTCTGGCCGCTGTGGCGCGACCTGGTGGAGGTGTGCCCGCAGGTGCTCCTCGCTCCCCCGCGCGGACGGCTCCGGGAGACCTTCTGGCCCCAGGGCCCGCGCAGACTCCTGCTGTACCGCAAGCTCATGGAGATACGCGACGCCATCCTCGTACTCGACAAGTACGCCACCCCCGAACTGCACGCGTCCGCACGGGCGTTCGCCGCCTCGGTGGGCGACGAGGGCAGAACCGCTCCCCCGGCGGAGACACACCTCGACCACAAGCACTCGGCCGCCGTACTCGCCGCCGTTATGAAAGGCGCCCGCGCGGCCTGCCCGGCCGACGGGACGCCACGCCGCCGCACGCCGCCCATCGCGCAGATCGGCGCCGACACCCTTCACGACGAGCGAGCCTTCCTGATCTTGGTGGCCCGAATGTACCGCTCGGCCCCCAACCCTATCCACCCGCACACCCCCGTACCAGAGGAAGCACCGCAATGACCACCGATACCCCGCCCCGCGCCGGCCGGCGGGAGTGGATCGGACTCGCCGTCCTGGCCCTGCCGACGCTGCTCATCTCCATGGACATGACCGTCCTGTATCTGGCCGTTCCGCATCTCAGCGGCGATCTCGGGCCGAGCTCCACCGAACTCCTGTGGATCATGGACATCTACGGGTTCCTGATCGCCGGGGCGCTGGTGCCCGCCGGGGCGCTCGGCGACCGCATCGGGCGCAAACGCATCCTGCTGATCGGCGCGGCGCTCTTCGGTGCTGCCTCCGCGATCGCCGCATACGCGAGCAGCCCGGCCATGCTCATCGCCTCCCGGGCGCTGCTAGGCCTCGCCGGCGCCACCCTGATGCCGTCCGCCCTGTCCCTGATCCGCGTGATGTTCCACCGGCCGAGCCAGCGCAGCTTCGCCGTGGCCATCATCATGACGAGCTTCTCCGTCGGCACGACCATCGGCCCGCTGCTCGGCGGCGCGCTCCTGGAGCACTTCTGGTGGGGCTCGGTCTTCCTGGTGGGTGTACCAGTGATGGTGCTTCTACTCGTCATCGGCCCCGTACTCCTGCCCGAATACCGCGACCCGCACGGCGGCCGCGTCGATCTGCCGAGCGCCGCGCTCGCCCTGAGCGCCGTGCTCGGCGTCGTCTACGCGGTCAAGCACGTCAGCACGTCCGGAGCCGACCTCGCGTTCGCCCTCTCTCTCGCCGTCGGCCTGACGCTCGGCGTGCTCTTCGTCTGCCGCCAGAACCACCTGGACGACCCGCTGCTCGACCTGTCCCTGCTGCGCGACCGCGTCATCAACACCTCATTGGGGACCTACCTGTTGGGCCTGTTCGCCATGGGCGGCACCCAGCTCTTCATCGCCCTCTACCTCCAGGAGGTCCTCGACCTCTCCCCGTTCGTGGCCGGGGCCTGGATGGTGCCCGCCTCCGTGGGCACCATCGTCGGTTCCCTGCTCGCTCCGCTGCTCGCCCGGCAGCTACGCCCGGCGACGGTCATCACCGGCAGTCTGGTCCTCGCGGCACTCGGCTTCGCGACGCTCTCCCAAGTCGGCGAAGACGACCTGGCGTTGCTCATCGTCGGCTACGAATTCGTGGCCCTGGGCCTGAGCCCCATGATCGCTCTCTGCACCGACCTGGTCGTCAGCAAGGCCCCGTCCCACCGGGCCGGAGCGGCCTCCGCCCTGTCCGAGAGCAGCGGCGAACTGGGCGTGGCACTCGGCGTCGCCGTCCTTGGCACCATCGGCACCGCCGCCTACCGGGCCCAGCTCTCGGACCGGCTGCCCGACGGCCTGCCCCAGGCCGACGCGGACGCCGCGCTGTCCGCTCTCGGCGGCGCGAAGGAGGCCGCCGCCGGCCTGCCGGAGAACCTCGCCACCGCACTGCTCACTGCGGCCCGCGAGGCATTCAGCCACGGCCTCGGCCTGACCGCCGCCGTGGCCAGCGCGACCGTCCTCGCCGCCGCCCTGCTCGCCGGAACGCGGCTGCGCCATCTGCCGACGAGCAAGGAAGCCGAGAAGGCCGGACTCGACACGGGGACGGAGCGCACGGAGCCGGTGACGTAGAGGCCCGCGGAAACCGGGGCGAGGAGGGTGGTGCGGGGACCGGCGCCGGGCCACCATGCCCGGAAGGGTATCCGCGCTCATCCATGGTGAATACAGGGCTACTTGGACACGGCGAGTGGCCGCGGGCCTTGCGTGACGCTGCGGCGCGGTGCCGTTGAACAGCACGACTCCACATGCCAGGCCCCGGTGGATGTCTTCACTTGCCTGGGCCCGTGGTGTGTCCGGCTGGTGTCACCGGACCGCGAGGGGCAGTGCCGACTGTGGCACAGCCCTCTTGGTCGTGGCCTCCATGAACCCCGGGGGTTGCGTTCGGGCATGTGGCTGGGGTGGGCCAGTCGGCCGTTCGCCGCCGGGGCGAGCCAGGCGGCCCACCGTTCGATGAACTCGTCCAGATCCCCGAGGACGAGGGGAGTGAAGGGCCAGGCCACGCCGAGAATCGTCTCGTGGACGAGCTTCTGAGGTTTCTTCACGCCCGTTATGAGGCGGACAACCATGCCTATGCCGAGGTGGCCTACCGCTTCGGGGGTGACGCAGTCCTTGACAGTCACCTGCCGATGCTCGACCTGGTCGACATGCTGACTCGAGAGTACGAGGCGATGGATCCGTCCGACACTCGCTTGGCTGGTCTTCGTTATGCCCTCCGCGTGCTCGCGCAGTCGTACGCCGAGCACCCCGGGAACAGATCGCGTGCGATCATGCTCGCAGGCGCGTCTTCCGCCCCGTCACGCGCAAGCGCCCTGCCCCCGCGCGCGAGATGCAGGGGCAGGGCGCTCGTTCACGTCAGGTCAAGAACCGGCAAGTTGGCGCAGCACGTACTGCATGATGCCGCCGTTGCGGTAGTAGTCGGCCTCACCGGGGGTGTCGATGCGGACGACCGCGTCGAACTCGACACCGGTGTCGGTGGTGACCTTGACCGTGCGCGGGGTGGTGCCGTTGTTGAGCTCCTCCACGCCGGTGAAGGAGAAGGTCTCCTCGCCGGTCAGACCGAGGGACTCGGCGTTGGCGCCCTCCGGGAACTGGAGCGGGAGCACGCCCATGCCGATGAGGTTCGAGCGGTGGATGCGCTCGTACGACTCGGTGATGACGGCCTTGACGCCGAGGAGCGCGGTGCCCTTGGCGGCCCAGTCACGGGACGAACCGGAGCCGTACTCCTTGCCGCCCAGGATGACCAGCGGGGTGCCGGCGGCCTGGTAGTTCTGCGAGGCGTCGTAGATGAAGGAGACCGGCCCGCCGTCCTGGGTGAAGTCGCGGGTGTAGCCGCCCTCGGTGCCCGGCGCGAGCTGGTTGCGCAGGCGGATGTTGGCGAACGTACCGCGGATCATGACCTCGTGGTTGCCGCGGCGGGAGCCGTAGCTGTTGAAGTCACGGCGCTCCACACCGTGCTCGGTGAGGTACTTGCCGGCCGGAGTGTCGGCCTTGATGGCACCGGCGGGCGAGATGTGGTCCGTCGTCACCGAGTCGCCCAGCTTGGCGAGGACGCGGGCGCCGGAGATGTCCGAGACCGGGGTGGTCTCCATCGTCATGCCCTCGAAGTACGGGGGCTTGCGGACGTAGGTCGACTCGGCGTCCCACTCGAAGGTGTCGCCGGTCGGGATCGACAGGGCCTGCCACTGGGCGTCGCCCGCGAAGACGTCCTGGTAGGACTTGTTGAACATGTCCTCGCCGATGGCGTTCGCCACGACGTCGTTGACCTCGGCCTCGGTCGGCCAGATGTCGGACAGGTGGACCGGCTTGCCCTCCTGGTCCACACCGAGGGCGTCACGCGTGATGTCCACCTTCATGGAGCCCGCGATGGCGTACGCGACGACCAGCGGCGGGGAGGCCAGGTAGTTCATCTTGACGTCGGGGTTGATACGGCCCTCGAAGTTCCGGTTGCCGGAGAGGACCGAGGTGACCGCGAGGTCGTGGTCGTTGACGGCCTTGGAGACCTCCTCCGGCAGCGGGCCGGAGTTGCCGATGCAGGTGGTGCAGCCGTAGCCGACGAGGTTGAAGCCGACCTTGTCGAGGTACGGGGTGAGGCCCGCCTTGTCGAAGTAGTCCGTCACGACCTTCGAACCCGGGGCGAGGGTGGTCTTGACCCACGGCTTGCGGGTCAGGCCCTTCTCGACCGCCTTCTTGGCCACCAGCGCGGCGGCGACCATGACGTACGGGTTCGAGGTGTTGGTGCAGGAGGTGATCGCGGCGACCGTCACGGCACCGTGGTCGATCTCGTAGGTCGAACCGTCGGGGGCGGTGACGGTGACCGGGTTGGACGGGGCGCCGTTCGGGGCGACGGCCGGGGAGTCGGAGGCCGGGAAGGACTCCTGGCCCGCCTCGTCCACGGTGTCGACGTAGTTGAGGACGTCGCTCTTGAACTGCTCGGCGGCGTTCGCGAGGACGATACGGTCCTGCGGGCGCTTCGGGCCGGCGATCGACGGGACGACCGTCGACAGGTCCAGCTCCAGCTTCTCGGAGAAGTCGGGCTCGGCGGCCGGGTCGAGCCAGAGGCCCTGCTCCTTGGCGTACGCCTCGACGAGCGCGAGCTGCTGCTCGGAGCGGCCGGTGAGCTTCAGGTAGTTGATCGTCTCGGCGTCGATCGGGAAGATCGCGGCGGTCGAGCCGAACTCCGGCGACATGTTGCCGATGGTGGCGCGGTTCGCGAGGGAGGTGGCGGCCACGCCCTCGCCGTAGAACTCGACGAACTTGCCGACGACACCGTGCTTGCGGAGCATCTCGGTGATGGTCAGCACCAGGTCGGTGGCGGTGGTGCCGGGCGTGAGCTCACCGGTCAGCTTGAAGCCGACGACGCGCGGGATGAGCATGGACACCGGCTGGCCGAGCATGGCGGCCTCGGCCTCGATGCCGCCGACGCCCCAGCCCAGCACACCGAGGCCGTTGACCATGGTGGTGTGCGAGTCGGTGCCGACGAGGGTGTCCGGGTACGCCTGGCCGCCTCGGACCATGACCGTACGGGCCAGGTGCTCGATGTTCACCTGGTGGACGATGCCGGTGCCGGGGGGTACGACCTTGAAGTCGTCGAAGGCGGTCTGGCCCCAGCGCAGGAACTGGTAGCGCTCCTTGTTGCGGCCGTACTCGAGGTCGACGTTCTGCTTGAAGGCGTCGTTCGTGCCGAACTTGTCGGCGATGACGGAGTGGTCGATGACCATCTCGGCCGGGGAGAGCGGGTTGACCTTGGCCGGGTCGCCGCCGAGCGCCTTCACGGCCTCACGCATGGTGGCAAGGTCCACGACACAGGGAACGCCGGTGAAGTCCTGCATGATCACGCGGGCCGGCGTGAACTGGATCTCCTCGCTGGGCTGGGCCTGCGAGTCCCAGCCGCCGAGGGCCCGGATGTGGTCGGCGGTGATGTTCGCGCCGTCCTCGGTACGGAGCAGATTCTCCAGCAGGACCTTGAGGCTGTACGGAAGGCGGGCCGAGCCCTCCACCTTGTCCAGCCGGAAGATCTCGTACGACTCGTCGCCCACCTGCAGCGTGCTGCGGGCGTCGAAGCTGTTCGCCGACACGACAGTCTCCTTCATTTTTGTGCGCGTACCACCGCATCCTGCCGCCACGCCGTCTCGACGATCCGCTAAGGTAAGGCTAAGTTAGGTAACCCTTACCGCCAGACCGAGGTTGGCGTATGGCCGCGGCGCGCCTCGGCAGATATCTCGATGTCGAGATAACTCTAGTACATGCGCGCGGCTTGGTCATGCCCTGAGCCCTGCCATACGGCTCCGCCCCGCGTGGCGTAGCCCACGCGTCGCGCGGCCGACGGGCCAACCGCCCCGTCCCGGGCATGCGTTGACTCCTTGCGGGTACCCGCCCGGCAACGGAAGGAGGCACACATGCCGCTCACGTTCCGCAAGAGCTTCCGGATCCTCCCCGGGGTCCGGCTGAACATCAACCGCCGCTCCTGGTCCATCACCACGGGTGGCCGGCACGGACCGCGCCGCACGCACAGCAGCACCGGCCGGCGCACCACGTCGATGGATCTGCCGGGCCCGTTCGGCTGGCGACGCACGACCAAACGCCGTCGGCACCACTGAGGCACACCGAGTCGCACCTCACCTGGGACAGGCCACCCGGACCCCGGAACAGGCCACCCGGACGGAGCACACCCGGACGGTCGTCTTCCACTTTCGTATATCTCACATCCGATATACGGTCGCGCCATGGCAGACGACTACCTCGTACGCATCGGCAGGCTCATCCGTGACGCCCGGCAGCACCGGGGCTGGACACAGTCGCAACTGGCGGAGGCGCTCGGCACCAGCCAGAGCGCCGTCAATCGCATCGAGCGCGGCAACCAAAACATCAGCCTTGAGATGATCGCTCGAATCGGTGAAGCCCTGGACAGTGAGATCGTCTCACTGGGCTACGCGGGTCCGATGCATCTGCGCGTGGTTGGCGGCCGCCGCCTGTCCGGCGCCATCGACGTGAAGACCAGCAAGAACGCGTGTGTCGCGCTGCTGTGCGCCACGCTGCTCAACAAAGGACGCACGGTGCTGCGCCGGGTGGCCCGTATCGAGGAGGTGTACCGCCTTCTGGAGGTACTCGGGTCGATCGGCGTCCGTACCCGGTGGATCAACGGCGGGGTCGATCTGGAGATCGTGCCGCCGGCCGACCTCGACATGGGCGCCATCGACGAGGAGGCGGCCCGCCGCACCCGCTCGATCATCATGTTCCTCGGCCCGCTGCTGCACCGTGTGGACCTTTTCCGGCTGCCGTACGCGGGCGGGTGCGACCTCGGTACCCGGACGATCGAGCCCCACATGATCGCGCTGCGCCGGTTCGGGCTGGACATCACCGCGACCGAGGGCCAGTACCACGCCACGGTGGACCGTTCGGTCACCCCGGCGCGGCCGATCGTGCTGACCGAGCGCGGCGACACCGTCACCGAGAACGCGCTGCTCGCCGCCGCCCGCCACGACGGCACGACCGTCATCCGCAACGCCTCGTCCAACTACATGGTCCAGGACCTGTGCTTCTTCCTGGAGGCCCTGGGCGTGCGGGTGGAGGGCATCGGGACGACCACGCTCACCGTGCACGGGGTGCCGGACATCGACGTGGACGTCGACTACTCCCCCTCGGAGGACCCGGTCGAGGCGATGAGCCTGCTGGCCGCCGCCGTGGTCACCGAGTCGGAGCTGACCGTGCGCCGCGTCCCGATCGAGTTCCTGGAGATCGAGCTCGCGGTCCTGGAGGAGATGGGCCTCGACCACGACCGCACACCCGAGTACGTCGCGGACAACGGCCGCACGCGCCTGGTGGACCTCACCGTCCGGCCCTCCAAACTGGAGGCGCCGATCGACAAAATCCACCCGATGCCGTTCCCCGGCCTCAACATCGACAACGTCCCGTTCTTCGCGGCCATCGCGGCGTCCGCGCAGGGCAAGACCCTCATCCACGACTGGGTCTACGACAACCGCGCGATCTACCTCACCGACCTCAACCGCCTCGGCGGCCGCCTCCAGCTCCTCGACCCGCACCGCGTACTGGTCGAGGGCCCGACCCGCTGGCGCGCCGCCGAAATGATGTGCCCACCCGCCCTGCGCCCGGC
>NZ_VJZC01000941.1 GCF_009377185.1 Streptomyces spongiae
GCGGGGTACGAGGCGCGGGCTGCCCCGCCCCCCGGTCGGAGACCTCGATGCGGAGCACCTTGTTGTCGCAGGCGATCCACAGCTCGTCGGGCCCCTCGGCGTGCAGACACGCGTTGGTGACGAGTTCGGAGACGACCAGCAGGACATCCTCCGCCGCGGCCCGCTGGTCGGCGGTCGCGGCGGGCAACCAGCCCCACGCGTGCAACGCCTGGCGGGTGAAGTCGCGGGCGAGCGGTACGACCCCGCTCTCGCCCTCGAAACTCATTCTGCGTGTCTGCCCCCCGATGGCAGTCGCGGAGGCGGGCGCGGTTTCGGGCACACCTTCCGCGATCGCACCCTCTCGGGACGCGCCCCCTCCGGACGCCCCGGAAGCGCCGCCGGCGCCCGGTTCCGGGCCGCGGTCGCCCGGCGAGTAAGGCCGGGTGGTGCTCATCAGCGCTTCACCTCACCGATTCACCAGTTCACGATTCAAGACTCAGTACGTGGATCCGGAGATCCCCCCGGATCCCCGCGGCGCACCCGCCGTTTTGGCTGCCGACATATTCAGGATGTCTCCTGCCCGACCGAACCGTGAGAACACCCACTTATTCGGCACGGAACATGTGACAGGAGTAACGCGCCGCTCACACAGGGGCAGTCGGACTGCCATCGCGAGCGGTCCGGCCGGTCAGGGCCGGGGAGTGAGCGACGGGGCTAGCCGCCCAGCGCGGCTTCGAGCGTCTCGTGGACGGTGAAGACGGCGTCGGCCCCTGTGATCTCGAACACCCTGGCCACCACCGGCTGCATACCCGCCAGATGAACCCCGCCGCCGGCCGCCTCCGCCTTCAGCCGGGTCCCCAGCAGGACGTTGAGCCCGGTGGAATCACAGAACTCCAGGCGTGAGCAGTCGACAACCAGACGCGCGAACCCTTTGTCGATGCATTCGTCCAATGGGTCACGCAACAGATCGGCGGTGTGGTGATCCAACTCACCCGCGGGGGTCACGACGGCGCTGGCGCCCTCTTCCCGCACTTCGACAAGAAGCCGGCCCGACTGTGCGCTGCCGAGCGTCCCGCGGTCCATGCCGTCCCTCTCCCGACCGTCGTGGCTGTTGACTCGACCTCGAACACTACGCCTTCCTCACGCGCTCCGACAGCCGAACAATCGCCTAGAAGTGGACATTTCGCCATGGAACGCACTTGCGGTGGAGTCGCGAAAACGGGTAGGGCTAGTAGGGACACAACCAACACGGCCGGCTTTGGAGGCGCCGCACACCGCAGTGCACGTATGGGCATCGGCGGCCATATGCCGAGAACGATGGAGGACACATGTCACCCCGGCTCGACGCATCGCATACCCAGAGGGCGACGTCGACACACCCTCTGGAAGACGCTCAGGACGAGCTCACCCACGAACTCCCCGACGGGCTCGAGGGACTTCCGGAGATTCCCCCGTACGACGAGGTGGGGCCGGTAGACGCACGGGCCCTGTCCAAGACTCTCTTCGAGCGGCTCGAATCCCTCGAGGAGGGCACGCACGAGTACTCGTACGTACGCAACACCCTCGTCGAACTGAACCTCGCGCTCGTGAAGTTCGCCGCCTCCCGGTTCCGCTCCCGCAGCGAACCGATGGAGGACATCATCCAGGTCGGCACGATCGGCCTCATCAAGGCGATCGACCGTTTCGAACTCAGCCGTGGCGTCGAGTTCCCCACCTTCGCGATGCCGACCATCATCGGCGAGATCAAGCGCTTCTTCCGCGACACGAGCTGGTCGGTGCGCGTCCCCCGCCGACTGCAGGAGCTGCGCCTCGACCTGGCGAAGGCCGGTGACGAACTCGCCCAGAAGCTCGATCGTGCTCCGACAGTGGGAGAGCTGGCGGAGCGCCTGGGCCTCTCCAACGACGAGGTCGTCGAAGGCATGGCGGCGTCGAACGCGTACACCGCCTCGTCACTGGACGCGCAGCCGGAGGAGGACGACTCCGAGGGCGCGCTGGCGGACCGGATCGGTTACGAGGACCACGGGCTCGAAGGCATCGAGTACGTCGAGTCGTTGAAGCCGCTGATCGCCGAACTCCCGCCGCGCGACCGGAAGATCCTGTCCCTGCGGTTCGTCGCCGGAATGACGCAGTCCGAAATCGGGGACGAACTCGGCATCTCCCAGATGCACGTGTCCCGGCTCCTGTCGCGAACGCTCGTGCGCCTGCGGAGGGGTCTGACCGTAGAGGAGTGACCTGGGGCGACCCGGGTTCGACGCCCGGTGTTCCGGCTTCGGCCGGGCACCGGGCGTTCGCCGTTCGGGAGTCAACCGCCCCTTCCCCGGGCGCCCTTACCCTCAGACACCCC
>NZ_VJZC01000942.1 GCF_009377185.1 Streptomyces spongiae
CTCCTCACCCTCCCCCTCTTCCGAAAACGCTTCCTCTCCGCGCCCCACCGCAGCACTCAGGAGACCGCCGTCCTCGACGAGTTCGGCGTCCCGCACGCGGACCGCTGGTCCTGGGACCGTGTCGCGCGGCCGTACGCCGGCCAGGGCTTCCCCGACCCCGGCGCCTGGCGGAACTGGCTGCTCGCGCACCTCCACGAGGACGCGGCCCAGGCGGCGCTCGGCAACGTCGACGGCCCGCTCAAGGCCGCCCTCGACGTACTGCGGGACCTGCGCAACGAGCTCCGGCTGATCGTCGACCACGGCGGTCTGGCCGGGCCATCCCGCCGCGACCACCTGGACGGCTGGTACACGCCGCTCAACGCGTTCCTCTCCATCGGCCCGCCCCGCAGCCGCATCGAGGAGATGGCGGCCCTGATCGAGGCGGGCGTCCTGACCGTCGTGGGCCCGCGCCTGAAGGTGCGGCCGGACGAGGGGGCCTGGCACGCGCACTCCCCCGAGGTCCCCGGTTCAGCCGTCCGCGCGACCACCCTCATCGAGGCGCGCCTCCCGGAACCGGACCTGCGCCGGACCGCCGACGAACTCCTCGCCGGACTGCTGACGACGGGTCAGGCCCGCCCGCACACCGTCGACGGTTACGAAACCGGCGGAGTGGACGTGACACCGCGCCCGTACCACCTGATAGACCGTCAAGGCGCCTCCCACACAAGGCGGTTCGCGTTCGGTGTGCCCACGGAGGGAGTGCACTGGGTGACCGCCGCCGGGGCCAGGCCCGGTGTGGACTCGGTCACGCTGTCCGACGCGGACGCCGTGGCCCGAGCGGCTCTCCGCGCGCTCTATCAGCAAACGGAACGTCAAACGGAAGCAAAGGCATGGCCGAATGTTGAACTTGCAAGCATAGATTAGGGCGACCTACCGTGGGCTACCGCTCGGTATTCGTCCCCACCGGTCCTTCACAAGAGGACCGGGAAACCACCGTAGGAGCCCCCCCACATGACCGGACGCCTCAACAGCGCCCAGCCGTACGCCATCGGCCTGTTCCGCATCGTCATAGGCCTGTTGTTCGCCTGCCACGGCGCCATGTCCCTCTTCGGCGCCTTCGGCGGCGTGGACGGCAACGGCGCCACCGCCGAGACCGGCGCCTGGCCCAACTGGTACGCGGCCGTCATCGAACTCGTCGGCGGCAGCCTGGTGCTGCTCGGCCTCGGCACCCGTGCCGCGGCGTTCATAGCCTCCGGCGCCATGGCCTACGCGTACTTCAAGGTCCACCAGCCCATGGGCCTGTGGCCCATCGAGAACAAGGGCGAGGGTGCCGCGATGTACTGCTGGTCGATGTTCCTGCTCGTCTTCACGGGTTCCGGCGCGCTCGGCCTCGACCGGTTGTTCGCCAACCGCTCGGCCGCGTCCGCGAAGAAGCCCGCCTCGGACCAGACCCCCGTGGCGGCCTGACCCGAACCGCACGACCCCGGCGCCCGTCTCCGCACCACGGAGGCGGGCGCCACCGCGTGTCACGGTGGCATCAGCGGTGAAGTCCAGCCACACCCTGTTCTCGGCGTTCACCTAAGCGGAATCCCCCGAGGACGCGCACCGGCAGCGCGCCGGGGGACCGGGGCGACGGCCGGGTGAACGGCATGTGACGCAGACACAAGCCCCTGTGAACCCTCTGTCACACCCGGGGCGTACGCTGTCTGGCTGTCACAGGCCGCCCCGGTACTCCCGGCGACAGCGGCCCACGGGGGAGTCAAGGGGAGCAGACGGTGCTTGAGAGTGTGGGGTCGCTGACCGCCGGCCCATGGATCTACGCCGTGGTGGCCGCCTCCATCCTGCTGGACGTCTTCCTCCCGATCCTGCCGAGCGGCGTCCTGGTCATCGCGGCGGCGACGGCGGCAGCGGCGGGTACGGCGACGGGCGCGGAGGACGTCCCGGACATCCTTGCCCTCCTCCTCTCCGCGGCGACCGCCTCCGTGCTCGGCGACATGGTGGCGTACCGCGTGGCCTGGCGGGGCGGCGAGCGTCTGGACCGCGCCATCGCCCGCTCCCGTCGCCTCACCACCGCGCAGGAACGTCTCGGCACGGCCCTCGCCCGCGGTGGCGGCGCCCTGGTCGTCCTCGCCCGCTTCGCCCCCGCCGGCCGCTCGGTCGTCTCGCTGGGCGCCGGCGCCGCCCACCGCCGCGTCCGGGACTTCCTGCCCTGGTCCATCCTGGCCGGCATCGCCTGGGCCGCGTACAGCGTGGCCCTCGGCTACTTCGGCGCGCACTGGCTGGGCACGTCGTGGGCCGCCACGGTGGTGTCCGTGGGGGCGCTGTTCGGGGC
>NZ_VJZC01000943.1 GCF_009377185.1 Streptomyces spongiae
CGTCGGAAGAGCAAGCTGTGTATAAGAGACAGGCCCAGTACCAGCCGCCAGCCGCCAGCCGCCAGCCGCCAGGAGAACGCCTTGCCCCACTCGCCCGCCGGCCTCCGCGCACCCGCACGCTCCGAGCATGCGTCGCTGGACGTCGTGTGCCTCGGTGAGACCATGGCCGTCCTCGCCCCGCCGGACGCCCGGCCGCTCGCCGACCAGCCCACGCTCCGTCTCTCGATCGGCGGCGCCGAGTCCAACGTGGCCTGCGGTCTGGCGGCACTCGGGCACCGTGCCGCGTGGCTGAGCCGGGTGGGCGACGACCCCTTCGGGCAGCGCATCGTGACGGAGCTCGCCTCGCGGGGCGTGGACGTGAGCGCGGTCGGCACCGATCCCCTCCATCCGACCGGCGTCTACTTCAAGGACCCCGGGCCGGACGCGACCCGAACCCACTACTACCGGCGCGGATCAGCCGCCGCCCACATGGGTCCGGACGTGGCCCGGGCACCCGAGCTGCACGACACCCGCATCGTGCACCTGTCCGGTATCACCGCGGCCCTCTCCGACAGCTGCGCCGACCTGCTGGAGGAGATCGTGGTGCGCCGCACCCCGTGGACGGACGGCGGCTCCGGCACGCCCACCCGCCCGGTCGTCTCCTTCGACGTCAACCACCGTCCCGCCCTGTGGCGCCACCGCCGTGCCGACGGGGTGCGGACCCTGCTGGAGCTCGCCCGCGCCGCGGACATCGTCTTCGTGGGGCGGGACGAGGCCGAGGCCCTGTGGCACACGGCCCGGCCCGACGAGATCGCGGCCCTGCTCGCACCGGCACCGCTCGTCGTCGTCAAGGACGCCGAACACGGAGCCACCTCTTACTCCGCGGGCCACCGCGTCTTCGCGCCCACGCCACCGGTCGAGGTCGTCGAACCGGTCGGCGCGGGCGACGCCTTCGCGGCCGGGTACCTGTCCGGCGTGCTGCACGACCGGGACGAGATGGCGCGACTCCACCTGGGTCACCTCACGGCCGCGGCCGTCCTGCGCACCAGAGACGACGTTGTGGCGGCCACGGCGCGTGGGCAAAAGGCACCCGCGTCGTAGGCGCCGAGCGCTTTGTTGGAAAGTCATGACAAACCTGTTGACATCCCTTGTGGGCGGCTGGATAGTACCTGCCACTAGAGCGCGCTAATAACGCGCTCCAGTGACGAAGACTTGGTCACCTTCCTCACCCCGAACCGCACAGCGAGGTGCAACAGACATGCGCAGACATCACCGAGCGCGCCCCGCCACCCTCACCGCCACCGTCCTCGTCGGCACGCTGCTCGCAGCCGGCTGCTCCAGCGGTTCCGGCGGCAAGCAGTCCGAGGAGGGCGGCGCGGACGCCTCGGCGGGCAAGGCGAACACCCCCCGCATGACGGTGGCCATGATCACGCACGCGGCCCCCGGCGACACCTTCTGGGACCTCATCCGCAAGGGCGCCCAGGCCGCGGCGGCCAAGGACAACGTCAAGCTCGTCTACTCCAGCGACCCCAACGCCGGCAACCAGGCCAACCTCGTGCAGAACGCGATCGACCAGAAGGTCGACGGCATCACGCTCACCGCGGCCAAGCCGGACGCCATGAAGGACGTCGTGGCCAAGGCCAAGGCCGCCGGAATCCCGGTCGTCGGCTTCAACGCCGGCCTGGACGACTGGAACAAACTCGGCATGCTCGAGTACTTCGGCCAGGACGAGAACATCGCCGGCCGGGCCTTCGGCGAGCGGCTCAACGAACTCGGCGCCAAGCACGCCCTCTGCGTCGTCCAGGAACAGGGCCATGTCGCCCTGGAAGCGCGCTGCGCCGGCCTGAAGAAGGGCTTCAAGGGCGAGACCGACAACCTCTACGTCAACGGCACCGACATGCCCTCCGTGAAGTCGACGATCACCGCCAAGCTCAAGCAGGACTCCTCCATCGACCAGGTGGTCACCCTCGGCGCCCCGTTCGCGCTGACCGCCGTGCAGTCCGTCTCCGACGCCGACAGCAAGGCCGAGGTCGCGACCTTCGACCTCAACAAGGACCTGGTCAAGGCCGTCGAGGACGGCCAGGTCGAGTTCGCCGTCGACCAGCAGCCCTACCTCCAGGGCTACCTCTCCGTGGACGCCCTCTGGCTCTACAGGACCAACGGCAACTTCAGCGGCGGCGGCACCGCTCCGGTGCTCACCGGCCCGGCCTTCGTCACCAAGGACAACGTCGCCGACATCGCCAAGTTCGCGGCGAAGGGGACGCGATAGGCGTAGGGATCGGCATCGGCCGCAGCAGTGGCAACGGCAGTGGCATGGGCATCGGTG
>NZ_VJZC01000944.1 GCF_009377185.1 Streptomyces spongiae
GGGGGGCACGGGATGTTCATCGTGCAGCGGCTGTGCCTGGACTGGGGGGTCATACGTACGCCCGGGGCCGCGGGGAAGACGGTGTGGGCGGAGGTCGGGGGCCCGGGCGCTCCGCTGGGTTGAGCCGGGTGACTGCGGGTTGTTCGTTGGCTGCGGGTCCGTTGGGGCTTGTCGCGCCGTTCCTCGCGCCCCTGGCGGGGTTGCGGGTTGTTCGTTGGGTGCCGGCCCGTTGTGGTTGCTCGCGCCGTTCCTCGCGCCCCTGGCGGGGCTGCAGGTTGTTCGTTGGCTGCGGGGCCGTTGGGGCTTGTCGCGCCGTTCCCCGCGCCCCTGGCGGGGCTGCGGGTTGGTTGTTGGGTGCGGGCCCGCTGTGGTTGCTCGCGCCGTTCCCCGCGCCCCTGATGGGGCGCGTCCCCCTGGCGCTCTGAAACGGCTCGCGCCCCGAACCTCTTGACGGAGGCAACCCGGGCGGCCTGACGGGGCGCAGCCCGGCCCTCCGGCGAGGCGTCTCTCGCCTCCCACGCGGCACCGCTCATCACCATGAAACCGGCACACACTTTGTCTTCCCCTTGTAAGGGGCTGGGCGTACCTTGACGAGCCAATCTGATGTTCCGTCAGAATGTGGGGTCCCGAGGTGTCGTACCGGACGTACCAGAAACGAACCGCCGCGCTCGCGTTCGCCGCGGCACTGGCCGGCTCGGCGGTGCTGATGGCCGCCCCCGCGGCCCAGGCCGACGTCGTGGACGTGAAGTACAACTGCAAGACGCCGATCGGTGACAAGTCCGCCGTCTCGCCGATCGACATCAAGGGCGTCAAGAGCGGCAGCGGCTACAAGATCACCATGTCGTGGCAGAAGGGCGTCTCGTCCAGCCCGGTGGAGCTGGGCAAGGGCTCGATGAGCCCGAGCGCCACCATCAAGCTGGGCGGCGCCGAGACCGGCACGCTCAACGTGAGCGGTCCCGCCAACGCGGAGGCCATCCCTGCCGAGACTCCCATCAAGATCAGCGACCTGAGCGGCACGTACACCCCGAAGAAGTCCGGCAAGGTCACCTTCACGCCGGGAGTGCTCACCATCAAGGCGCTCGGCACGACCACGACCTGCACACCCGGCAACAGCCCCGGACCGGCGCTCACCCTCGACGTCACGGCGGCCGGCGGGGGTTCGGGCTCGTCGAGCGGGACCCAGGGCGTTTCCGCGTCCGTCGGCTCCGGAGGCTCGGGCGGTTCCGGCGGGTCGGGCGGCTCCGGGAGCCAACTCCCCCAGACCGGACCCGAGGACTCCGCCGTCGCCCTCGGCACCCTCGGCGGCACGGTGCTGCTCGCGGGCGCGGCGGGCGTGCTGTGGCTGACCCGCAGGAACCAGACGGTCCGCCGCTGACCGTCGACCGCTGACCGTCGACGAGTCCCCGCCGGGAGCCGCCACCCCGCCGGGAGCCGCCACCCCGCCGGGAGCCGCCACCCCGCCGGGAGTCGCGCGCCGTGTGAATGACGCCCTCCAAGAGCCGCCGCGGAGCCGTACCGACCGTCCCGCTGGAGCCGCCGATGCGTGTCCTGATTGCCGTTGCCCTCCTGCTGGCCGCCATGGCGCCCACGGCCGTGGCCGACGGCGGCTGGTCCGTCGTGCCGTCGGGCGGCGGGCGGCCGTCCTTCTACGCGGAGGGCGCGCCCGGAGCGGTCCTCCAGGACACGGTGTCGGTGCGCAATCCGTCCGCCGAGCCGCTCAGGGTGCGGCTGGGCGGGGGGAGTTGGGTCGTCTTCGCACACGACAAGGCCGCCGCGCGCACGGTCACCGTCGACGTGCCCGCCCGCACGCGCGCGGAGGTGCCCTTCACGGTGAACGTCCCGGCCGGCGCCGCTCCGGGCGACCACGCGGACACTCTCACCGCCCGCTCCTCCGACGGCCGGTCGAAGACCGTACGGCTCCGGCTCCGGGTCGGCGGACCGACGTTGCCCGCACTCACCGTCGAGCACGTCACCGTCCGCGGTGAGCGCATCTCGTACGAGCTGGTCAACCGCGGTACCACCACACTGACCCCGAGCCTCGCGGTGCGCGCCGAGGGCCTCTTCGGCCGGCGTCTCCTGGACCGGGCGCCCCGCACCCTGCCGGTCGAACTGCCGCCGGGGCGTCGCGTGCGGCTCAGCGAACCGTGGCCCGACCGGCCCGTGCTGGACGCGGTGGACGTACGGCTGACGGTCACGGCGGACGGCGGGACGGCACGTGACGCGGGGTCGACGGCCGTGCGGTTCGTGCCGTGGGGCGCGGTGGCGGGGATCGCGGGCGGGGCGATGGCGGCGGGCGCCTTCCTCG
>NZ_VJZC01000945.1 GCF_009377185.1 Streptomyces spongiae
TCTTGGTTCCCCGAGCCCCTTACGCATGTTCGGGGGGGGCGGATCGTCGTCTGGCGGCTGCGGGTTCGTTGTGGCTGGTCGCGCCCACGCGGCGGAGCCGCATATTGAACACAGCCCCGCGCCCCTTGAAAGCCGTTCCCGGCGCCCTCTCAGATCCGCAGCTCCACCGTCCGCGCCAAGCGGTCGTGGAGGCCCCTTCCGTCGCGGTCCCAGATCAGGGGTGGGATGGCGAGGCAGAGGAGGAGCGAGCGGAGGAGGGCGCGGAGGGGGTTCACCGTGCCGGTGCCCTCGGCGACCACGCGGATGCCGAAGAGGCGCTTGCCCGGGGTGAAGCCGACCGTGCCGACCGTCAGGACGTGGAGCAGGAAGAAGATCAGCAGCGCCCAGTTGCTGGTTGCCGGGCCGTAGCCGTCGGTGATCAAGCTGTATGCGATCAAGACGCACAGAGCCCAGTCGACGGCGAGGGCCCCGAGCCGCCGGCCGGGGCGGGCGATCGAGCCGGGGCCGGACTCCGGCAGGCCCAGCTGCTCACCGCGGTATCCGAAGTCGACACCCGCGTCCTCAGCGGCCGCGCGAGGGCCGGAGAGCCACGAGCCGATTGCTTGCCTCTTGTCCACCGGACCACCGTACTTCCCCCGTACGGTGGTCCTCGCGGGTGGGGTGGGCCGGAGCCTGCTCGGTTAACTTGGACGAAACAAATGGGTCACACCTGAGTAATCACCCGTCCCTAGTGTCGAGAACAGCGTGTGCCACCGCACTGGCCGCACGAACGAACTACCACCCCGGCACGGACGGGCCGGGAGTAGGAGGAGCTGGATGTTCCAGAACGCCGACGAGGCCAAGAAGTTCATCGCGGACGAGGACGTCAAGTTCGTCGACGTCCGATTCTGCGACCTGCCCGGTGTGATGCAGCACTTCACGGTGCCGGCAGAGGCCTTCGACCCGGCCGAGGAGCTCGCGTTCGACGGCTCCTCGATCCGTGGCTTCCAGGCCATCCACGAGTCCGACATGGCGCTCCGCGCCGACCTGTCCACCGCGCGCGTCGACCCGTTCCGCCGCGACAAGACGGTCAACATCAACTTCTTCATCCACGACCCGATCACGGGCGAGCAGTACTCCCGTGACCCGCGCAACGTGGCGAAGAAGGCCGAGGCGTACCTCGCGTCGACCGGTATCGCCGACACCGCGTACTTCGGCCCCGAGGCCGAGTTCTACGTCTTCGACTCGGCCCGCTTCGAGACGAAGGCCAACGGCGCCTTCTACGAGATCGACTCCGAGGCCGGCGCCTGGAACACGGGCGCCGTGGAGAACAACCGCGGTTACAAGGTCCGCTACAAGGGCGGTTACTTCCCGGTCCCGCCGGTCGACCACTTCGCCGACCTGCGCGCCGAGATCTCCCTGCAGCTGAACAAGGCCGGCCTTCAGGTCGAGCGCCAGCACCACGAGGTGGGCACCGCCGGCCAGGCCGAGATCAACTACAAGTTCAACACGCTGCTCGCCGCCGCCGACGACCTCCAGCTCTTCAAGTACATCGTGAAGAACGTGGCATGGCAGAACGGCAAGACGGCGACCTTCATGCCGAAGCCGATCTTCGGTGACAACGGCTCGGGCATGCACGTCCACCAGTCGCTGTGGACGGGCGGCCAGCCGCTCTTCTACGACGAGGCCGGTTACGCGGGTCTGTCGGACACCGCGCGCTACTACATCGGCGGCATCCTCAAGCACGCTCCGTCGCTGCTGGCCTTCACCAACCCGACGGTGAACTCGTACCACCGTCTGGTCCCGGGCTTCGAGGCCCCGGTCAACCTGGTGTACTCGCAGCGCAACCGCTCCGCGGCCATGCGTATCCCGATCACCGGGTCGAACCCGAAGGCCAAGCGCGTCGAGTTCCGCGCGCCCGACTCCTCCGGCAACCCGTACCTGGCCTTCTCGGCGCTGCTGCTCGCGGGTCTGGACGGCATCAAGAACAAGATCGAGCCGGCCGAGCCGATCGACAAGGACCTCTACGAGCTCGCTCCCGAGGAGCACGCGGGTGTTCCGCAGGTCCCGACCTCGCTTCCGGCCGTCCTCGACTCCCTCGAGGCCGACCACGAGTTCCTTCTCCAGGGCGACGTCTTCACGTCCGACCTGATCGAGACGTGGATCGACTACAAGCGCACGAACGAGATCGCTCCGCTGCAGCTGCGGCCGCACCCGCACGAGTTTGAGCTGTACTTCGACGTGTGACATCGCCGCTGGTCAGCGGGCCTGACTGGCTGTGAGCCGCCGGCCGTGTCCTTCCCCCACGGGGAGGCACGGC
>NZ_VJZC01000946.1 GCF_009377185.1 Streptomyces spongiae
GTCGAGTTCCCGGAACGGTCCGGGAACTCGACCACGGCGCTCGTGCGTTGTACGCGGCAGCGGGCCGGCTCAGTGGCCGGCGCCTCCGTCGGCGTTGGGGCCGGCGTAGTCCTCGCCGTAGGCGCCCTTGGCCGGGCGGCGGCGGCGCATGGGGGGCTCGACGCCGTCCGCGAGGCGGCGGGCGGTCAGCAGGAAGCCGGTGTGGCCGATCATCCGGTGGTCCGGGCGGACGGCCAGGCCCTCGATGTGCCAGTTGCGGATCATGGTCTCCCAGGAGGTCGGCTCGTTGAAGCAGCCGATCTCGCGGATGGACTCGACGGTCCGGGCGAGCTGGGTGGTGGTCGCCACGTAGCAGCACAGGATGCCGCCGGGGACGAGCGCCTTGGAGACGGCCTCCAGGCACTCCCAGGGGGCGAGCATGTCGAGGATGACGCGGTCGATGTCGGCGTCGCTCAGGTTGTCCTGGAGGTCACCGACGGTGAGCTGCCAGGCGGGGTGCGGGCCGCCGAAGTAGCGCTCCACGTTCGCCTGTGCGATCTCGGCGAAGTCCGCGCGGCGCTCGTACGAGTGCAGCATGCCCTGGTCGCCGATGGCCCGCAGCAGGAAGCTGCTGAGCGAGCCGGAGCCGACGCCTGCCTCCACGACGCGGGCGCCGGGGAAGATGTCGGCGAAGGCGAGGATCTGCCCCGCGTCCTTGGGGTAGACCACGGCGGCGCCGCGGGGCATGGACAGGACGTAGTCGGGGAGCAGGGGGCGCAGCGCCAGGTAGGCGACGTTCCCCGTGGTGCGGACAACACTGCCCTCGGGAGCGCCGATCAGCTCGTCGTGCGGGAAGGAACCCTTGTGGGTGTGGAAGTTCTTCCCTGCTTCGAGCGTGAACGTGTAGTGGCGTCCCTTGGGGTCGGTGAGCTGGACCTGGTCCCCGACCTTGAAGGGCCCGCGACGGCGGGCGGCACCGGTCGGTTCGGACATGTGACCAGCCTACCGGTCCCCGGGGAGCACGCCGACCACGGTCTCGGTGGCGCTCAGCTGGGCCGTGCCATCGCCTTCACGAACGCGCGTTCCACGTCCGCCGCCGACAGGACGCCGTAGATCTCGCCGGACTCCTCCACCACGAGGTACTCGGTGGCGGGGGTGGCGCGCAGGACGTCGAGGAGGTCTTCGCCGGCGAGTTCCGCGGAGACGCGCATGCCGTCGGTGAGGTCCTGGGCGAGGCCGCTGACGGCGACCCAGGGGCGGCGGTGCTCGGGGACGCCGACGATGGCGGCCTCGCGGACCAGGGAGAGGGGTTCGCCGTCGGGGTCGACGATGACCAGGGCGCGGGCGCCGGCGTCGTTGGCGCGGCGCAGGGCTTCGGAGAGGGGGGTGTCGGTCTCTACGGGGACCGCGCGGCGGGTGAGGTTGCGGGCGCGTAGTTCGGGCAGGTGCTCGCGCAGGCGGGCCATGCGCAGGCTGTTGCCGGCACCGGTCCAGATGATCGCGGCGAGGATGGCGGCGAGCAGGGCGTCGGTGACGGTGTCCATGCCGCCGAAGTCCTCGGCGTCCGCGCCGAGCGCGCCGGACTGGGTGAGGAGCGGGAGCCCGATCAGTACGGAGACGGCGAGGGCGCGGCCGACCCATGCGGCGGCGACGGTTCCGGTCATCGGTTTGCCGGTGATCTTCCAGACGATCGCGCGGAGCATGCGGCCGCCGTCGAGGGGCAGTCCGGGCAGCAGGTTGAACACGGCCACGATCAGGTTGGAGATCATGAGTCCGGCGAGCAGGACGCCGGGGACGGTGTCGGGTTCGACCGCCAGGAGGGCGACGTAGAAGACGCCGGCTAGGACGAGCGAGAGCAGCGGCCCGACGAAGGCCAGCACGAACTCGCGGCCCGGTGTCTCGGATTCCTTCTCGATCTCCGAGACCCCGCCGAAGAACTGCAGCTGGATCCGGCGCACGGGGAGCTTGAAGCGCAGCGCGGCGACGGTGTGGGCGAGTTCGTGGACGAGTACGGAGGCGTAGAAGGCGACCGCGAAGAACAGCGACACGAGGTAGCGTGCGCCGCCGAGCTCGGGCAGCACTCGGTCGAGCTGGCCGCCGAAGACCCAGGTGATCAGTGCGGCCACGAGGAACCAGCTGGGTGCGACGTACACGGGCACGCCGAAGGGCCGTCCCATGAGGATCCCGCCACCGGGCTCCTTGGGCCGCTTCGGCGGTTTCCGGCCACCGGAGGAGGTGGCAGGGGTACGGCGGCGGGGGGCCTTGCGGTCCGTCGACGGTTCGGCGGGGGTGGCTGTCTCGTGGTC
>NZ_VJZC01000947.1 GCF_009377185.1 Streptomyces spongiae
TATCTGGCGTTGATTTTTGGCACGCTGTTGAGTTCTCAAGGAACGGACGCTTCCTTTGTACTCACCCGAGAGACTCTCTCGTGGCTTTCCTCCGGGCGCTTCCCTTCGGTGTTTCCGACTCTATCAGATCCTTTCGGGCCCGATTCCCCGTCGGAGGGGGGGTGTCTTCGCGGCTGTTGGGCCGTTCCGACGTCTCAAACCTTAGCGGATCCTCTCGGCGATTCCTAATCGGGCCGCCGAACTCCAAATCGAATTGAATTCGGGCACGCCGAAATCGACCCGGTTGGGAGATCGTGCTGATGGTTTGAGGTGCCGCTGGTGCGGCGGAGGTGCTGCCGAAGAACCGTTACGGCTCCGTGGCAACCCGAAGAACTTTACGGATCTACGGGCGGACTGTCAACTCTCCCCCTGGCGACCCCGCTTCAAACCTCGCGGCCCTGCCACTGGGGACTCAGTCCAGGTCGCTGAGGCGGCCGCCGGCGTCCGGCTGTGCGTCTTCCACCCGCCGTAGGAGACGGGTCAGGACCTCGCCCAGGACTCCGCGTTCCACCGACGACAGGTCCTGGAGCAGGTCCTCCTCGAAGACCGAGGCGAGGCGCATGGCCCCCAGCCACTTCTCGCGGCCCTCGGGGGTGAGTTCGACGATGACGCGGACACGGTTGGACTCGTCGCGCTCTCGGGTGACCAGGCCCTCCGTCACCATGCGATCGATCCGGTGGGTCATGGCGGCAGGGGTGAGGCCGAGTCGCTTGGCGAGGTCGCTCGGACCCATGCGGTACGGGGCACCGGAGAGGACGAGGGCCTTGAGGACCTCCCACTCGGCGTTGCTGATGCCGAGATCGGCGGTCTGGCGGCCATAGGCGACGTTCATACGGCGGTTGAGCCGGGACAGTGCCGAGACGATCTTCTCGACCTGGGGGTCGAGGTCCTGGAACTCGCGTTGGTAGGCGGCGATCTGCTCTTCGAGAGTCGGCTCGCCTGTGCTGTGGGTGTCGCCCATGTCCGCAGTATGGCATGCCTTCACTTGGCATCGAAGTCCTTCGGCGTGTACTCTTTAGGTTCTAACTTTAGGTTCGAAGTCTTTGGGGTTGAGCCCCTCAGACCGAAGGCAGGTGAACGTGACCAGGGCGATGGGCGCAGCGATGCGCCGGGTTCATGTGGGCAACGCACTCAGCGCGTTCGGCCTCGGCTTCACCGTCCCCTATCTGTACGTCTATGTGGCGCAGGTACGGGATCTCGGTGCCGTGACGGCGGGGCTGGTGCTCGCTGTCTTCGCCGTGGCCGCTCTCATGGTGCTGCCGTTCGCCGGGCGGGCGATCGTCCGGCGGGGTCCTCTGCCCGTTCTGCTCGCCGCCCTGGTCACTGCCGCTTTCGGTGCGCTGAGCCTGGGGCTGGCGGGAAGTGCGACGGCCGTGTTGCTGTCGGCGGCCGCGCTCGGGGCCGGGCAGGCGGTGATGCAGCCGGCGCTCGCGACGATGATCGTCGACTGCTCGACTGCCGGGACGCGGTCGCGGGCGTTCGCCACACAGTTCTTCCTGCAGAACCTCGGGCTGGGGGTCGGCGGTCTCATAGGTGGTCATCTCGTCGACACCACGCGCGCGAGCTCGTTCACGCTGTTGTTCGCGGTCGAGGCGGCGATGTTCCTGCTGCTCGTCGTGATCATGGCGACGGTGCGGGTGCCGGGGGCACCGAGGGGCGAGGGTGTCGCTCCGGCGCAGTCGGTCAGGGGCAGTTGGAGGCAGTTGGTGCGAAACCGGGCCATGGTGCAGCTGTGTGTGCTGGGCTTCGTGCTGTTCTTCGCCTGCTACGGGCAGTTCGAGTCCGGGCTCAGTGCGTACGGGGTCGAGGCCGCCGGGATCTCCCCGTCCGCGCTCGGGACGGCTCTGGCCGCGAACACCGCGGTGATCGTGGTGGCGCAGTTCGCCGTGCTGAGGTTCGTGGAGCGGCGGAGGCGGTCTCGGGTGATTGCCGCTGTCGGGCTCATATGGGCTGTCGCCTGGGGTGTGGCCGGGTATGCGGGGCTGGGGCACGGGAGCCAGGCCATGGCGACGGCCGCGTTCGTGTCGACGTACGCGTTGTTCGGGCTCGGGGAGGCGATGTTGTCGCCGACCGTGGCGCCGTTGGTGGCCGATCTGGCGCCTGCGGGGATGGCTGGGCAGTACAACTCGGCGTTCGCTCTGGTGAAGCAGCTCGCTCTGGCGGTCGGGCCGGCGGTGGGTGGGCCGTTGGGTGCCTCGCTGCACGTGCCGTACGTCGTGACGTTCCTGCTGTTCTCGCTGGGGA
>NZ_VJZC01000948.1 GCF_009377185.1 Streptomyces spongiae
CGGGTGGGCCAACACGTCAGGTGGGGGCAATTGTCTCCGCAGTCCCACCGAATCCCGAGAAACCCCAGGTCACGTTCGCGGTCGGCGGGACTCAGATTCCAGTTGGCGACTCCGGGGCAGTGGGTGCCGTCCAGCACGTCCATCACCAGGTCCATCACCGCGTCCATGGACGCGGCCCGCAGCCGCCGAGCCGACCCGGCGCGCGGGCAGGACGCAACCGCGTGTCCCTACTCCATCCCCCACCGGCCGGTAGCCGCCTGGCCTGCCCGGCGTGCCCCCGAGAAGCCAGTGCGCCCCCTTGTGCCGGGGAACTGAGCAAATCCGGAGTGGTCTGAGTCAAGGGTGGAGCGATGGGGGTCCCCCCGGCTCGAGCGAAGCCGAGAGCTGGGGGAGGAATCGGCGTAGCCGACGCGACCGGAGGGAGCGCCCTTTACTCGGAGCGCGGAGGCACGACACTGACAAGAAGCGGGCGGCCCCGAGGGTCACTTGAGACCTTGGGCACCCTCACCCAGCGCCGTCACGGCACCGATGAACTCCGTCCAGGCGGCGGGGGTAATGAGGAGCACGGGGCCAAGGGGGGACTTGGTGTCGCGGACGGGAACGATGGAGGGAACACCATCGGCTACCTCGACGCAGTCCTCCCCGCCGCTACCGCCGCTGTAACTGCTCTTGCGCCAGCGGGCCTTGCTCAGGTCGTACTCGCGCATCGTCTGTGGTCCTCCGCCGCCGACTCGATCAGGGCCAGGGACGCCTCCGGCGACAACGCGGCGGCCCTGATGCGATCGTAGGACGCCTGGGTTCGCTTCACCACAGCCGGTTCGTCCAGCAGACTCCCCGAACGCACCCCTTCTGTATAGACGGTTGGCGGGGCGTCCTCGAACTCCATGAGCTTCATCATCTTGCCCATTTCCGAGTGCGCCCCCGCAGCGAACGGCAGCACCTGCAGCAACACCTTGCGCTCCCGCGCCAGCGCCGCGATGTGGTCCAGCTGGTGGGCCATGACAGCCGGGCCGCCGACCGGGACGCGTAGGGCGCTCTCGTGGAGGACCGCCCAATACACGGGGCGTGTAGCGTCCTTGAGGAGCTGCGTCCGGTCCATGCGCCCCTTGATCAGTTCCTCGAGGTACTCGTCGGTGGCGAGCGGATTGCTCGCCAGGAACACCGCCCGCGCGTACTCCCGTGTCTGGAGCAGCCCGGGGATCACCATCGGCGCGTACTCACAGATCTCCGTCGCCAGCCGCTCCAGCTCCGCCGCGTGCGCGAAGTACTCCGTATACCGCTGATCCTTGATGAGCTTTCGCCAAAGCCGCTCGAAAAAACCATCGGTTTGCAGCACCTCGTCAATCCGCTGAGCCACATCCAACTGCGGCTTACGAATGGCCTGCTCGAACTGCCCGATGTAGCCGCCGGAGACGAATACCCGCGCTCCCAACTCCACCTGGGTGAATCCTGCTTCTTCCCGGCGCCTTTTCAACTCCGCCCCGAAGAACTCCCACGCGGCCTGCCGCGAACCGTTGGCCATGACCGATCCCCTCGTACTGCCCCGCACTTGTAGCGCACAGACTCCTGCCGAGTGTAGACGCAGAGCGTCACCATGGAGACGCGAAGAGTGAAACCCAACAGGTCAGGGGAGCACCCGTGAAAGCACACGCATCACTCGGGGGACGACACTCGGCGCTCTGCGTCGAAGAGGCGGAGGACACGGTGGAGGAATTGCGGCAGGCGCTCGCGAGGGCCGGAATTGTTTTGCCGTCACTGGGGATCGACCCGGCGACTCTCGCGCGGGAGGCGCCCTGTCCGCGGGTGGAACTGGGGGGTTGTTCCGTCGCCGTCGCGGCACGCCTCGCGGCGGCGTTGCGGTGAGCGACGGTGGGATGAAGCCGCCGGTCGGGTCGTACGCGGTCGATACCCGTACCGGAGCGGTGGGCCGGGTGATGGGGCACGAGGGGCCGTACGTGCAGTTGAGACCGGTGGGAGGGGGGCGGGAGTGGGACTGCGCGCCCGACTCCCTGCGGGCCGCGACGACGATAGAGAGGCTGCGGGCGGCGACGGCGTACGAGAACGCGCGGAGCCGGGGGGAAGTGCCTTGAAGGGGGCTCCGCCCCCATCCCCCCTTGGGGTGTCCGGGGTGGGTGCGTTGTGTGCGGGCGAGTGGGGGCTGGTCGCGCAGTTCCCCGCGCCCCTAAAAGCCTCGGCCCCGCCCGGAGAAATCCAGCGCCGCCCCACACGATCCAACGCCGCCCGCACCATTCAGCCCCTACAACGCTTGAGGAC
>NZ_VJZC01000949.1 GCF_009377185.1 Streptomyces spongiae
TCCCGGATGTGCTCAAGACGCCTCAGGTCGGCGGCTGTTCGCGGCTTGTTGGTCGCCTTGGCCTCACCGAGGAGGGTGATGCGCGCGCTCTTGTCACGCGGACGGGACGTACGGGCGAGGGCGACGACGTCGACCTCGTGCCCTCGGTGTTCGCGGCAGGCGACGATTGTCGTGCCGACCTGTCCGATGTCGTCGAGTCCCTGCTCGCGCCCGTACCGGAGTGTCCACTGGCGGGCCAGGTCCTCGAAGTGCGGGCCGAGGACCTTGGAGGAGAAGGTCTCCCTCGACCGCTCCCATGCGGCCCGCCCCTCCCTCAGTTCGAAGTCGACGAGGTTCGGACGCACGATCAGGTCGTGGAAGCGCACGATGGGGTCGGCCACGGTGATCACGGGCTTGCGCTGGAGCAGCAGATCCTGTTCGTACCGGACGAAGGCCGCCGCCTTCATGATGTTGAGGTGGTACGTCAGCGATTTCGCGTCCATGCCGACGAGCCCACCGATCTGCGTGGGCGTCGCGGCGCCGGACGACACCGCCTCCCAGATGGCGTGGTACGTGGCGCGATCGCTTATGCGCGGGTCCTCGGCCAGCAGGTACTCGGGTTCGGTGAACAGGATGTGGGACGGGTTGAACACGCTGCGCGCGAGCCATGCGTAGAACCCGTCGTCTCCGGGTTCCGGCGGGTCTCCCACCACATCCCGGTACCCGGCAGCTCCTCCGAGCACGGCGTCCACGAGGAACGCCGTCTCCGGGTCGCCCACCCTCCAGTACTCCGCCGCGTCCCGGAACCCGAAAGGCCCGATCCGCATGTCGATCACGGCCCTCCCACGCAGCGCCTGGTCACCGGCGAGCAACGTCGACATGGTCGAGATCGCGGAACCGCACAGGATGATCCGCAATGCCGGCTTACCCGAGGACGGACCGCGCTGGTCGTAGAGCGCCTGAAGGACGGAGGGCAGTTCCGGAGAGTGCGTGACGAGGTACGGGAACTCGTCGAGGACGAGGAGCGGGGGTGCGGTGCCGTCGCTTCGGCTGGTGAGCGCGTCGGCTGCGGCGTCGAGGGCCTCGACCCATGACGTGAACCGCCCGATCCGGAAGCCGACCGCCTGGGCCAGGCTGTCGGAGAAACGGTCGAGGGCCATGGCCCGGCTCTGCTGAAGGGCGAGGGTGTAGACACCGTCGACAGCTCTGCACAGGTGCTCCAACAGGAACGACTTGCCGTGCCGCCGCCGCCCCCGGACGACGCCGATACGCAGCCCCGGGGCCTTGTCCGTACAGAAACGTGTGAGTTCGTCCCACTCATGGACGCGGCCGAAGACGGCGGAGGGTTTGGGGATGGACATGGGGGTGGGTCTCCTACCTGGCTTCTTAGCCTGATTCCACTTAGCCTAAATCCAGTGAGGCTAGCTGCGCGATGGTAATCATGCCGTCACTCAGGGGGATTGGAACGTGCTGGCCGGGTAGGTTTCGCGAGCCCTCTGACTCCTCAGCTCGAACATCCGGCTGCGCACGAGCCCTGGTGTTTCACAGGAAGGTCACCTGCATGATGTAGAGCCGCTCGTGCCGGGGGACGATGAGGTAGTTGAAGAAGCCGCCGGACACATGGGCGAAGCCTCCTTTGGGGCCTTCGCCTGCGACGTGCTGTTCGTCCGGGTCGTACTCCCACGTCCAGGTCACGCGGACACCGCCCGCTGGGCCTCGGCCTCGACGGCGGTCAGCTCGTTCATGCCTGACCGGAATGCGGGGTCGTCCCTGCCCTCCGTGCCGTGCACTGAGGCGAGTGCGGCGCGGTAGCGGGCGGACAGATCGGGGCGGCGTTCGATCTCGACCTGCGCGTGCCAGTACGTGAGCCAGTGCTGGAGGTGACCGATCTTGCCGTCCGCGATCGCGGCTGTGAGCGCCTGCTCCTTGTGCCGCTCCATCTCGCCCAGCCGATGCGGGGCGATGCGAGCGAGGGCGACACGGACGACCTCCGGGGTTCGCTCCGGCCGGGGGATCAGCTCCTGCCCGTGATCAGGCTGAGTGCTCACGCGAGGCTCCTTCGGTCTGTGCTCCTTGCCGCCCACGGTAGCGGCGCAGCCGGACAACAGCGCCGGCTTCAAGCGGCCACCCCTTGGCGCCGGGCTCCCGCACCGCCCACCTCGAACCACATCAGCTTCCCCGCACTCCGCCCGGACCGGTCGTCTCCGAGCGGCCACCCGCCCCACGCGTCCGCGCACTGCCGTACGAGCAGCAGTCCGCGTCCGCGTGTGGCGTCGGCCGGGGGTGGGG
>NZ_VJZC01000950.1 GCF_009377185.1 Streptomyces spongiae
CCCCCTCCCCGGCCGCCTCCGACGCGACGACCTCCCCCAACGCGCCGCCGAACTCCTGCAGTTCGTGTGGGAGGAGACCGTACGGCCGTACTGGGAGCGGCGTCGGCGCGTACTCGAGGCCGATGTCCTCGCCCGGACCGCGCAGTTGGGCCAGGGCGGATGGAGCACGGTGCTCGACGCGCTGCGGCCGGGCATGCGGTGGCTGGGCGGGGACCGTCTCCAGGTGAACCTGCACGAGTACCCGCCGCGTGAGATCTCCGGCGCCGAGCTGCTCTTCGTGCCGGTCACCGCGCAGCGGCACGGTTGGGTGTCGTGGGACGAGGGCGAGCGGTACGCCGTCGTCTACCCGTGTGCGGGGGTGCTCACCGAGGAGCCGGTCACGTCGTCCGTACCCGCCGCACTCGGCGCGCTCCTCGGCGACGCGCGGGCCCGGGTGCTCGTGCTGCTGGACTCCCCCATGAGTACGACCCAGTTGGTGGCCCTCACCGGGCAGGGGCTCGGGTCCGTCGGGCGGCATCTGCGGGTGCTGCTGGACGCGCGGCTGGTGCGCAGGCGGCGGGCCGGGCGGTCGGTGCTGTACTACCGGACCGCGGCGGGTGAGGTGCTCGTCACAGCGCAGCGGGGTTGAGGTGGCCCACCGTCGGCGGGACACCTGCCGGAGTTAGCATCCGCTCATGACTGCTGACAACACTGCTGGGAACTCCGTACTCGATGTTCAGATCGGTGCGTTGCAGGGCGGCTCCGCCGACCTGGCGCAGTACCACGGCAAGGCCGTCCTTGTCGTGAACGTGGCCTCCAAGTGCGGGCTGACCCCGCAGTACGCGGGCCTGGAGCGGCTGCACGAGCAGTACGCCGCCCAGGGCTTCACCGTGCTCGGGGTGCCGTGCAACCAGTTCCTCGGGCAGGAGCCGGGGACGTCGGAGGAGATCGCGGAGTTCTGCTCGGCGACGTACGGCGTGACCTTCCCGATGACCGAGAAGGCCGAGGTGAACGGCGAGGGACGGCACCCGCTGTACACCCGGCTGGTGGACCACGCCGACGCCGAGGGCCACACCGGTGACATCCGGTGGAACTTCGAGAAGTTCCTGATCGGCCGCGACGGCACGGTCATCGCCCGCTTCTCACCGCAGACCGAGCCGGAGGCGGCGGAGGTCGTGGCGGCGGTGGAGAAGGCCATCGGTTGATCGGTTGACCTTCCCCTTGGGGCAAGGTGCAGCGTCCCTGTCGCCGGGCGATTGGCCGCCCGGCGACGGAGGACGGCGTGGTGGACCTGGAGGACGGCGACGCGATGGACGTGGTGGACGGGGAACCACCGACGGGGAGACCGGGGGCCGGGGATCGGGTAGCCGGCGACCTGTTGACCATCGGCGCGTTCGCCGCGCGGACGCGGCTGTCGGCGAAGGCCCTGCGGCTGTACGACCGGCAGGGACTGCTCACGCCGGCGTACGTCGACGACGTGAGCGGTTACCGCTACTACCGTGCCGACCAGGCCGAACGTGCCCGTCTCGTGGCCCTGCTCCGCCAGCTCGACATGCCGCTCGCGCGGATCGCCGAGGTCGTCGAGCTGGAGGGGGAACGGGCCGCGGACCGGGTCGCCGCGTACTGGGCGGCCGTGGAGGCGCGGCTGGCCGGACAGCGGGCGCTCGTGGACTACCTCCGTGCACACCTTTCCGGGAGGAGTTCCGAGTTGTACGGGAAGTTCGAGATCGAGACGGTGGACGTGCCCGAGCAGTGGGTGCTCACACAGCGGCGGCACGTGCTGGCCGACGAGCTGCCCACCTGGATCGGGGCATCGCTGGGGCGGCTGGAGGAGGCTGCCCGGGAGTGCGGCGGCATCACCGGGGCGCCGTTCGTCGTGTACTACTCCGAGGTCTCCCTGGAGAGCGACGGGCCCGCGGAGGCGTGCGTGCCGGTCGCCGACGAGGTCGCCGCGCGGGCCTGGGCGGGTGGTCAGGGGCGGGCCTGGGAGACGCAGGCTCGCCGTGAGCCCGCGCGGCGGCTGGTCTACACGCGCATCAGCAAGGCGCAGGTCGCCAATCCGCAGATCCACGCGGCGTTCGACGCGGTGGGGGCGTGGATCGCGCGGGAGGGCGGTCTGGAGGTCGCGGGGCCGTGCCGTGAGGTGTACTTCGCCGACTGGGACGCGGCCGGGCCCGAGGACCCGGTGTGTGACGTGGCGTTCCCGGTGAGATGAGGGTCACGGCCGGTGGGGGTACACCGGGTTTTTCCTCGCCCCCGCCGCCCCTACCCGTC